>JAUMCZ010000289.1:0-3543 GCA_032122215.1 Caulobacter sp.
AGGACCGCGCCGCCGAGTTCCGCGGCCAGGTCGTCGCGCGGCTTGCCGGCGATCTCACCGAGGACCAGTTCAAGCCCCTGCGCCTGATGAACGGCCTCTACCTGCAGCTCCACGCCTACATGCTGCGGGTCGCCGTCCCCTATGGTTCGCTGAACCCCACCCAGTTCCGCGCCTTCGCCCACATCGCCCGTACCTGGGACAAGGGCTATGGCCACTTCACCACCCGCCAGAACATCCAGTTCAACTGGATCAGGCTGGGCGACGCGCCGGACATTCTCGACCATCTGGCCACGGTCCAGATGCATGCCATCCAGACCAGCGGCAACTGCATCCGCAACGTCACCAGCGACCCCTATGCCGGCGCCACCGCACAGGAAGTCGACGACCCCCGCGTCTGGTCCGAAGTCCTGCGCCAATGGTCCACCCTGCACCCCGAGTTCAGCTACCTGCCGCGCAAGTTCAAGATCGCCGTCACCGCGGCGGACACCGATCGCACCGCCGCCCGCGCCCACGATATCGGCCTCAAGGTCCTGCGCAACGCCGACGGCGCGCTGGGCTTCGAGGTGATGGTCGGTGGTGGCCAGGGCCGCACGCCCTACCTGGCGCCGACCATCAAGCCGTTCCTGCCGGCCGGCCGGCTGATCAGCTATCTGGAAGCGGTGCTGCGCGTCTACAACCGCCACGGCCGCCGCGACAACATCTACAAGGCCCGCATCAAGATCCTCGTCGCCAGCCTTGGCGCCGAAGAGTTCGGCCGTCAGGTCGAGGAGGAATGGGCCAGGATCGGCGAAGGCCGCGACCTGCCCGACACCGAACTGGCCCGCATCCGCGGCGGCTTCATCAAGGTCCCGTTCGAAACCCTGGCGCCCCACTCGGACGTCTTCGAAGCGACACGCGCCGCCGATGCCGGCTTCGCCCGCTTCGTGCGCAACAACGTCAAGGCCCACAAGCAGCCGGGCTACGCCATCGTCGAGATCAGCCTGAAGGCCCCCGGCGCCACGCCCGGCGACGCCTCGGCAGACCAGATGGACGTCGTCGCCGACCTGGCCGAACGCTATGGCCTCTCCGACATCCGCGTCACCCACGAGCAAAACCTGGTCCTGCCCCACGTGAAGCTGGACGACGTCCCCGCCGTCCACCGCGCGCTGCAGGCGGCGGGCCTCGCCACCTCCAACATCAGCCTGATCAGCGACATCATCGCCTGCCCGGGCCTCGACTACTGCGCCCTGGCCAATGCCCGCGCCATCCCGGTCGCCCAGTCGATCCAGGACCGGTTCGCCGACGCCGACCGGGCCGAGGACATCGGCGAGCTGAAGATCAAGATCAGCGGCTGCATCAACGCCTGCGGTCACCACCACGTCGGCCATATCGGCGTGCTCGGCGTCGACAAGAAGGGCGAGGAATTCTACCAGCTCAGCCTCGGCGGCTCGGGCGCGGAAGACGCTTCCCTGGCCGCGATCCTGGGTCCGGCCCTGCCGGCCGACAAGGTGGCCGACGCCGTCGACAAACTGGTCGAAACCTACCTGGGCCTGCGCCAGAAGGACGAGCGCTTCCTCGACACCTTCCGCCGCGCCGGCATGGCTCCGTTCAAGGAGGCCGTCTATGCCGACGCTCATTAAGCTGCAGGACGGCCGGTTCGAAGCGGCCGAGGACGTCTTCACCGACGTCGCCG
Organism: Caulobacter sp.; assembly: GCA_032122215.1. Lineage (GTDB taxonomy): Bacteria > Pseudomonadota > Alphaproteobacteria > Caulobacterales > Caulobacteraceae > Caulobacter. Next base: position 1,673 of record JAUMCZ010000289.1, read on the forward strand.
ACGAGGACGCCATTCCCGATGGTCCCGTCATCCTGAGCCTGGCGCGCTTCCAGGCCGAGGGCGACGCCCTGGTGACCGGCAACCGGGCCGTCGGCGTCCGTCTCCAGACCAGTGAAGCGGTCGAGGACCTGGCCTACGACCTGCCGCGTCTGGCCCTCGTCGCCGTGGTCTTCCCGAAGTTCCGCGATGGTCGCACCTTCACGACCGCCACCCTGCTGCGCGAGCGCTTCGCCTACGCGGGCGAGGTGAGGGCGGTCGGCGATGTTCTCACCCAACAGGCCAACTTCATGGTCCGCACGGGTTTCGATGCCTTCGCGCCCGCCGACGGCGCCACGCCAGAACAATGGGCCAAGGCCGCCGGCCTCTTCCGGCATGTGTACCAGCGCGCGGCCGACCACCGCCCGCCGGCCTTCGAGGAGAGAGGCTGATGGCCTTCGACCAACTCGAGCGCCCCACATCGGCTGCCCTGCTGGACGCCGAACTGCGCAACGCTCACCCGACAACCATCATCGAGGCCGCGGTCGCGGCTTTCGGCGAGCGCCTTGCCCTCGTCTCGTCCTTCGGGGCCGAGAGCGCCGTGCTGCTCCATCTTGCCGCCCAGGTGAAGCGGGACATCCCTGTCCTCTTCCTCGACACCGGCATGCTGTTTGGCCAGACCCTCGACTACCGCCGCCAGCTGGCCACCAAGCTGGGCCTCACCGACGTCCGCGACCTGCGTCCCCGCTTCCAGGACCTCGCTGTCGGCGATCCCGACGCCAACCTCTGGAAGACCGACACAGACGCCTGCTGCAACATCCGCAAGGTGCTGCCCCTCGACCGCGCCCTGGAGGGCTTCGACGGCTGGCTGACCGGCCGCAAGCGCTTCCACGGCGGCGACCGCCTGCGCCTGGCCGTGGTCGAGCAGGCCGACCACCAGGTCAAGTTCAACCCCCTGGCCAACTGGGGCAAGGAAGAACTCGACGCCTACGTCGCCAGGCACGACCTGCCGGCTCATCCGCTGGTGGCGCAAGGCTTCCCCTCGATCGGCTGCTGGCCCTGCACCAGCGCCGTCGAAGAGGGCGCTGACGTCCGCGCCGGCCGCTGGGCCGGCCAGGACAAGACAGAATGCGGCATCCACGTCGCCCGCGCCAACGTTGCGCCGACGAATGTGGGCGGGGATATCTGAGCTCCTGGCTATTGGGGGGAACCGATGTCGAGCGATGAGGGGGCAAGGTCGTTGACCGGCGTCTGGCACGGCCTGTTCACCTATCCCTACGAACAGGAACCGGGCAGCTTCACCGCCACCCTGCTGGAAGCCGGCCCGTTTCTGACCGGATCGACCCATGAGGACGGCCTTCACCACGACGGCGTCCAGGGTGCGCTGTTCGCCCTGATCGACGGCGAGCGCGAAGAGGCCATGGTCTATTTCGACAAGACCTACGACGGTACAGGCGGCTGGGACCACGTGGTCCGCTATCAGGGCCGTCTTAACGCCGACTGGACGGAGATCGAGGGCCGGTGGACGGTTCCCGGGGTCTGGTCGGGCAAGTTCCTGATGATCCGCTCGGGCGCCAAAAGCCTGGCCAAAGCGAGGGCACAGCTTGTCGGCGCCTGACCTACTTCGTCGTCGCCACGCGCTGGCCCGCCTTCGGGCAACCTGTGAACGTGCCGGCCTTCATCACCTGCACCGTCTTGGTGTTGATCTTCATCAGCTGCGCCATCGAGCCTCGGCCGTGGCCGGTGAAGAGATCGATGTGAGAGCCCTTCACGCCGCCGCCGGTGTCGGAGATGTACCAATAGCCGTCATGCGACTCGCCGCTCGGCATCCGCATGCCGACGGTTTCCGGGATGAAGACGATCGAGCGCTTGGGAGCGATCCGGGGATCGCTCGC
>JAUMCZ010000290.1:0-14212 GCA_032122215.1 Caulobacter sp.
TGAACGCCCCGATGACATGGCCTATGAGTCCGGCGGCCAGGGCCTGTGGTCGACGCTGGACGACTACCTGACCTTCGCCCGCCTGTTCGTCGAGGGCGGCGGCCCGCTCCTCACGCCCGCCAGCTACGACCTCATGGTCCGCAACCGTCTCACCGAGCCCCAGCGCCAGGCCGCGACGATGATGGGCGTTCCCACCTTCCTGCCCGGCCACGGCTTCGGCCTCGGTCTCGCCACCGTACTGGACCCAGCCACCGCCGCCTTCACTCACGGCAAGGGCGGCGTCGGGACGGTCAGCTGGCCCGGCGCTTTCGGCGGCTGGTGGCAGGCCGATCCGACCGACGGCTCGGTTATGCTGTTCCTGACCCACAACGTCCTTGACCTCGACCTCGCCGCACAGGGCATCGGCCTGGGTGTCTATGGCGCGATCGGCGAGTTCCATGCGCTGGGCTCTCGCCTCAAGGCCTGAGGCGATTGCGTCGACTCCCTGACGGTCCGATAAGGGCCGCCCGATGGTTACCGGCCCTCACCCTCTGAACCGCCCGATCTGGAACGCGCTGAAGATCAACCAGCGGCAGCACGCGATCGCGCGCGGCCCGGCGGTGCGCTTCGACCCGGAATTCGGCCTGTTCGCCGCCGTCCCCGATGTATCGCCGGAAAGCCTCGAGGGCCTTGGCCAGTTGGTCGCCGAGTACGGCGAGACCTATCTCTTCGAACCGGCCGACCTGCCGCCCGTCCCCGGAACTGTCCTGGCGGGCCAGGCCCCGGCCGTCCAGATGATCGCCGAGCGCCAGATCGCGCCCTTGAAGTCGCCGTTCGAAATCATCGCCCTGACCGAAGCCGACGCGCCCGAGATGCTGGCGCTGGCGACCCTGACCAGGCCTGGCCCCTTCTTCGCCCGCACCCATGAGCTGGGCGACTTCGTTGGCGTGCGAGAGGACGGCGTGCTGATCGCCATGGCCGGAATGCGCATGCGGACCGGCCCCTTCACCGAGGTCAGCGGCGTCTGCACCCTGCCCCAGCACCGCGGCAGGGGCCTGGCCGGCCACCTGATGCGTCATGTCGCCGGCGCTATCCAGGCGCGCGGCGAGACCCCCTTCCTGCATGCTTACGCCGGCAACACGGGGGCTATCGGCCTCTATGAATCGCTCGGCTTCCTGTTGCGCACGAACCTCACCGTTTCGGTCCTCAACCCGGCCTAGCGTCGGCCACGCAACCAAAGCCCTCGATCCGCGCTGTGCCCTCAGGAGGAGCAGTCGCGATGAAGTCCTTGTTCTACGGTATCGGTGTCGCCACCATGTCGGGTCTTCTGATCGGCGGCGTGCTGCGCCCGACCCTGGCCGAGGGACGGATTGGCGGCCCCCAGATCGCGCTCGGCGACAGCGGTCGGATGGCCTACGGCGACGCCGAGGCGGGGACCAGCAGCTATCCCTACGGCGTGCCGGACTACGTGATCGGCACCGACCATCTTTACCAGGCGGCCAACTACACGGCGACCGACGACGGCTATGTGGACACCCACTGGCAGGACTCCGCGCCCGACCTGCCGATGATCGAGCCGGCCAGCTATACGCCCTCCACCTACCAGACCGCCAACTACGACGCCGTCGTCCGGTACCCCAGCGAAGGTGGCGGCATCCTGGCCGGCATCTCCAGCGACGAGGCGCCCGCCGATCTCGGCCCGCAGGTCTTCGAGCCGGCCGACGCGCCGCCGGCGGCCATGGCCGCCTTCGAGCGCGAGGAAGCGGCGGCCAGCGGCGACACATCGCGGGCCGCCCCTCAATCCTGACCGGCCATATCCTGATAGGTCATTGAGCGCCGGCGGTTTTCCGCTAAACCCCGCGCCATGACCGAAATCGTCGACGACGCCGTCCAGATCATCGCCCGCGGCCCCCGCATCGCCGCCGAGACCGCCGCCGAAGCGATGGACGGCAACCCGCTGCTCGAGGGCGCCACCTACTCCATCCTGGAAGAGGACGAGGATCGCGGCATCTGGCGCATCGACGCCTTCCCGGTGACCCGCGACGAGGCTGACGAGATCCGCCGGGTTCTGGCCGGCTGGACCGAACTCAAGGTCACCACCGAAGACCTTGCCGACGCCGATTGGCTGGCCATGTCGCTGTCCGGCCTGCCGCCGGTGCGCGAGGGCCGCTTCTTCGTCTTCGGAATGCACGACAAGGGCCTCGCCCCGGCCAATTCCGTTCAGCTGCGCATCGAGGCCGGCGCGGCCTTCGGCACCGGCCACCACGGCACCACGGCCGGCTGCCTGCGGGTCTTCAACGACCTTCTCAAGGGCCGGCGCTTCGGCAAGGTTCTGGACGTCGGGGCCGGCACCGGCGTGCTGGCCATCGCCGCCGCCCGCACCGGCAGCAAGCTGGCCGTCGGCACCGATATCGACAGGCCGAGCGTGCGCATCGCCGGCGAGAACGCCCGGGTCAACAAGTCGAACGCCCGGTTCGTCTACGCCTCTGGCCTCAACCACCGCCGGGTCGCCGCCACCGCCCCCTATGACCTGGTGTTCGCCAATATCCTGGCCCCGCCGCTGGTTTCCCTGGCCCAGGACATCAAGGGCGCCCTGAAGCCTGGCGGCATCGCCATTCTGTCCGGCCTCCTGCGCACCCAGGAACGGCGGGTCAAGGCGGCCTATCTGTCGCGGGGCTTCCGCCTGAAGCGCCGCCTGCACAGGGACGCCTGGGCCACGCTCGTCCTCGAGAAGGGCTGAAGCCCTCAAGCGAAGCATGGGGCGCGCCGCACGGGCGGCTTCTTCCTGAGTGAAAGACCTCTGGAAACAGGCCGTGCCTGGAACCCGACTCATCGCCTCCCGTTGTCACCCCATCGAGGACGACAGGAGTGAGCAGGCCATGAGCTACGAACCGGGCGAGACCCGCACCGTCTACGACGAAACCACCGGGACCGTCCGGGCCGTCGAAGTCCGCCGCAGCAACAACACGGCCGCGTGGTTGATCGCCGCCCTCGTGGCTGTGGTCGCCATCATCGCGGTCGCCTTCATGGTCGCATCCGCCAACCGCGACGCCGCCGTCACCCAGGAAGATCTCAGCACGGTCGCGGAACAGGCCCGCGCGCAGGGCGCGCTGGAAGGCGCCCAGGCCGGATACAACGCCGCCACGACCCAGGCCCAGTCGAGCTACAATGCCGCCGCCGCCAACGCTCAACTGGCCGCAGACCGCTCGGCCGCAGAAGCTCGCGCCGCCGCTGCGGAAACCCGCGCCGCCGCCGAGCGGGCCCGCGCCGAAGCCGCCGAAGCGGTGGCTGCCCAGCCGGCCCCGGTCGAGGATCCGCTGCCACTGAACTAGACGATCTGCATCACCTTGCCGTCCAGCGACATCAGGCCGATCTCGACCTCCATGTGCGGGTGCTTGGCCATGATGGCCGAGCGGACGGCATAAAGCTGGGTGACATGGCTCTTCAGTTCGGTTTCGGGGTCCTTCACGGACGCCTCGCCCAGCACCAGCTTGTAGGCCCCGCAGTCCCGGTGATCGAGGATGATGACCCGGTGGACCTCGTGCAACTGCACCGCCAGGTCGATGTGGGTCATGAACACATCCTTCCAGGCCGGGAACTTGTCGTTCAGCGCGCCCAGCGAAGCGCCGGCCAGGATGACGTGATCGTATTTGTCCCGAAGCCCCCGGGCGTCCATGTAGGCGGTCACCTCGTTGGCGAGGCGGAAGTCCATGCAGGTCAGCAGCAGGGCCTCGCAGTGACCTCCGGCGAATGCGGCCGCCGGCGCCATGGCGGCCAGGCCCATGCCGACCGCTCCCGCCAGCGCCGCGCGGCGGGTCATAACAGGCCAGCGGCCCAGGCTGTTGCAGTCGCAGGTCATGGTCATCCCCCGATGATTGAAGCAGCCGTTATCCCGCAACGTGGTTAGCGCACCGTTAGTCGGGCATGCGACAAATTGAATCGGGTTTGCACGACCTGTCCGGCAGGCCTAAATCCATCCCATGCGCCAGACCTTCGATGAATCCACCGACCCGTCCTTCGGCTCGAAACATGTGCCCCTGATCCGCGCCGCCATGGCCCGGCAGGGTCTCGACGGCCTGCTGGTCCCTCACGAGGACGAGCACCAGAACGAATACCTGCCGGCCGCCAACGACCGGCTGGCCTGGGCCACCGGCTTCACCGGCTCGGCCGGGGCGGCGGTGATCATGAAGGACAAGGCGGCCGTCTTCGTCGATGGCCGCTACACGCTGCAGGTCCGCGAACAGGTCGATCAAGGCCTGTTCGAAATCCGCGACCTGGTCGAGGGCGGCGTCCCCGCCTACGTCGAGCTCCAGAAGGGCCAGGTCATCGGCTACGACCCGCGCCTGCACAGCCCCGACGCCCTCGCCGGCCTGAAAAAGGCCGCCGACAAGGCCGGCGCCACCCTCAAGCCCGTGACACCCAACCCGCTCGACAGCGCCTGGGGCGCCGAGCGCCCGGCCCAGCCCAAGGCCAAGGTCGTGCCGCAGCCGATCGAATACGCCGGCGAGGATAGCGCCGCCAAGCGCGCCCGCATCGGCGAGGCTCTGAAGAAACTCGGCGCCGACGCCGCCGTCCTCACCGCTCCGGCATCTATCGCCTGGCTGTTCAACGTCCGCGGCGGCGACGTCATCCGCACCCCGCTGCCCCTCAGCCAGGCCGTGGTCCGCGCCGACGGCACCGCCCGCCTGTTCCTCGATCCGGACAAGGTGACGGCCGAGCTGCCCGCCTGGCTCGGCAACCAGGTCAGCCTGGAAACCCCCGAAGACCTCGAACCCGCCCTCGACGCCCTGAAGGGCCAGAAGGTCCTCGTCGACCCGGCCCAGTCCTCGGCCTGGTACTTCGACAAGCTGGGCGACGCCGTCATCCGCGGCATGGACCCCACCACCCTGCCCCGCGCCTGCAAGAACGCTGTCGAGATCGCCGGCACGCGCGAGGCTCACCGCCGCGACGGCGCCGCGCTCAGCCGCTTCCTCCACTGGATCGCCACCGAAGGGCAGAGCAACCCGCCGGACGAGAAGGAAGCCGTCGCCAGGCTGGAAAGCTTCCGCGAGGCCACCGGCGTCCTGCAGGACCTCAGCTTCGACACCATCGGCGCCGCCAACGGCCACGGCGCCCTGCCCCACTACCGCCCGACCGAACGCTCCAACGAACGCGCGGCGCCGGGCTCCCTGCTGCTCGTCGACAGCGGCGGTCAGTACCTCGACGGCACCACCGACGTGACCCGCACCATGGCCATCGGCGAGCCGACGGCGGAGATGAAGCGGCGCAACACCCTGGTCCTCAAGGGCCACCTGGCGCTCGCCCGCCTGCGCTTCCCGGCCGGCACCACCGGCAGCCAGATCGACGCCTTCGCCCGCGCCGCCCTGTGGTCAGAGGGCTTCGACTACGATCACGGCACCGGCCACGGCGTCGGCGTCTACCTCGGTGTCCACGAAGGCCCGCACCGCATCGCCAAGGCCCCCAACACCGTCGCCCTGCAGCCCGGCATGATCGTCTCGAACGAGCCCGGCTACTACAAGAGCGGCGAGTACGGCATCCGCATCGAGAACCTCGAAGTGGTCATGCCGGCCGAGGACATCCCCGGCGGCGAGCGCCCCATGCACCGCTTCGAGGCCCTGACCCTGGCCCCGATCGACAAGCGGCTGGTCGTCCTCGACATGCTGACCGACGTCGAACGCACCCAGTTCAACAGCTACCACGCCCGGGTCCTGGCGGAGGTTGGCCCGCTCGTCGACGGTGAAGCCGGTGAGTGGCTGAAGGACGCCTGCGCACCGTTGTAGTGACAGCGCCCGTCATCCCGGACGGCCGCAGGCCGATCCGGGACCCAGGAGGGACGGGGCGCGGAAGGCGAAGCTGCCGATCACGGCGCTTGACCCGCCCGGGTCCCCGCTCTCCGCTGCGCTGCGGCCGGGATGACGGCATGGGTGGGTTCAACGCCAGGCGGTTGCCAGTCCCGCGCCCGCCAGACAAGCTACGCCGCACAGGGGGGGACGGCATGATCCACAGACGCGACCTGATGCTCGGCCTCGCCGCCACCGGCCTGGCGAGCCCCGCCTTGGCTGCGGGCGGCTTCATCCCGCTGCTCAACGGCCGCGACCTGACCGGCTGGACGCCCGTCGGCGACGCCAACTGGTCCGTCGAGGACGGCATCCTCGCCGCCGACAAGGGCGCGATGAGCTTCCTCGTCTCCGACGCCAGCTACCGTGACTTCGACCTTCGCGTCGAAATCTGGATCAGCCCGGAGGCTAACTCCGGCGTCTTCATCCGCTGCTCCGACCGCACGACCTTCAACCCGGCCAACGCCTACGAGGTCAACGTCTTCGACGCCCGTCCGGACCCGACCTACGGCACCGGCGCGATCGTCGATGTCGCGAAGGTCTCGCCCATGCCCCGCGCCGCCGGCCGCTGGAGCCTGCTGGAGATCAGCGCCCGGGGCGACAGCCTCACCGTCGTGCTGAACGGCGAGAAGACGGTCGACGCCGCCCGCAACGCCGCCCATGCCGAGGGCCCCATCGCCCTGCAGTATGGCTCCGGCGTCGTGAAGTTCCGCAGGGTAGACGTCCAGATCGCATGACGGCGCTGCTGCAACCGTTCGCGTCCGGTCTCTGGCTGGCCGCCGGGCCCCAGGTCGAGGTGATCGGGTTTGCCTATCCGACGCGGATGGCCGTGATCCGCCTGGCCGATGGCGGCCTGCTGATCTGGTCGCCGGTGGCGCTGACGCCCGCGCTCAGGACGGAGGTCGAGGCGCTCGGCCCGGTGACGCGGCTGGTGGCGCCGAACAGTCTTCACGATCGCTATCTCGCCGAATGGCGCCAGGCCTTCCCGGCGGCGCGGGCCTATGTCGCGCCCGGCTTCGCCGCCTCGCAGGGAGACATCGAACTGGGCGATGCGCCGCCCGCCGACTGGGCCGCCGACCTCGACCAGGTTATCGTGCGCGGCAACCGGATCACCACCGAGGTCGTCTTCTTCCATCGGCCCAGCCGCACCGTCATCTTCACCGACCTGATCCAGCAGTTTCCGCCGGGCTGGTTCAAGGGCTGGCGGGCGCTCGTCGCCCGCCTCGACCTGATGACCGCCGCCGAACCCGCCGTCCCCCGCAAGTTCCGGACCGCCTTCACCGACCGTCCGGCCGCCCGCGCGGCGGTGCGCCGCATCCTGGCCTGGCCGTCGGAGACGGTGATCATGGCCCATGGCCCGCCCGTCGAGCGGGGCGGACAGGCCTTCCTGACCCGCGCCTTCGCCTGGCTGAAGCCGTGATGGCCGAAGACGGACGCGGCCGGCCCTGACACTATCACCGCACCCTTCCAGCGAGTCCCCTGTGCCTGCCCGATTCAGAGCCATCCCCCTGCTAGGCGTCTTTGGCCTTGTCTCCGTCGCGGCCGTCCTGGCCGGCGTAGCCATCTGCTCGGCCAGCGGCGTGCCCCTCACCCTCGGCCTGCGCAACCTCGCGGCCTGGGCGATCGGCGCGGTCGTCGCCGCGATCATCGCGCTGAAGGTCCGACGCAGCGCCCTGCCGGTCTTCCTGTGGCTGCTGCCGGTGGCGCTGATGGCAAGTTTCCTCAATCCGGGCCTTGAGGGCGTCCACCGCTGGCTGGCGCTCGGCCCGGTCCAGGCCAATGTCGCCATGCTGCTGGGACCGGCCTTCGTCGTCGCCTTCGCCGCCCGCATGGACTTCTGGCCAACCGGCTCCTGGCTCGCCATCCTCGCCGCCCTCGCCCTGACCATCGCCCAGCCGGACGCCTCGCAGGCCACCGCCCTGGCGGTCGTCGCCGTCCTCGCCGCCTGGAGCTTCCACGCCCGCCCGCGCAGCCGCCTGATTCTTGTCGCCCTGGCGATCGGCGCCGCCGTCTGGGCCTGGCAAAAGCCCGATCCCTTGACCCCGGTCCCTGAAGTCGAAGGCGTCATCGGCCTGGCCTTCGCCCAGTCGGTCTCGATGGGCGCCCTGGCGCTGTCCCTGCTGATCCTGACGGCCGTCGCCCCGACCCTCGCCGCCACCGCGCCGGCAACCCGGCTACCGGCCCTGTCTCTCGGGCTCTTCCTGCTGGCCTGGGCCGGCGCACCCTTCCTGGGCGCCTTCCCGGTCCCCTTCCTCGGCATGGGCCCCAGCCCGATCGTGGGCGCCTGGCTGGGCGTCGGCCTGCTGGCGGCGCTTTCGAGGGATCAGGCTTTCGCCAACGCCGCATAGTTGACCAGCCGGAAGCGATAGCGCTGCTGGGCCCTGATGTTGCCCGCGATCTTCCCGTGCAGCGCCTCGTCCCAGCTTCCCCACCTGGTGATGAAGGCCTCGGCCGCCGCCTTGTCGCCGGCGACCTGCAGGGCCAGCACCGCCTTCAGGAGGTCGGCCACGGCCGCGTGGTAACGCCCATAGTCGATCGACATCTTCGCCGTCGCCGCATCGAAGCTCAGCACCTTGCGGTCGAGGAACCAGTTCCACTGCATGAGCTGCATCATGTTGTACGGCTGCTCGCGGCGCGGCCGGTTGTTCTGCAGGCAGCGCAGGATGCCACTGGCATAGACCGCCCGTAGCTGGTCCTCGCTGTAGTAGCCGCGCGTCTTCAGTTCCTCCGCCACGAACAAGGAGACGAGATCGGCCTTCATTTCCTCCAGCAGGCTGGCGTCGGCGCCCAGCACATCGGCGAACTGGCCGCCGTCCTGGGTCAGGTCCGGCCCAAGGTAGTGGCCCACCTCGTGCCAGAGGGTGCGGTAGAAGTTGGCGTCCGAGGTCAGGTGCCCCGCATAGGGCTGGGCCACCGCCGCCCCGAACACGTCGCCACTGCCTTTGAACAGGTCAGGATTGCGCATGATGTTGACGCGCAGCAGGATGATGCTGCCGTAGCGCTCGACCAGATAGGCCTCGTTGGGCAGGTTGGTCGCCGTATTAGTCCCACGCGCCTGACCGAAGTCCGCGATCACGTCGTAGACGCCGACCGGGATGTCCTCCTGCACCTTCTTGTGGCTCGGCGTCGGCAGGCTGTCCTCCAGCGCCTGGATGCCATTCATCGCCGCTCGCAGGGCCGCGCCTTCCTCGTTGCGGGTGGCCAGCAGGCTGAAGCTGTAGAAGGCGCGGGTGCCGGCCAGTTCGTCGTCATAGGTCTCATAGGCGCCGATCTGGGCGTTGAGGTTCCTGAACCGCCCCTTCAGCCAGGCCGCGTCGCCGGACTCGTAGTCGTCGCTGAGCAGGTCGCGCGAGCGGTTGCGCAGGTATTTGGCGAAGGCCCAGTCGTCGGCCGCGACCGCGTCGGCCGCCTCGTTCAGCAGGGCGTGACAGCGGATCATCTCGTCGGCGTAGGCCACCGAATAGGGCGCCGCGTACAGCACCCTGGCGTCCGGCCTCCGGTTCAGCCGCTCAAGCCGCGCCCGCAGGCCCGGGTGCAGGGTGTCGAGGGCCGGATAGAGATTGAGCTTGCCGAGGTCGCGGTTAAGCGTCGGCCTGTCGGCGCGGCGGACGACCGAGCGCTCGTGGGTCAGCGCCGCCTTCTCGGCCGGATGGGCCGCGAGGTAGGCCTCGAACTCGGCCTTGGTCAGATCCCACGGATAGACGTTCTTGCCGGCCGGGGCGTCATCGACGGCGACGAAGGGAACGCGCTTGTTGTCCAGGGTGGTGGCGATCGGACCCTGGAACACCCGGTACAGGGTCGCCAGGTCCCGGCCATGGGCGTCGGTGCGCCGGGCCAGGGCGCCGCGCACCTGCAGGGCGGCGCGGTGCCGCTGCACCTCATAGACATCCTGGAAGATGGCCCCGGCCTGCAGCAGCTTGCCGACCGCCGCCTGCTCGCCGGCCGACAGATGGCCGAGGTCCGGGGCGAGGGTCAGCGACTGGGTCTTGTCGAGAATTTCCCGGGCCTGCGCGGGAGTCCATTCGGCGCCCCCCTGCGCCATCACGCGCGGCGCCGCCGCCATCGCAAGGGCTGAGGCGGACAGGGCGATTGCCGATCGGCGAGACACTGAAATCATGATGCTTCCCAACGCTTTGGCGCACCATATCAGCGCTGGCCGTTCAGGCGATAGGCGGGACCGGAGTTCGGGCGCCAGCCCTGCGCCCGCTGATCGACACGCGATCTCCGGCAAAAATTGTGCTTCTGTTTCAACAACTTAAATAATATGTCTAGACATATTCATGGGCTTTTTCGACCTGCGCCAGACGACCGGACTGGCGCGTAGGTCGCCGTGGTGCGCTTTCGACCCACAAACGCTGCGGGTCGACCTACAGACCGACCTACGCCCCGGGCTACAAACGCGCAGACCCGGCCCACGCAAAAGCCTACGCCTGCGGGCTTTTGGCTCGATTGTCTCGGCCCGGCGAAGGCATCGCCTGTTTTTGTAGCCACGCCATCAGCGCTATAATGGCTTTGGCGCTTCGATAGCCGGGCCTGCAGCGGGCGGCGGGCCCTAGTCGTCGAAGCCGACGAACACCACCGCCTCATCGAGGCTCTTGCGTTCCGAAACCACGGCGTTGGCCGGGAAGCTGTCGTCCGGGTAACCCATGGCGACGCAGATCATGATGACCTCGTCGTCCGGAATGGCGGCATGCTCCCGCACCACCGGCGACTGCATGATCCCCTGGCTGTTGATCACGCAGCCGAGGCCCCGCGACCAGGCGGCGTTGACCAGGGCGTTGACCACGGCGCCGCAGTCGAACGGCCCGATGTCGCTGCCGTGGATCGAGCGGTCGTAGGTGACCACGATCGACACCGGCGCGTCGAACTGGCGGAAGCCACGGAGCACCCAGTCCATGCGGGCCTCCTTGTCTTCCCGGGCGATGCCCATGGCCGCGAACAGCTGCTTGGCGACGCCGATCTGCCGCTCACGGTGCGCGCCGCCGTATTCGCCCTGGGTGCGGAACTCGCGGCTGTGGGGCACGCCGGCCAGGTTGCGCTCGGTATTGCCGGCCCGGATGCGGTCCAGCGGCTCGCCGGCGATGACATGGAAGTGCCAGGGCTGGGTGTTCAGCGACGACGGCGCGCGCGTGGCCAGTTCGAGGACCTCGCGGATCACCGCCTTTGGCACCGGCTTTTGCTGATAGCCGCGGATGCTCCGGCGCCCGCGAACGACCTCTTCATAATTCATTTCGGTTCCTCAGTTTTTCTCAAACTGCCGATGTCCCCTTGCGGAAGTCCACCCTCTCCCAGCCGGCAAAAAGAAAGGCCCGGGAGTTCTCCCGGGCCTTTCCGAAATCACCGCGAGAAGGTGGCTTACGCCGCCTTGCCGAAGCTCAGCGTCTCATAGCGGCGCAGGTGGTGATCGACCGAGCCGTACAGCCCCTCGATCATCGTCGCGCGCTTGAAGTAGTGGCCGACAGCCAGCTCCTCGGTCATGCCCATGCCGCCGTGGATCTGGATGGCGTTCTGGCCGACGAACTTGCAGGCCTTGCCGATCTGCACCTTGGCGGCCGAGACGGCCTTGGCCCGCTCCGCGTCGCTCTCGTCGAGCTTCAGGGTGGCCATGTAGGTCATCGACACCGACTGCTCGACGTTCATGAACATGTCGACCATCCGGTGCTGCAGCACCTGGAAGTTGGCGATCGCCGTGCCGAACTGCTTGCGCTGGCGCGCGTACTCGAGGGTCTGCTCATGCATCTTGCGCATGGCGCCGACGGCCTCGGCGCAGGCAGCGGCCGCAGCCTCGTCCAGCACCTTGTTGACCAGCGGCAGGCCGTTGCCCTCTTCGCCGATCAGGGCCGAAGCCGGGACCGACACGTTCTCGAGGTAGACCTCCGAGGCGCGCTGACCATCGACGGTCGGGTAGTCGCGCGTGACGACGCCCTTGGCGCCCTTCTCGACGAGGAACACCGAGATGCCGGCCTCATCACGCTGGCCGCCGCTGGTGCGGGCGGTGACGATCAGGTGGCTGGCCCAGGGGGCGCCGATGACGACCGCCTTGTGGCCGTTCAGCACATAACCGTCGCCTTCCTTCTTGGCGGTGGTCTTCACGTCGGCCCAGTTGTAGCGGGCCTGCGGCTCGGCATAGCCGAACGCGATGGTGACCTTGCCTTCGATGATGCCGCCGATCAGCTCGGCCGCCTGGGCGTGACCCGAATGCTTCAGGAAGCCGCCGCCGATGACCACGGTGCCGAGGTAGGGCTCGACCACCAGGGCTTTGCCGAACTCTTCCATGACGATCATGTTTTCGATGGCGCCGCCGCCCAGGCCGCCCAGCTCTTCCGAGAAGGGCGCGCCGAGGATGCCCAGCTCATTGGCGAAGGCTTCCCAGATGTCGGCGCTCCAGCCGCTCTCGGACTTGATCAGCTTCTGGCGCTTATCGAAGTCGTACTTGTCCTGCAGGAAGCTGGCGACGGTGTCGCGCAGCATCGACTGCTCTTCGGAGAAATTGAAGTCCATCGGGCGTCCCTGACTAAGATGCGTTTCTTGTGGTTGGTCCGAAGCCTAGAGGCCCAGAACCATCTTGGCGATGATGTTGCGCTGGATTTCGTTCGACCCGCCGTAGATCGAGGTCTTGCGGGTGTTGAAGTAGTTGGGCGCGGTGCGGTGGGCGCTGTCGGGGCCGATCGGATTGGCGTTGTCGCCGTCCTCCGGGAAGCCACGGAAGTAGGGCGAGGCGTAGTGGCCCGCCGCTTCCAGAGCCAGCTCGGTCAGCCGCTGCTGGATCTCGGTGCCCTTGATCTTGAGCAGCGACGATTCGGGGCCGGGGCCCTTGCCGGCGCTTTCCGCCGCCAGAACGCGCAGCTCGGTGTACTCGAGCGCGGTCAGGTCGATCTCAAGTTCCGCGACCTTGCGCTTGAAATCGGAGTCCTTCAGCAGGTTGTCGCCGTCGTCGCCGAACTCGACCGAAGCCATCTCGCGAACCCGCTCGACGCCGCGCTTCGAACGCGCCACGCCGGCGATGCCCGAGCGCTCGTGAGCCAGCAGGAACTTGGCGCAGGTCCAGCCCTTGTTCTCTTCGAACACGCGGTTCTCGACCGGAACCTTGACGTTCTCGAGCCAGACTTCGTTGACCTCGTGGCCGCCGTCGATGGTGATGATCGGGCGCACGGTGATGCCCGGGCTCTTCATGTCGATCAGCAGGAAGCTGATGCCTTCCTGGATCTTGGCCTCAGGATTGGTGCGGACCAGGAAGAAGCCCCAGTCGGCGTGCTGCGCCAGCGTGGTCCAGGTCTTCTGGCCGTTGACGATGTAGTATTCCTTGCCGTCGTCGCCGGTGATGCGCTCGGCCTTGGTCTTCAGCGACGCGAGGTCCGAACCGGCGCCCGGCTCCGAGTACCCCTGGCACCACCACTCTTCGCCGTTGTAGATCTTCGGCAGGTAGCGTTCCTTCTGCTCCTGGGTGCCGAAGGTGTAGATAACCGGGGCCACCATGGCGACGCCGAAGGGCAGCACCGCGATCGCGTCGGCCCGGGCCATCTCTTCGCCGAACAGGTACTTCTGGGTGGAGGTCCAGCCGCAGCCGCCCCACTCTTTCGGCCACGACGGGGCCACCCAGCCCTTCTTGGCCAGAACCTTGTGCCAGGACAGGAAGTCGTCCTTGCTCAGGTCCTCACGATCCGAGCCCTTGTCGCGCAGCTGCGCCGGGTAGTTCTCGGCGATGAAGGCGCGGACCTCGTCACGGAACGCAATGTCTTCGGGGGAAAAGTCGAGATTCATGAGGGGCTCCCGGCGCGGCTCTTCAAGGGCCGTGTTCAAGTCGCGCGGATCATAGAAGCCGAACGCTTGTTTGGAAAGATGACGCTTGCGTCAACGTAAGGTCTTTTCAGGCCGGCAGATGCAGAAGCACGAGACACAAAACAAAAAAAGAGCGCCCCGTCTGGGTAGACGGGGCGCCAAGGGGCTCTGGGTGCTCGATCAGAGTGCGAAATTATCCAACCACGCCGAAGGCCTGGCAGGCGCCGTTTCGCTCGGCGATCAGTTCGGCCTTGCGCGTATCGTCGGCCTTGGTGGCCTCGACCTGCGCGTCATCCTGGGCGTTCATGGCCTTGTCGATGATCCAGTCGGCGCGGCCGCGCTTGTTGGCCTTGATCACCGCGTCGACGCCCTTGGTGTCGACACCCTCGGCCTTGGCGAGGCCCTTGCAGCGGGCGGCCTTGACGAACTGGGAGTCGCTCAGGCGCTCGGCGGGCTGGGCCGAGACGGCGGTGGCGCCGGCCAGGGCCAGCAAAGTCGCGGAGATCAGCAGGGTCTTCATGGTGTGGTTCCCGTCAGCGATTGAACTCGATGACTGCAGGGTGAGGCACGAACACCGTATACTCAAATTAAACTCTTGAAAGACTCCCAGTATGACA
>JAUMCZ010000291.1:0-18536 GCA_032122215.1 Caulobacter sp.
CGCAGGTTCAGTCCCGAGACGTAGCGGCGCCAGGTTGCAGGCGCATTTCACTGTTTTGCAGATCGGCCCGATCGCCCGCAATCAACGCGAGTCTTCAAGCGCCTTTTGCAAGGGAGTCACAGGCAAGGTCTCGAGGACGAGCTTGCCGTCCTTGTCCTTGTCCAGCATGGCGAAACGCTCCTTGGCGGCGACCGTGGCTTCGGCCTTGCTGATCCGGCGGTTGAAGTCGCTGTCCTGCCCCATGACCGGCTGGACCTCGTTGAGCAGGCCATAGAGGCCGGCGCCGGCCCGGGTCTGGTCGGCGACCATCTTGCCGGACTCGGTGGCGTTCCTGGGCCGGTCGTACGGCGACAGGGTCGGGCGGTACCTGCCGCCGGCCGGTCGATTGGCCCCTTGAGGCTTTGCCACGGCGAGGGCGGCGCGGCTCATGATTTCCGGGGCGATCTTCTTTTCGTAGTCGCCGTTTTCCCAGCCGTCGACCGTGCCGTCCCTGTTGGCGTCGAGCCTGTCGAAGAAGGCCAGGGAGTCCGCGATCAGTTCGTCGCGGGTCAGGGCCCCGTCGGCGTTGGCGTCGGCCTGCTTGAACCAGGCATCCACCGGATAGGGCTGGCTGAGCGGGGCCCGGAAGGGCTCGCCGGCCGGGCTGATGAAGATCTGCAGGGGCTCTCGCGGCTGGGCCATCGCCGGCCCGGCCAGGAGCGCTGAAGTGATCAGGATGGCGGCGGTCTGGCGGCGGGTCATGAGCGGAAGGATCCCCAAACTGAAGGCCCCGATTAGCCGGGGCGGCGTTCTACTTGCAAGGCTGTCAGCGCGGCGGCGGACGCTGGCCGGGTTTGCCCTTGCGGGGCGGCGCCTCAAGAATGGTCTGGAAGGGGGTCCTGGGCAGGCCGGCCAGCTCCAGCCTGCCGTCCCGGTCCCGGTCGAGGATGGCGAAGCGGTCGCGGGCGGCGATGCCGATCTCCTTGCGGTCGATGCGGCGATCCAGATCACTGTCCTGGGCGGCCACCGGCTGCACCTCGTTGATCAGGCCATAGAGGCCGGCGCCGTTGCGGGTGGCGCCATAGGCGTCCGGGTCCAGCGGCTTGGGGAAGCCGATGAAGGGCCGTTTGCCGAGACTCATGTTGATGGCCTGGGGGCTCTCGTCGCCGCGATCCAGCGGGCTGAGGATTTCCGGGGCGACGTTCTTTTCGTAGTCGGCCATCTCGAACCCGTCGAGCAGACCGTCCTTGTCGGTATCGAGGGTGGCGCTGAAGGCCAGGGCGTCGGCGACGAATTCGTCGCGGGTCAGGACGCCGTCACTGTTGGCGTCGGCGCGGGCGAACCAGACGGCGACGGGGTAGGGTTGACCACGTGGGGCGCGGAAGGGCTCGCCGGCCGGGCTGATGAACAGCTGCTCGCGGCGGGGCGGCGCCTCGTCCGGTGGCTGAGCCACGGCCGGGGAGGCGACGAGGGCGGCGAGCAGGGCCAGGCGTGCGATCATCGCGGTCTCCGGTCGCCAATCTTCGCGATTGGCAACCCTGTTTGGCCCCGCGCCGTGGCGGCGGTAAGGCGCGTGGCGTTTCGGCCCTGTTGCGGTCAGAGCGGCAGCCGCACACGGGCGGTCAGGCCGCCGCCGGGGCGGTTGATCAGTTCAGCGTCACCGCCGTGGGAGCGGGCCACCGAGCGAACCACCGCCAGGCCAAGACCGATGCCGCCGGTCTCGCGGTTGCGTGACGGCTCGCCCCGGAAGAAGGGTTCGAAGACCCGCTCGCGCTCGTGGTCCGGAATGCCGGGACCGTCGTCGTCGACCTCGATGACCGCGTCCTGGCCCCCGCGCTCGTTCTGGGCCGCATAGACGCGGGCGCGGGCGGCGACGCCGTATTTCAGGGCGTTCTCGACCAGGTTGGAGGCCAGGCGGCGCAGGGCGATGGGGTCGCCCTCGACGACCAGCTTCTCGGTCCGGTCGATGCTGGCGGCGGCGCCGGTCTCGGCCATCTCGTCGACGATGCTCTCGACGAGGGACGCCAGCTCCATCTTCGTCCGCTCGCGCGGCCGGGTGGCGTCGGAGACGAAGCCGAGGGTAGCGGCGATCATCGCCTCCATCTGGTCGATATCGGCCGCCAGCTTGGGCTTCAGATCGTCGGGAACCGCCTCGATGCGGAACTTCAGACGGGTCAGCGGCGTGCGCAGGTCGTGGGCGATGGCCCCGACCATGGCGGTGCGGTCGTCGACGTAGCGGCGCAGGCGCTCCTGCATCTGGTTGAAGGCGGCGGCGGCGGCGAGGATCTCGGTCGAGCCGCCCATCTCCAGCGGCGGTGCGCGGGGATCGCGGCCAAGCCGGTCGGCGGCGCCGGCGAAGGCGGCCAGCGGGGCGGACAGGCGCCGGGCAAGCAGCCAGGCCAGCGGCGCGATGATCAGGATCGACAATGCGAACGTCAGGATCAGCCGGGTCTGCCAGGCGTCCCAGCGGAAGGTAGGCTTGGGCTTGACCACCAGCCAGCGGCCGTCCGCCTGCTGCACGCCGACCTTGAAGGGCGAGAAGATGACCCGCTCGTCCGGTCGGAACTCCGGCGCGCCGGGCGGGGGAGGGCCGCGGCGACCGCGCCCGGGCGGCGGCTCGCCTTCCGGCGGGCCAATGCGGAAGATGCGGGTCTCGACCCGGTGTTCGGTGCGCAGCAGCACGCGGACGGGGCCGAGCGTCTCGATGCGGATGCGGTCGGTCGGGACCTTCAGTTCGTTGGCCAGGATTCGCCGGAAGTCTTCGCGCCAGCGGGAGCGACGGAAGGATTCCTCCGGGGCCTCGGTCTTCAGCTTGACGACCAGCGGCCGGCCATCGGTGATTTCCACCACCCCCTGCTGGCGCAGGGCCTGGGCCAGTTCGCTCAGGCGATAGACCTCGGGCTGGGGCGGGGGCAGGGCCAGCAGCATGGCGGCGCTGATCGCCGGCGCGGCGACGAGGCTGACCAGGGCCAGCGCCATCACCTGGGCGAACAGGGGCGCGCTGCGGAGCCGCGTCTGCATCAGCTGCGGGTGACCTTGGGCACGAACATGTAGCCTTCGCTGCGGACGGTGCGGATCAGTTCGCCGCCATTCGAGCCATCGTCCAGCTTCTTGCGCAGGCGGCTGATCTGAACGTCGATGGCGCGGTCATAGGCGTCGGAATCGCGGCCCCGGGCCATGTCCAGCAGCTGGTCGCGGGTCAGGATGCGTTGCGGACGCTCGACGAAGGCGCGCAGCAGGGAGAACTCGCCGCTCGACAGGTTGACCACCACGCCCTCCGGCGAGCGCAGCTCCCGGCGCACCAGGTCCAGCTTCCAGCCGGCGAAGTGGCAGGTGGCCGACAGACCGTCCTCCATGCTGGGCTGCGGCTCGGCGCGGCGGCGCAGGACGGCTCGGATGCGGGCCAGCAGTTCGCGCGGATTGCAGGGCTTGGGCAGGTAGTCGTCGGCGCCAAGCTCGAGGCCGACGATGCGGTCGGTATCCTCGCCCATGGCCGACAGCATGATGATGGCCGGACCGCCGGGCTGGGCGGTCAGGCGGCGGCAGATGCTGAGGCCGTCTTCGCCCGGCATCATAACGTCAAGCACGATCAGGTCGACGGGACCCCTGGCGAGCGCCTGCTCCATGGCCCGGCCGTCGCCGGCCGTCTCGACCTGATAGCCGTGCTGGCCGAGGAATTCGGAGACGACGTCGCGAATGCCCGGGTCGTCATCGACCATCAGGATGCGGGCGGGCGCTTCCTGACCGGAGGCGGCGTCGAGTGTCATGGTCTGTTCCATTCCGCCATCTTGCGCAGGCCCTTGTCTCGACAGGATTGCAACGCAGACATACGGGTGCAATCGAGCGGCCGTTGATAAAAGGCCGAAACCTATCGGAGTGACTACATGATCCGCCACCTCGCCGTCGCCACTGTTTTGCTGGCTTTCAGCGCGACGGCCGCCGCCGCCCAGCACCCTGACGTCAACAAGGACGGCCTGCTCAGCAAGGCCGAGAACCTGGCGGCGGGCGACAAGGGCTTTGCGCGTATCGATCAGAACAAGAGCGGATTTCTCGACACCGACGAGCAGGCCAGGCTGACCAGGTACACCGGCGGCAAGAACACCCTGGCGCTGGCCGACTTCAACAAGGACGGCAAGGTGTCGAAGGAGGAGTTCATCAAGGCCTCGAACTACCGCTTCGACCAGTTCGACGCCAACAAGGACGGCAAGCTGGACAAGGCCGAACAGGACGCCCTGAAGAAGGCGCGCGGCTTCTAGCTGAACCGCTCGGCCAGATCCGAGGCGGGCTCGGTCCGGTTCGATCCCAGAGCCAGGTCCGAGACGTAGGGGTTCACCTTCCGCTCGTAGCCGAAGGTGCTCATGGGGCCGTGGCCGGGCACGAAGCTGACGTCGTCGCCGAGCGGCCACAGCTTGGTCGAGATGGCCTCGATCAGGTCGTTGTAGTTGCCGCGCGGAAAGTCGGTGCGGCCGATCGAGCCCTTGAACAGCACGTCGCCAACCTGGGCGAAGCGCGCCTCGCGGTGGAAGAAGACCACATGGCCGGGCGTATGGCCCGGGCAGTGGATGACCTCGAACCGGGTCTCGCCCAGCGTCACCACGTCGCCGTCGTGCAGCCAGCGGTCGGGGGTGAAGCCTTTGGCGCCGGGAATGCCGTACTGCTTGCCGCTCGCCTCGATGCGGTCGATCCAGAACTGGTCGTCGGGGTGCGGCCCTTCGATGGGAACGCCGGTGCGTTCCTTCATCTCGGCGGCGGCGCCGGCGTGGTCCATGTGGCCGTGGGTGATGAGGATCTTTTCCAGGGTGACGCCGTAGGTCTCGAGCCCGGCCAGCAGGCGATCGACCTCGCCACCCGGATCGATGATGGCCCCCTTCATCGTCTTCGTGCACCAGACGATGGTGCAGTTCTGCTGCAGCGGGGTGACCGGCGCGATGGCGACCTGGATGGGGGGGACGCTCAAGGGGCGCTCCTGACGTTGTCTGGGCTCATATGATCGGTGTTCAGGCGAGGGAATGAAAGCCCGATCACGAAAAAGGCCCGGGATCGCTCCCGGGCCTTTCCGTTGTTTGTGACGGACAGATCAGTCCTTCACGTCGTCCACGCCATGGGCCATCGCCTCGGCGGGGCTCGACATCGAGGTGTCCTCGGTGATGTCGATGCCCTTGGCCAGGTAGGAGTGCCAGTAGCCGTAGACCGCGTAGATCACGGCGCCGACCAGGGCGTAGACCGCCAGGATGGTCAGCGGCACCGGGTTGTCGGCCAGCGCATGGTCGATCATCGGCTTGAAGTTCTGCCAGGCCAGGAACAGGCAGGCGAAGATACCCAGCACCGCCGTGACGATGCCGCCCGGGACCTTGAACGGCCGGGGCAGGTCGGGGTGCTTCACCCGCAGGTAGATGACCGACAGACAGACGATGGAGAAGGCCACCGCCGTGCCCAGCGACACCAGGTCGCCCAGCAGGCTGATCGGCAGGAACGAGGCCGCCACGGCGATCAGGATGCCGAGCAGGATCGTGCCCAGCCAGGGCGTGCGGTACTTGGGGTGGATGGCGGCGAACACCTTCGGCAGCAGGCCGTCGCGGGCCATGGTGTAGAAGATGCGCGTCTGGCCGTAGCACAGCACCAGCATGACCGAGCTGAGGCCGGTGATGGCCCCGACCTTGATCAGGAAGGCGATGAGGTTGAGCTTGCCGCCCTCGGCCGTTGCCAGGGGGACGTCGGCCCATTCCAGACCCATGCGGTCGATGGCGACGGCGATGGGGGCCGGGCTGGCCAGTTCCTTGTAGGGGACGACGCCGGTCATGACGGCGGCGACGGCCATGTAGATGATGGTGCAGATGACCAGGGCGCCCAGGATGCCGATCGGCACGTCCTTGCTGGGGTTCTTGGCCTCGGCCGCGGCGGTCGAGACCGCCTCGAAGCCGACGTAGGCGAAGAAGATGATCGCCGCCCCGCGGAAGATGCCGCTGACGCCGTATTCACCCGCGTTGCCGGTGGGTTCAGGGATGAAGGGGTGCCAGTTGCCCGGGTCGATGTAGGTGATCCCCACCGCAATGAAGGTAAACAGCACGATCACCTTGATGACGACGATCACGTTGTTGACGTTGGCGGATTCGGACACGCCCAGCACCAGCAGGCCGCAGACCATGAAGATGCCGATGGCGGCGACCAGGTTGAGCGTGCCGGTCATCGAGAACACCAGGTTGCCAGCTTCGTTGGGAGACGCCTGGATCAGCGGGGTGGCCCACATCGGCGCTTCTTTGCCTGCGACAAGGATACTGGGGAGGTTGACCCCGAAATCATGCAGCATGCTGACCACATAGCCCGACCAGCCGACGGCCACGGTCGAGGCGGCGATGCCGTACTCAAGGACCAGCAGCCAGCCCATGATCCAGGCGAAGACCTCGCCCATGGTGCCGTAGGCATAGGTGTAGGCCGAGCCGGAGACCGGCATGGTCGAGGCCAGTTCGGCGTAGCACAGGCCGGCCAGGGCGCAGGCGATGCCGGCGACAACGAACGACAACATGATGGCCGGGCCGGCGTTGGCCGAGGCCACCTGTCCGGTCAGGACGAAAATCCCGGCCCCGATGATGGCGCCGACACCGAGACTCATCAGGTTGAGCGGCCCGAGCGTGCGTTTCAGCTCACTCTTGGCCGCTTCCTTCTGAATGTTGGCGATGGACTTCTTCAGAAATAGCCGGTTGCCCGGTCGGGCGCCCTCTGCGGACATGCGTCTCGCTCCCCTAAGGCCGGCTCCCCGCCGGCGTCACAAGCGGCGGACGTTAGCAGTAAAGTCGCGGCGCGCAACGGCTTGCGGTGACGGCGCGGCATTCGGGCACTAAACGAACCACACAATGCTGCCGATCGAGGAAATCCTGCCCGAGTTGAGGGCTGTTCTGGCCAGGGGCGTTAACGCTGTCCTGGTCGCCCCGCCCGGCGCGGGCAAGACCACCCGCGCGCCGCTGGCTCTGCTGGATCAGCCCTGGGCCCAAGGGAAGCTGATTCTGCTGGAGCCGCGTCGGCTGGCCGCCCGCGCCGCCGCAGCCCGCATGGCCTCAACCCTCGGTGAACGGGTCGGGGAGACCGTCGGCTATCGGGTGCGGATGGATTCGAAGGTGTCGGCGAAGACGCGCATCGAGGTGGTCACCGAAGGCGTCTTCACCCGCATGATCCAGGACGACCCGGGCCTCGACGGGGTGTCGGCGGTGCTGTTCGACGAGTTCCACGAGCGCAGCCTCGATGCCGACCTGGGCCTCGCCTTGGCCCGCGACAGCCAGTCGGTGCTGCGCGAGGACCTGCGGCTGCTGGTCATGTCGGCCACCCTCGACGGGGCGGCGGTGGCCCGCTTGCTGGACGGGGCGCCGGTCATCGAAAGCCAGGGCCGCGCCTTTCCCGTCGACACCCGTTACCTCGGCCGCGATTCAGCCGCGCGACTGGAGCATCAGGTGGTCAAGGCGGTGCGTAAGGCGCTGGCCGAGGAGACCGGAAGCCTGCTGGTCTTCCTGCCCGGTCAGGGCGAGATCCTGCGAACCCGCGATTGGCTGGCCGAGGCGGGCGTCGCCGCCAATGTCGATCTCTGCCCGCTGTTCGGGGCGCTCGACCCGCGCGAGCAGGACGCCGCGATCAGTCCGGCGCCGGCCGGACGGCGCAAGGTGGTGCTGGCCACCAGCATCGCCGAGACCAGCCTGACCATCGAGGGCGTCCGCGTCGTCATCGACAGCGGCTTCGCTCGCGTGCCGCGCTACGACCCGGCCAGCGGGCTGACCCGGCTTGAGACCGTGCGCGTCTCCCGCGCCGCCGCCGACCAGCGCCGGGGCCGCGCCGGCCGCACTGAGCCCGGAATCTGCTACCGCCTGTGGGAGGAGCCGGAGACCCGCGCCCTGGTCCCCTTCGCCCGCCCGGAAATCCTTGAGGCCGACCTGTCGGGGTTCGCGCTCGACCTGGCCCGTTGGGGCGCGCGCGATCCGGCCGACCTCGCTTTTCTTGACCCGCCGCCGGCCGGCGCCTTCAGCGAGGCGCGCAGTCTGCTCGGGCGGCTGGAGGCTCTCGACGAGGCCGGCGGCCTGACCCCCCACGGCCGGCTGCTGTCGGACCTGCCGTTGCCGCCGCGGCTGGCTCACATGGTCATCCGCGGCGCGGCCGGCGGGCAAGGGGAACTGGCGGCCCGCATCGCTGCCCTGCTGACCGAGCGGGGCCTCGGCGGCCGTGACGCCGACCTGCGCCATCGCCTGGAACAGTTCGAGCGCGACCGTAGCCCTCGCGCCCGCGATGCCCGCACCCTGGCCGACCGCTGGGCCCGCGCCGCCGGGCGCCCGCCGAAGCAGCCGCCGCTCGATGTCGGCCTGTTGCTGGCCGAAGCTTTCCCCGAGCGTGTGGCCAAGGCGCGTGGCAAGGGGGGCGAGTTCCAGCTGGCCAGCGGCCGGGGCGCTCATCTCGAACCGACAGACGCCCTGGCTCGCGAGCCCTGGCTGGCGATCGGCGAACTGGGCGGCGGCGCGGCCCGCGATCGCATCCTGCTGGCCGCGCCACTCGATCCGGAAACTCTGCGGGCCGCCTTTGCCTCGCGGCTGACCAACGAGGACCGGCTGGAGATCGAGCCGGACGGCAAGGTGCGCGCTCGCCGGCTGGTGCGTCTTGACCGCCTGGTGCTGGAGGACCGGCTGGTCGACAAACCCGACAAGGCGATGATCGCCGCCGCCCTGTTGGGTCATGTCCGCCGGGAAGGTCTGTCGGCGCTGCCGATCGGGGAGGGGGCTGGATCGCTACTGGAGCGTGTGCGGTTCCTGCACGCCCAGGACCCGACCTGGCCCGACCTGTCGGAGGCGGCGCTGATCGTCGGCCTCGACGATTGGCTGGCGCCGATCCTCGAAGGCCGCCGCACGCTCGGCAGCCTGACCGACAACGACCTTGAGAACGCCCTTCGCAGCCTCATCCCCTGGGATGTCCAGAAGCGCCTCGACGCCGCCGCCCCGGCACGCTGGACGGCGCCGACCGGGTCGCGTCTGGCCATCGACTATGCCGCCGAGGCCGGGCCGACCATCTCGGTGCGGGTGCAGGAACTCTACGGCGTCGAGGTGCATCCTAGCGTCGGTGGCGTCCCCCTGGTGCTGGCCCTGCTGTCGCCGGCGCACCGGCCGATCCAGGTCACACGGGATTTGCCGGCCTTCTGGCGTGGGTCCTGGAAGGACGTGCGGACCGACATGAAGGGGCGATATCCCCGGCACGTCTGGCCGGAGGAGCCGTGGAAGGCTGCGGCGACGACGCGGGCCAAGCCGCGGGGGACCTGACCGGGGTTGCTTACCTCTCCCAGAGGGAGAGGTCGGTCCTGCGCAGCAGGACCGGGTGAGGGGTTACGGTGTTTCCGGACGTCCACCGTCCCTAACCCCTCATCCGGCCCTTCGGGCCACTTTCTCCCTCTGGGAGAAGGGATCAGAGGAGACGGTCCGTCACTGCGTAGATCATGATCCCCGTCGCCACTGACAGGTTCAGGCTGTCCGCCCGGCCACGCATGGGGATCTTCACGTTCACATCGCAGGCCGCCGCCAGTTCCGGGGGCAGACCCTGCGCTTCATTGCCCATCAGGATCAGCGTCGGGCTGCGGTAGTCGGCGTTGTGGTGGTTCACCGTCGCGGTGAGCAAGGTCCCCACCACCGACCCCGGCCAGTTCCCCCGCCAGGCCAGGAACTCTTCAACGGTCGCTCGCGCCAGCGGCACGGCGAAGATCGAGCCCATGGTCGCCCGGACGCCCTCGACCGAATAGGGGTCGCAACAGTCGCCGACCAGGATCACCCCGCCGCCGCCGGCCGCGTCGACGGTCCGGACGACGGTTCCGAGGTTGCCGGGGTCCCGCACCCGGTCCATCGCCACCCAGCAGACGTTCGAGGTCGGCCGCAGGCTCTCCAGCGGCACGAACCGCTGCTTGAAGATGGCCAGGGCCGGCTGGGCGTTGTCGCGTCTCGCGATCTTCTCGAGGATCTCGGGCGTCACCTCGATGACCTCGCCGCCGGCCGCCGTCGTCGCCTCGGCGGCGCGGATCAGAAGCGGGTGGTTGGCGGCGGCCTTGCCGAACAGCAGCACGTCGGGCGCGACACCCTGGTCGACGGCTTCGGTGATGATCTTCAGGCCCTCGGCGAGGAACTGGCCGCTCTCCTCCCGGGTCTTGCGCATGTGCAGGGCGCGGGCGTGCTTGACCGTCTCGTTCGACAGGGATGTGACCTGTCTGAAATTCACTTCGACCATCTCGCGAAGAACGACAGGCCGATGCGGCGCTCGCCGTCTTCCTGTTCGAGCGCCAGTTCGCCCCAGTCGATGACCCCGCCGCGCCCCTTCAACTGGTCGGCCATCAGGCCGGACAGCGCGGCGCCGGAGATGCGCGCCGCATAGGCGTTCATCAGCATGAAGCTGGCGTCCGGGCTGAGCAGCTGGGTGCAGAGGTCCGCCAGTTCCGGCAGGTCCTCGAACAGGCGCCAGGTCTCGCCGGTCGGGCCGCGCCCGAACTTGGGCGGGTCGAGGATGATGCCGTCGTACTGCGCCCCGCGCCGCAGCTCACGCTGCACATATTTGCGGGCGTCCTCGACCAGCCAGCGGACCGGCTTTTCGTCAAGCTTCGACAGGATGGCGTTCTCGCGGGCCCAGGCCACCGACTTCTTGGAGGCATCGACGTGGGTGACCTTCGCCCCGGCCGCCGCCGCGACCAGGCTGGCGACGCCGGTGTAGCCGAACAGGTTGAGAATGGTCAGCTGACGCCCTGCGCCCCGGATGCGCGCGTCCAGCCACTCCCAGTTGGCCGCCTGCTCCGGGAAGAAGGCCAGGTGGCGGAAGTTGGTGAAGCGGCTGTTGAATTTGGCGTCCCGCCAGCTGAGCGGAAACAGCACGGGCGGCTGGCCAGCGAACTGCCAGCGGCCGTTCTCGTCCTCGTCGGTGGGATCGAAGACGGCGTCGGCCCGATCCCATTCCTCCTTCGACAGGCGCGGCGCCCACAGGCACTGCGGCTCCGGCCGCACGACCTTGTAGGGGCCATAGCGTTCCAGCTTGCGGCCATGGCCGCTGTCGATCAGGCCGTAGTCGGCCCAGCCCTTGGTGGTCAGCAGGATGGGAGCGTCGGCGACGCGCGGGTTGCTCATGGGCGGGCATTAGCCGCAGGGGGTTCGAAGGTCCAGTATCCTCCCGGACCGTTGAAGCTGTTGCGCGGCTCAAGTGATTCCCGTTTAGTGTTCCGTTCGGGGATCGAACTGAGGGGAAACAACCAGGTGACGACGGTTCTCAAGAAGCCGCAACGCTCCGCCCGCAAGCCGAAGGGCGACGGGCACATGCGGCGCGGGGAAATCCTCAAGGCGGCCCAGCGCATCTTCCTGGCCGAAGGCTATCAGGGCGCGACGATCCGCAAGATCGCCGACGAGGTCGGGGTCTCCTCGACCGCGCTCTACATGCACTTCAAGGACAAGGACCAGATCCTGCTGGAGATCAGCGACGGGGCGATCAACCGCCTGCTCGAGATCAACAGCGAGATTTCCGCCCGGCCGATCGACCCGGTGGTCAAGGTCCGGATGATGCTCGAAGCCTACATGGCCTTCGCGCTGGAAAACCCGAACGCCTACCAGCTGGTGTTCTGCGGCGCCTCCGGGGTGATGAGCGAGGAAAAGACCGAGGCGACCGAACATCTGGGGGAGCTCTGCTTCCAGAAGTTCATCGATGCCCTGACCGATATCGCCGCCTCCGGCCGTCTGCGCACGGGCTCGGCCCAGAGCGCGGCCCAGGCCCTGTGGGCCGCCTGCCATGGTCTGGTCTCGTTGATCATCATCAAGCCGAAGTTCAACTGGGCTGAGAGCGAAGAACTGCGCCAGGTGCTCCTCGACGGCATGCTGCACGGTCTGGTCGCGGACTAGGCTTGACCGGATAAACCCCATCCGTCATCCGGTGCGGGCCGAAGGGCCGAGCCGGGACCCAGGGGGTGACAGCGTGCAACCAGCGAAGCTTCGACCTGTGGCGGCCGCCGCCCCTGGGTCCCGGCTCGCCGCGCTGCGAACGGCGGCCGGGATGACGGTGGCGGGCGTTCTGGCGACCGGAACGGCCGCCAGCGCCAGCCCTCGCGTCGTCTCCCTTGACCAATGCGCCGACCAGTACGTTCTCGCCCTCAGCCCTCGTGAAACCATCGTCGGCGTCAGCCATCGCGCCGATGACGTCGACTCCCACCTGCGCGCGCTGGCCAAAGGCCTGCCCCAGCGCCGGATCACCACTGAAAGCATTCTGGCGGCCCGGCCCACGCTGGCCGTCCGCTACTGGGGCGGGGATGCCCGGCTGGAAACCGCCCTCGCCACCCACGGGGTCAAGGTCGTGAAGATCGAGGATGCCATGGATTTCGATGGGGTCCGGGCCAATGTCCGCACCGTCGCCGCCGCCATCGGAGAACCGGCCAAGGGCGAGGCCATCGTCGCGGACATGGACCGGCGGCTGGCGGTTTCCCAGGATGCCTGGAAGGGCCGCCCGGGCCTCTACCTGACGCCCAGCGGTTACACGGCCGGGCGGGGGACCTTCATTGATCGCATCCTCGCCGCTGCCGGCCTCGCCAACGCCGCGCCGCAGGCCGGGTTCGCGCCGGTGCGGCTGGAGGATGTCGTGCTGGGGCCACCGCGCGGCTTTGTCCTCGGCTTCTTCGACCGGATGTCTGGCGCTTTCGAGCGCTGGGGCATGGGGCGTCACAGGGCGCTGCAGAAGCGGCTCCCGGAGCAGACCCTCGCCAGCCTGCCGGCCTCGGTGTTGAGCTGCCCGGCCTGGTTCGCGGCCGAAGGGGTCGAGACCCTGGCCCGATCTGCTCCAGGAAGGTCGGCGCCGCGATGAGCCGCAACGCCAGCCCCGCCCTCGGCGGCCTGCTGATCCTTGTCCTGCTCGCCGGCCTGCTGCTCGGCGAGACGACGCTGACCGCCGCCCAGTATGCAGAGGCCTTCGCCCATCCCGCGTCGCCGCCCGGCGAGGTGCTCTGGACCATCCGCCTGCCACGGGCGCTGATGGCGGCGCTGATCGGCGGCGGTCTGGGGCTTGCCGGGGCAGCGCTGCAGGGGCTGTTGCGTAACCCGCTGGCTGACCCCGGCGTACTGGGCGTCTCGGCCTTCGCCGGCCTCGGCGCGGCCCTGACCATCGCGCTCGGCGCCTCAGCGGTCACCGGTGCGGTGGAGGCCGGGGCCCTGATCGGCGCCCTGGCCGCCGGCCTGCTGGTCTCGGGCCTGGCGGCGCGGTTCCGGGAACCGGAAGCGCTGATCCTGCTCGGGGTCTCCCTGTCATCCCTGGGCGGCGCCCTCACAGCCCTGATCTTCAACTTCTCGCCGTCGCCGGTGGCCACGGCCGAGGTGATGAACTGGCTGCTGGGCTCGGTGGCCAACCGTGACTTCGGCGACATCCTGCGGGCCCTGGTTCCCATGACCGCCGGCGCCGCCCTCTGCCTGTGGTCGGCCAAGGGCCTGACCATGCTGACGCTTGGCGAAGAGACCGCGGCGCTCAGTGGCCTGCCGATGGCCAGCCTGCGCACCGCCGCCGTGGCCGGCGCCGCCCTGATGACCGGAGCCGCCGTCGCCGCCGCCGGGGTGGTGGGCTTCGTCGGCCTCGCCGCGCCCCATCTGGTGCGCCGCCTGGCCGGTGACGATCCGGGCAAGCTTCTGGTCCCGTCGGCCGTCGCGGGCGCCATCCTGCTGACGACCGCCGACCTGATCAGCCGGGTCCTGCCCAGCGAGCAGGAGCTGAAGCTGGGCGTCGTCACCGCCCTGGTCGGAGCGCCGCTGTTCGCCCTCGTCGCCTGGCGCGCCTCGCGGAGCTGGCGGGCATGAGCTGGTCATTCGAAAGCGTCCACGCCGGTCCGTCGGGCCGGGCCGTCCTCAAGGGCGTCAGCCTGTCGGTCGCGCCGGGCGAGATGGTCGGGGTGCTGGGGCCGAATGGCGCCGGCAAGACCACCCTGCTGCGCGCCGGCCTTGGCCTGCTGCCGCTCCAGCAGGGCCAGGTCAGCCTCGCAGGCAGGCCGGTCAGCGACCTCAAACCCGCCGATCGCGCCCGCGCCGCCGGCTACCTGCCTCAGGAGCGCCGGGTCGGCTGGAACCTTGCCGCGCTGCGCATTGTGGAGCTCGGCGCGCCCGACCTGCCCGAGGGCCAGGCCCAGGCGCTGGCGTCCGCCTGTCTCGCCCGCGTTGGTCTGGCCGGCTTCGAGGGCCGGGGCGTGCTCGACCTGTCCGGCGGCGAGCGGGCCCGGGTGTTGCTGGCCCGCCTGCTCGCGACCCGCGCGCCTTTGCTGGTCGCCGACGAGCCGACCGCCGGCCTCGACCCGGACGCCCAGTTCCTCGCCCTCGATCTGTTGGCGCAGGAAGCGGCCAGGGGCGCCGCCGTGGTCCTGACCCTGCATGACCTGCCCCTGGCGGCCCGCGTCTGCAGCCGGCTGATCGTCCTGCACGAGGGCGCGGTCGCTGCCGACGGGCCGCCGCGCGCGGTGCTGACCCCCGCCACCCTGCGCAAGGTATTCGGCCTCGACGGCGCCTTCATCGACACCGAGGATGGTCCGGTTCTGGTCACCCGCCGCGCCGCCTGAGGGATCCCGCTTGCTGCTCGCCCGCTTCCTTGCCGTCCTCTTTCTGCTGGTCCCTGTCGCGGAAACGGCGCAGGACCGCGCGCCGATCCAATCCTATGAGGTCGTCGCCAGCTTTCCCCATGATCCCCGGGCCTTCACCCAGGGGCTGCTGTTCCAGGACGGGGTCCTCTACGAGAGCACCGGCCTGCACGGCCGCTCCTCGATCCGCAAGGTCGATCCGGCCACCGGCAAGGTGCTGCAGCAGCGGGACATCGAGGCGAAGTACTTCGGCGAGGGTATCGTCGCCTGGAAGGACCGGCTGATCGAGATCACCTGGCGGGATGGCGTGGCTTTTGTCTACGATCTCAAGACCTTCGAGCCGAAATCCACCTTCACCTATCAGGGCGAAGGCTGGGGCCTGACCCACGACGGCAAACGCCTGATCATGAGCGACGGGACCGATGAACTGCGCTTTCTGGATCCCGAGACCTATGCCGAGACCGGTCGGCTGCGGATCACCGACGGCGGCGGCTCGGTGTTCAATCTCAACGAGATCGAATGGGTCGAGGGCGAGGTCTGGGCCAACATCTGGGGATCCGACTGGATCGCCCGCATCGATCCGGCGACCGGAAAGGTGAAGGCCTGGATCGACATGACGGGGCTGCTGCCGGCGGCTGAGCGCACCGGCGGCGAGGATGTGCTCAACGGCATCGCCTACGACGCCAAGGGCAAGCGGGTGCTGGTGACAGGCAAGCTGTGGCCCAAGCTGTACGAGATACAGGTGAAGCCGTGATCGGACGCGGCTTTCCGGCTCAGGCGCCTCGCCGCAAATCGGCCGCCAGCGATAGCGGCGTCGTCCCGCCGTTCAGCCGAGCCCTGTAGACCTGCATCGTTTCCAGCGTCCGCATGACGTAGTTGCGGGTCTCGCTGAACGGGATGCACTCAATGTAGTCGAGCGGGTCCACGCCGCCACGCGGGTCACCACAATCGGCCGCCCACTGGCCCGGCCTTCCCGGGCCGGCGTTGTAGCCGGCGGCGGCCATGGCGTAGCTGCCGCCGAAGGTTCCGGCCATGTCGCCGAGGTAGCGGGAGCCGAGCTTCATGTTGAACGTGCCGTCGAACAGGCGGTCGGTGGCGTAGGTCTCGCCGAGCAGCCGGGCGGTGTCGCGCCCCGTGCCGTCCAGCAGCTGCATCATCCCCATGGCCCGGGCGCCGGACTGGGCGCGGGGATCGAAGTTGCTTTCCTGACGGGCGATGCTGAGCACGAAGGCCGGCTCGGCCGCCCCGGCCACCTGGGGCACGGGCAGGATGGGATAGCCGCGCTCGGGCAGGATGAAGCCGCGCTGGGCGGCGGTGCGCACGGCGCGCATGCCGAGGTCCTGGTCGCCGCCGGAGCGGGCCAGATCGACCAGCAGGGCCGACTCCGCCGCCGTCGGCAGGATGTCGTCGATGTGCAGGACGAAGGCGCGGAACTGGGCCTTCATGCCGAAGCCCTGCAGCAGGCGGGCGGCGCGGACCATCTCGCGGCCGTCGAAGCGGCTGCGGTCTGCCTCCGTGATCTGCGGGTCCTTGCCCAGGGTCAGACTGCTGATCCCGGCCTTCTCAGCGGCCAGCTGTCCGTAGAAGACGGTGAGGTGGCGGCCGCCCTGCTTGTAGAAGGCCTGGGCCTCGGGGGCCTTGGCCAGCGCCTCGGCCGCCCGACCCTGCCAGTAGAGGGCGCGTCCCTGGGTGATCGGCGAGACGCCGGCGGCGGCCAGCCGGGCGAAGTGGGTCTCGGCGGCGGCGGGGTCGCCGAGTTTGGTCAGGGCCAGCCAGCCCGCGTAGAACTCTGCTTCGGCCGCGTCGGCGCCGGTGCTCATGCCGCAGTCGCGGGCGATGTTGTAGGCCGCCTGGTAGTTGCGCCCCTGCAGAGCGGCGATGATCATCCGCCGCTTGTCGGGCCAGCTGCGGGCGGCGGCGTCCGCGGTCGGCGGGGCCTTGAGCCCCGCTGAGAGCGAGAAGGCCAGGGAGGTCTGGCCCCGCTTGTAGGCATACAGCGCCTGCTCCCAGACCACGCCCGGATGGCGGCGCTGCTCGTCGCTCAGGGCGGCGACCAGGGCGCCGGCGTCACTGCGGCCCGAGCGCAGGGCCATGCGGGCCTCCGCCAGGGCCTTGTCCGGGCCGGTGAGCACCGCGATCAGCTCCTCCGCCGCCGGCCCCTGCGGCCCCCACATCAGAAGATCAGCCCGGGCGCTGTTTTCCGCCTCGCCGATGTAGCCGCCGAAGCGCTCCCGCATGGCGATCTGCTGATCGACCTCGAAGAGTTGGCTGGTCCACCAGCGCTGGATCAGGGCCCGGGCCTGCGGCTCATCGCCGGTCGCTTTCAGGGCGGCGGCCAGGGTCATGGCGCCCTGGGCCGTGGTCGGCTCGGCGCCGCCGAACCAGTCGACGATCTTGCGGGGCTGCAGGTTGCTGGTTTCCAGCAGCCTCTCGGCCGCTGCCTGCCGACCCTGGGCGCGGGGCCAGCCGGCCAGGTCGCGCCGGGCCGAGTCGGCCTCGAAGAAGCTCATCGCCTCCGGCGCCCCGTCGGCCAGGGCCCAGACGGCGATCTTGCGAGCGAGCGGATCGTTGATTCCGCTGATGGCGGTGCGGACCTGCGCCCCATCGCCGGCCTTGGCGGCGGTAAAGGCCATCTGCAGGTACTGGGCGTCGCCGTCGCCGGCCAGTTCGTAGCCGGGCAGGGGGGGCGCGGTCAGCCGGACCGGGGCCTGGGTCAGCGCCGAACCGGCCATGCCGAGCGCCAGGATCGCGCCGCCGCTCGCCAGCCAGACGGTCCTTGCGCCGATCCTCAACGAAATCCCTCCGGAACAATCACGACCCGCGCCCATTGCGAAGCAACAGGGCGCCTCATATTGTCCGCCCCCAATCCATAGCCGCAAGCTATTGCGGCGATCTGACGGCCTTTTTACACGCCATGTTCCAATCCCCCTTCAAGGGCGTCCTTCCCGCCCTGGTGACCCCGTTCCGCGATGGTCAGGTCGATGAAAAGGCCTTCGTCGAGCTGGTCGAGCGCCAGATCGCCGCCGGCGTGCACGGCCTGGTGCCGGTCGGCACCACTGGCGAGACCGCGACCCTCAGCCATGAGGAGCACCGGCGTGTCGTCGAACTGTGCATCGAGACCGCCCGTGGCCGCGTGCCGGTCATCGCCGGGGCGGGCAGCAATGCGACTGCCGAGGCCATCGAGCTGGCCCAGCATGCGAAGGCGGTCGGCGCCGATGCGGCCCTGATCGTCTCGCCCTATTACAACCGGCCGAGCCAGGAAGGCATCTACCAGCACTACAAGGCGATCAACGACGCCGTGCAACTGCCCGTGATCGTCTACAACGTGCCCAGCCGCACCAGCTCGGACATGACCAACGAGACGCTGGAGCGCCTGTCGAAGCTGCCCAACATCGTCGGCATCAAGGACGCGTCCGGTGATCTGGGCCGTCTGTCGCAGCAGCGCGTGAGCTGCGGCGAGGAATGGATCATGCTGACCGGCGATGATCCGAACGGCGTCGGCTATGTGGCGCAAGGCGGCCACGGCTGCATCTCGGTGACCGTCAACGTCGCGCCGGAAGCCTGCGCCACCATGTATAACGCCTGCCTGAAGGGCGACTTCGAGACCGCCCGCTACTGGCAGGACCGCCTGATCCTGCTGCACAAGGCGCTGTTCGCGGACGCATCTCCCAGCCCGACCAAGTTCGCGCTGGCGACGCTCGGTCTGTGCTCGGAGGAATGCCGCCTGCCGATCAGCCCGTGCTCGGAAGCGGCCCGCGTTCAGGTTCTGGACGCGATGCGCGCCGCCGGCGTGCTCTGATGGCGTCGAAAGCAACCAGCAGCGGCCTGATCGCCGAGAACCGGCGCGCCAAGTTCGACTACTTCCTCGAGGATCCGATCGAGGCCGGCATCATGCTGCTCGGCACCGAGGTGAAATCCTTGCGCAACGGCCGGGCCAACATCGCCGAGTCCTACGCGGCGGTCGAAAACAACGCGA
>JAUMCZ010000292.1:0-5561 GCA_032122215.1 Caulobacter sp.
GGGCTCTCGTAGCCGTAGCCCGACGTATCGTTACCGCCGCCAACAGCATCATCAAGTCTAGCAGACCTTGGGAAAGCCGCCCTTGACCCAACACAGTCGCCGGCTCGCAGCCTGTCCTCGGGCGCGCGCTTCGCGCGACCCGGGGGCTTCGCTCCGGCCGGGATGACGGAGGGGAGGTTTGATGGCGAGGTTAGACGCACATGAGGAAGCCGCCCTCGCCGAACTGGAAGCCTGGCGGATCAAGATCGCCAGGCCGCCCGGCCCCATGGACCGCGCCGCGCGGAACATGCAGGCTACGGTAAACAATCTGATCCCTGAAAAGATTCACGGCGCCATAACAAAAGTCATTGAGGGCCTGACCCGGACCATCCTCACCGGCTCTGACCTGACCACCGCCAAGCCGCTCGAGAGCGCCTCCTTCGGCGCCCGCGAGGGGCTGGTGCGCCAGCGCATCGCCGCATACCGCACCATGGCGGCGGCCGAAGGCGGGGTGGCCGGGGCCGGCGGCTTCCTGTTGGCGGCGGCCGACTTTCCGGTGCTGATCGGTTTCAAGATCAAGCTGCTGTTCGAGATCGCCGCTCTGTATGGCCACGACGGCGAGAGCTGGGAGGAGCGCCTCTACATCCTCTCCATCTTCCAGCTGGCCTTCTCGAACGCCGACCATCGCCAGGCCGTGCTGCAGACCCTGGAGACCTGGGACACCACCCCGCACCCGGCCTCGCCCAGGGACTTCGACTGGCGCACCTTCCAGCAGCAGTACCGCGACTACATCGACCTGGCGAAGCTGGCCCAGCTGATCCCGGTCATCGGCGCCCCGGTCGGCGCCTTCGTCAACTTCCGCCTGCTCGACCAGTTGGGTCTGGTGGCGATGAACGCCTATCGCATGCGGTGGCTGAGGGGGAGAACCTGAGCGTTCGTGCGTCCTTCGACACGTCCGCTGCGCGGACTGCTCAGGATGACTGACATGAGTGCAGGTCAAAATAGATAGTCATGCTGAGCAGCGGCCACGGCCGCGTGTCGAAGCACGCACCTTGGTTCAGCCGCCTTCCGGCGCCACTATCCCCAAAACCCACTCTCCCCAACACAAGGAGCGCCTGATGGCCCGCGACGACGACACGCCCCCCGGCATCGCCCACGACCCGAGGATTTCCCGCCGCGGCTTCGGTCTCGCCTCCCTCGCCATCGGCTCGGCGGTCGCCGCCCCGGCCCTGGCCGAGGACGGCATCATGGAGATGGACGTCAGCGTCCCCACCCCCGACGGAACCTGCGACGCCGCCTTCTTCCATGGGAAGAACAAGGCCCCGGGCGTGGTCATCATCCCCGACATCGTCGGCCTGCGCCCGGCCTTCCGCCGCATGGGCCGCCGACTGGCCACAGCGGGCTACAGCGTGCTGGTGATCAACCCCTACTACCGCGACGCCAAGGCGCCGGTCGTTCCCGACACCTTCGACTTCGCCAAGCCCGAAGACCGCGCCCTGGTCTTCGGCCTGCGGGCGAAGATGACCACGGCCACCATCGATACCGACACCGCCGCCTT
The DNA here is from genome assembly GCA_032122215.1 of Caulobacter sp. Lineage (GTDB taxonomy): Bacteria > Pseudomonadota > Alphaproteobacteria > Caulobacterales > Caulobacteraceae > Caulobacter. The sequence goes on from JAUMCZ010000292.1 coordinate 1,538, forward strand.
CGTCGACTGGCTGGACAAGAACCACCACGTCTCCAGGGCCAAGGTCGGCTTCACCGGCTACTGCATGGGCGGCGCCATCGTCATGCGCGCCGCCGCCATCCGGCCGGGCCGTGTCGGCGCCGCTGCCAGCTGGCATGGCGGCGGCCTGACCACGACCGCGCCCGACAGCCCTCACCTGCTCGCCCCGAAGATCAAGGCGGAGATGATCTTCGGTGTCGCCCAGGACGACGACGCCAAACAGCCCGACAGCAAGACCATCCTCAAGAAGGCGATGGACGATGCCGGCGTGAAGGCCACGGTCGAGGTCTACAAGGCCAACCACGGCTGGTGCGTCCCGGGCTCTGCCGCCTACAACGAACCGGAAGCCGAAAGGGCCTGGGCGGAGCTGCTCGCGCTTTACAAGCGGGCGCTGATTTAACCTCCCTCCCCGATTGGGGAGGGCAGACGCGCGGTTACGCGCGTCGGGTGGGGCAGTCGGTCACTGACTTTCGAGATAGTGTGCTGAGAAGCTTGACCGGCAGGCAGTGGTGACCCACTGCCCCACCCGGCCTGTCGGCCTGCCCTCCCCAATCGGGGAGGGAGGTTAGCTCGGCGCCGTCTGCTTCTGGACAACCAGCCCCACCAGCTTGCCGTCGTCCCGGCCTCCGCGGGCCTTCATCGAATTCGTCCGAGGACGTTCTGGTGATTGAAGCTTAACGCGCGGCCGGTCACCTTGGGACGAGGGTCGATTCGGGAGGACTCCCCATGTTCAAGACACTGCTTGCCGCCGCCGCGCTGGCCATCGCCGCCACGCCTGCCCTGGCCCAGACGGCGCCGGCCGCGCCTTGCCAGGAGCCCGAGCGCCGTCAGTTCGATTTCTGGGTCGGAAACTGGGACGTGTATGCCACCGGCCAGGAGGTCCTGGTCGCCCGCAGCAGCATCGAAAAGCTCTATGGCGGCTGCGCCGTCCGCGAGAACTGGAAGCCGCTCAAGGGAACCGGCGGTGGCAGCCTCAATGCCTGGCGGCCCGACGAAAAGGGCTGGCGCCAGACCTGGCTCGATTCCAACGGCGCCTGGGCGGAGTTCCGCGGCGGCTGGAACGGCACGGCCATCGTCATCCAGGGCGACTGGAGCGGGACCCTGACCCGCATGACCTACACCCCCCTCGCCGATGGCTCCGTCCGCCAGTTCGGCGAGACCTCGGCCGACAAGGGCGCCACCTGGAAGCCGGGCTTCGACCTGACGTATCGGCGGGCGCGCTAGCTCACGCGCCTCCCTCCCCTTCATGGGGAGGGTGTCACGCGCAGCGTGACGGGTGGGGAAGTCAGATGCAGCGCGCAAATCCCTGAAGGTTGGCGCCCTGTGATTTTCGTACCCCACCCCGGCGCCTTCGGCGCCTGTCCCTCCCCATAAAGGGGAGGGAGTCAGACCACCGCTTCGGCGATGATGAATTCCGGGTTGTCGACCAGGCCCATGAACTCACCCATGACCGCCTGCACCACCCCGCCCGGCATGTCCTCGGCCACAAACCCGGCGAGGTCCGGAATGTCGAACACCTCGACGTGGTCGACGCTGGGGCTGCCTTCGCCCAGCAGCAGGCCGGTAGCCTTGTAGTTGACGTAGGACGCGACCCGCCGCAGCCCGCGCATGGCCGGATAGTCGATGTTGCGTATCCAGTTTTCGAAGTCTTCCGGTGCAGTTCCGGGTTTCAGCTTGTAGGTGAGAAACAGCGTCGCCATATCGGTGCCTTCCATGACTATGCGACAGACCTAGTCCCGATCGGACGGCGTTGAACCGTCCGAAAAGGGGGCCTTAACGGGCCTGAAGGTTTCCTCGCCTTGCACGGGTTCGAGCGGAGGCGTATCGCTCCGCGCCTTAAGTGAAACTGGAGACTACCGATGGGCTACCGAGTGGCCGTCGTCGGCGCCACGGGCAACGTGGGTCGCGAACTGTTCAACATCCTCGAGGAACTGGAATTTCCGGTCGACGAGATCCATGCGATCGCGTCCCGCAAATCCATGGGCATGGAAGTCTCGTTCAAAGAGCAGACCTTGAAATGCAAGGATCTGGAGCAGTTCGACTTCTCGACCGTCGACCTGGTGCTGATGAGCGCCGGCGGTTCGGTGTCCAAGGCCTGGGGTGAGAAGATCGGCCGCGCCGGTCCCATCGTCATCGACAACAGCAGCCACTTCCGGATGGACCCGGACGTGCCGCTGATCGTGCCGGAGGTGAACCCCGACGCCATCGAGGGCTTCGTCAAGAAGAACATCATCGCCAACCCCAACTGCACGACCGCGGGGCTGCTGGTGGCGCTGAAGCCGCTGCATGACGCAGCGAAGATCAAGCGCATCGTCGTCTCGACCTACCAGTCCGTCTCCGGCACCGGCAAGGCGGCCATGGACGAGCTGTGGGACCAGACCAAGGGCGTCTTTGTGCTCGGCGCGCCGCCGCCCAAGGTCTATCACAAGCAGATCGCCTTCAACGTCATCCCCCAGTGCGACGTCTTCCTGGACGACGGCTCGGGCGACACCAAGGAAGAGCGCAAGATGGCGGACGAGACCCACAAGATGCTCGATCCGAGCATCAAGGTCAGCGCCACCTGCGTCCGCGTGCCGGTCTTCGTCGGCCACGGCGAGTCGGTGAACATCGAGTTCCACACCGCCCTCGACGACGACCAGGCCCGCGAGATCCTGCGTGAAGCCCCCGGCCTGGTCGTCATCGACAAGCGCGAGGACGGCGGCTACGCGACCCCGAAAGAGGTCCAGGGCGAGTTCCCGGTCTACGTCAGCCGCATCCGCAACGACCCGACCGTCGAGCACGGCCTGTCGCTGTGGGTGGTGTCGGACAACCTGCGCAAGGGCGCCGCCCTCAACGCCGTCCAGATCGCCCAGCTCCTGCACGAGCGTGGCCTGATCAACCAGAAGGCCCTGGCCTAGTCGAAAGCGCCGCAAGAAGCGGAGAGCATCGAGAGGCCCGGGACCCCACGGTCCCGGGCCTCTTACCTTTTTGGAGTGTGTGTCTTGCCCAAACCCCAGAACGAAGGCCGGGCCGCCCTGTTCGCAGGCTTGGGAGCCTACGGCATCTGGGGCTTCCTGCCGCTTTACTTCCACCTACTGGCCGGCCTCGGCGTCGGCGCGGCCGAGATGATCGCCCACCGCACGGTCTGGAGCGTCTTTTGGGCCGCGGGTCTCGTCTGGCTGTCCCGCCAGGGGGCCGACGTTCGCCGGGTCCTGACCGAGCCCAGGACGCTCGGCCTGCTCGCCCTCTCGACGGCGGCCATCTTCGTCAACTGGACGATCTATGTGGTGGCCGTGAACCAGCACAAGGTCATCGAGGCCAGCCTCGGCTATTACATCAACCCCCTGCTCAACATGGCCGTCGGGGCGCTGTTCTTCCGTGAGCGGATGCCGCTGACCGGCAAGATCGCCATCGTCCTGGCCACCATCGGCGTCGGGGTCCAGACCGTTGCGCTCGGCCACCTGCCCCTGATCTCGCTGGGCCTCGGCATCAGCTTCTGCGCCTATGGGGTGATCCGCAAACAGGTGAAGGCCGACGCCCAGACCGGCCTGTTCTTCGAATGCGCCTACCTGTCCCTGCCGGGCCTGGCCTATGTCCTCTGGCTGCAGTCGACCGGGGCCGGACACTTCCTGGGCGGCTGGAACGTCGCCCTTCTGCTGCTGGCCGCCGGCCCGGCCACCGTCGCCCCGCTGGCCCTGTTTTCCTGGTCGGCCCGCCGGCTGTCGTTGACGGCCCTCGGCTTCCTGCAGTTTGTCGCCCCGACCCTGCAGTTCTTCGTCGGCCTGGCCCTTGGCGAGGCCTTCACCCCGATGCGGGCCTTGAGCTTCGCCTTCATCTGGGCCGGCGTCGCCGTCTTTGCATGGGGCGCCTGGCAGTTGTCCCGTCGCACTGTGCCGGCGGCCGGATAGCCAGGTTCCTCCCCCATCGGGGGAGGGGGACCGTCGCCGCAGGCGATGGTGGAGGGGGTCCGCTCCGGCGGTTCAGCTGCAATAGGTTTACCCGCCGACGTGAGCGGTGGCCCCCCCCC
>JAUMCZ010000293.1:0-6130 GCA_032122215.1 Caulobacter sp.
CACGATCAGCCCGGCGAAGGCCACCACCATCAGGGTCCGCACCAGGGTGGCCAGATCCGACGGCGTATCCTTCACCCCCACCTTGGCCAGGATCGCCGTCGCCGCCGCAAACACCGCCGCCAGCAAAGCCCAGAACAGCCAGCCGCCGGCGAGGGCCTTGGTCACGCGATACGCTCGAAATACAGCGAGATAATCCGCTCATAGACCTTCTGCAGGTCATAGAGCTCGGCCACCGGCGCCCGCTCATCGACCATATGCATGGTCGTGCCGACCAGGCCGAACTCGACCACGGGACAGAGGCTGCGGATGAACCGCGCGTCGCTGGTGCCGCCGGTGGTCGACAGGTCCGGCTCGCGGCCCGTGGTCTCGCGCACCGCGTCGGCGACCACGGCGGTGAACGGACCCTGCTCGGTCAGGAAGGCCTCGCCGCTGATCATCGCCTTGACCTCGACCGCGCCGTCGAAGCCTTCGTTCGCCAGCCGGCATTCGTCCTCGAACCAGGCGGCCAGGTCGGCGCCTCTGTGGCCGGGGTTGAAGCGGATGTTGACCCGCGCCGTCGCCCTGGCCGGAATGACGTTGGTGCCGGGGTTGCCGACATCGATGGTGGTGACTTCCAGGTTCGACGGCTGGAACTCCGGATAGCCCTCGTCCAGCACCCGGTCCTGCAGCCGCGAAAGGAGGCGCACCAGCACCGGAATCGGATTGGCCGCCCGCTGCGGATAGGCGACGTGCCCCTGCCGACCCTCGACGGTGAACCAGGCGTTGATGCTGCCCCGCCGGCCGATCTTGACCATGTCGCCCAGCGCCACCGCGCTGCTCGGCTCGCCGACGATGCAGTGGTCGATGATCTCGCCCTCGGCCTGCAGCGCCTCGACGACCTTCTTCGTCCCGTCCAGCGCCGGGCCTTCCTCGTCGCCGGTGATCAGGAAGGACAGGCTGCCCTTCGGCTCGCCCCGCGCCACCACGGCCGCCACGGCGGCGGTGAAGGCGGCGATGGCGCTCTTCATGTCCACCGCCCCGCGCCCGAACAGCACCCCGTCCTTCACCTCGCCGGCGAACGGATCCTGCGTCCAGGCGCCTGCATCGCCGACCGGCACCACATCGGTATGGCCCGCGAAACACAGGTTCGGCCGCGCCGTCCCGCGCCGCGCATAGAGGTTCTCGATGTCCCCGAACTTCATCCGCCGACAGGCAAAGCCCAGCCCCTCCAGCTGCCGCTGCAGAATATCCATCGCCCCCTCATCGGCCGGGGTGACCGACGGGCGGCGGATCAGGGCTTGGGCGAGGGTAAGGGCGTCGAGGGTCATCGCTTCCCGTTTAGGCGCGGGAAACGGCGCACGCAAACGCCGCCAGGCCTTCGCTCTCCCCCACCTGTGGGGGAGTGGCTTTGGCGAGCGCTGCAAGCGAGCCAAACCGAGGGGGTCCCCACCGGCGGTTACAGGTTCTAGCCTTGAACCGGCGGTCCCGCCTCCTGGTCCGTCGCTCGCGCTCCGAACCGTCCTCCGCCCACCGCGTGGGCGGAGAGCGAAGCCTCTAGTCCCGCAGCAGGTCGTTGATGCTCGTCTTCGACCGCGTCTGCGCATCCACCGTCTTGACGATCACCGCGCAGTACAGGCTCGGCCCATTGCCGTGCGGGTCGGGCAGGGACCCCGGCACCACCACGCTGTAGGGCGGCACATAACCGCGGAACACCTCGCCGCTCTTGCGGTCGACGATCTTGGTCGAGGCCGACAGGAACACACCCATCGAAAGGACGCTGCCCCGCCCGACGACCACGCCCTCGACCACCTCGGACCGCGCCCCGATGAAGCAGTCGTCCTCGATGATGGTCGGGTTGGCCTGCAGGGGCTCCAGCACCCCGCCGATGCCGACGCCGCCCGACAGGTGGACCCGCTTGCCGATCTGGGCGCAGGACCCGACCGTGACCCAGGTGTCGACCATGGTGGCCTCATCGACGAAGGCGCCGATGTTGACGAAGCTCGGCATCAGGATGACGTTCTTCGCCACGTACGACCCGCGTCGCACAATGGCCCCGGGCACGGCGCGGAAGCCCGCGTCCTCGAACTGCGGCGCGTCCCAGCCGTCGAACTTGTTGGGCACCTTGTCCCACCAGGGACCGACCGCGCCGCCCAGGGTTCCGGCCCGCATGACGGTGTTGGGGTTCAGGCGGAAGCTCAGCAGAACCGCCTTCTTCAGCCACTGATGGGTAAACCAGCCGTCTTCGGTCTTGTCGGCCACCCGCAGCCTGCCGGAGTCCAGCAGGTTCAGCGCCTCCTCGACGGCCGTGCGCGCAGGCCCCCGGGTGTCCGGGCCGATGCCGTCGCGGGCTTCCCAGGCGGCTTCGATCTCAAGGGCCAGGTCGGCGGCGGTCAGCTCGGTCATGCGGCGGTCTCCCGAACCTTGGCGGCGCTGAGGAAGCCGGCCAGGTCGTCGGTGCGGTGGTGAACGAAGGGGGCGGTGCTGGCCGGCGCCGTCGGCCCGACCAGGATGGTGGTCATGCCCAGCTCGGCGGCGGGCGCGAGGTTCTTTTCCGAATCCTCGAAGAAGGCGGCGCCGTGCGGATCGACGCCCAGGTCGCGGCACATCTTCTGGAAGGTCGAGAGCGCCGGCTTGGGCAGATAGTCGGCTGAGGTGATGTGGAAGACGTCTTCCATCAGATGGGCGATGCCCAGCTTCTCCAGCACCCGCTCGGCATGAGGTCCCGAGCCGTTGGTGAAGATCAGCCGCCGCCCGGGCAACCGCTCGATGGCGGCGATCATCTTCGGATCGGGGGTCAGCAGGTCGAGGCTGACATCATGCACCTCGTCGAGGAACTCTTCGGGCTCCACGTCATGGTGGGTCATCATCCCGGCCAGCGTGGTGCCCAGCTCGGTCCAGTACTTCTTCTGCAGGGCCCGCGCCTCGTCGCGCGGCAGGCCGGTGCGGCGCTCGACGAAGTCGGTCATCCGCACCTCGATCAGCTTCATGAAGCCGGTCTCGATCGGGTAGAGGGTGTTGTCGAGATCGAACAGCCAGGTCTCGATGTGGTGAAGGTCAGCCGTCACTTCTTCACCAGCGTCCCGGCGCCGTGCTCGCTGAACAGTTCGACCAGCATGGCGTGCGGCCGGCGCCCGTCGAGGATGACCACGGCTTCAACCCCGGCGTCGACGGCGGCGATGGCCGTCTCCAGCTTGGGGATCATGCCGCCGGTGGCGGTGCCGTCCTTGATGGCCTGGAACGCCTCGGCCACCGTCATCTGCCGGATCAGCTCGCCGTTCTTGTCGAGCACGCCCTTCACATCGGTCAGCAGCAGCATGCGCTTGGCCTTCAGCGCCCCGGCCATGGCTCCGGCCACGGTATCAGCGTTGACGTTGAAGGTCTGGCCGTCCTTCGACACCCCGATCGGGGCGACGACGGGGATGTAGTCATGCTCGGCGTGGATCAGGGCGTTGATCAGCTGCGGATCAACCTTCTGCGGCTCGCCGACGAAACCCAGGTCGACGACCTCTTCCAGGTTGCTGCCCGGTGTCTTCTTGGTCCGCCTGGCCTTGGTCACGGTGATCAGCCTGGCGTCCTTGCCCGACAGCCCCACGCCCCGCACGTCGGCCTCGGCCCCGGCCAGCGTGATCCAGTTGGCGATTTCCTTGTTGATGGCGCCGGACAGCACCATCTCGGCCACTTCCATGGTTGGGGCGTCGGTGACCCTCAGGCCGTCGACAAAGGTCGACTTGACCCCGGCCCGGTCCAGCATGGCGCTGATCTGCGGCCCGCCGCCGTGGACCACGACCGGGTGCAGGCCGAGCAGCTTGAGCAGCACGGTGTCGGCCGCGAACAGCCTGGCGACCTGTTCCTCGCCCATGGCGTGGCCGCCGTATTTGATGACCACGGTCTCGCGGTCGTAGCGCTGGATATAGGGCAGCGCCTCGGCCAGGGTCTTGGCAGTGGCCCAACCGGCTTCTTCGACGCTGTCGCTCAAGGCCTTTGGCCTCCCATGGCTAGTTCGCGGGTGCGATAGCGGACAGGGGGCGGGATGTCACGCGGGGAGGGGGCTATTGCTCGCCCGACCCCGGATCCGTCTCCGTCTTGCCCGAATCGGAACTGCCTTCCGACCCCACGGGCTCGGTCGCCGGGCGAGGCGGTTTTCCGTCTCCGGCCGGGCGCTGGTTTTCGTTCTCGGTTTCATGGTTGGAGGGGCGAGGATCGTCGGTCATGCAGGGACTCCGGGGTGTGTTGCATCAAACGCACTGGCGCTCTTTGCGCTCCCTCCCCATCTCGTCCCTGTCGGATGCTTGCTCACGCGTTGCGACCCTGCTAAACGGCCCGGCTCCGATAAGGGGTCGCGCGCCACAGGGTCTCGCCTTGCGATGTGCTGGCTGTCTGTCGAACGAGTGTAGCTCAGCTGGTAGAGCGTCGGTCTCCAAAACCGAAAGTCGCAGGTTCGAGTCCTGCCACTCGTGCCATCCTTACAGACGGTCCCGGCCTTCGGGCCGTCTCAACTAGAAGATTCGAGTTTCAAGACCGTCCATGGCCAAGAAACCTGGCAACCTCGCCGCGATGAAATCCCGCGCCGCCAAGAGCGCTGCGGTCGTCGCCGCGCCCGCTGGTACGGTTCCCGCCGAACCGAAGAAGCCGAAAGTCAGCATTCCGGAATTCTTCCGCCAGGTCCGCGCCGAGATGCGCAAGATCACCTGGACCACCTGGAAGGAAACCTGGATCACCTCGGTGATGGTGTTCATCATGGTGATCATGGCCGCGCTGTTCTTCCTGCTGGTCGACTGGATGCTCTCCAACGGCGTGCGCATCGTTCTTGAACTCGTGAGCGGAACCGCCCGATGACCGACACCCAAACTGAGCGTCCCGCGAACCCGCGTCACAAGTGGTACATCGTCCACGCCTACTCGAACTTCGAGAAGAAGGTGAAGGAATCGATCCTCGACCAGGCGCGCGCCCAGGGTCTGGACGAGCTGTTCACCGACATCCTGGTTCCGACCGAGGACGTCGTCGAGATCCGCCGTGGCCGCAAGGTCAACGCCGAGCGCAAGTTCTTCCCCGGCTACGTGCTGGTGAAGATGGAAATGACCGACGAGGCCTACCACCTCATCAAGAACACCCCGAAGGTCACCGGCTTCCTGGGTAGCGGCTCCAAGCCGATGCCGGTCTCGGAAAAGGAAGTCGAGCGGATCATCGGCGTCGCCGCCGAGGGCGCCGAGCGTCCCAAGCCCACCATCTCCTTCGAAATCGGCGAGCAGGTCCGCGTCACCGACGGTCCCTTCGCCAGCTTCAACGGCTCCGTGGAGCAGGTCGACGAGGAACGCGCCCGCCTGCACGTGGCCGTCTCCATCTTCGGCCGCGCCACCCCGGTCGAGCTGGAATACAGCCAGGTCGAGAAGGTCTCGTAAGCTTCCCTTCTCCCGCCTGTCGGGAGAAGGTCGCCCGCGAAGCGGGTCGGATGAGGGCAGCACCGGCTTCGGCAGGTCTGCCCTTTTCCATGCCCGCCACACAGCGAGGCCGCGAACATGATCACCGTCTGGGGCGAGGGCAGGGGCTTCCGGGTCATCTGGCTGCTTGAGGAAATGGGTCTCCCCTATCGCCTGCGCGACGTGGACCTGCTCAAGGGCGCTGAGAGCGACCCCGAGTTCATGGCCATCAACCCCGGCGGCTTCATCCCGGCCCTGCAGGATGGCGACATGGTGATGGTCGAGTCCGTGGCCATCCTGCAGTACCTGCTGGCCCGCCACGGCCCTACGCCCTTGGCGATCCAGCCGACCGATCCCGCCTATGGCGCCTGGCTGCAGTTCCTGCACCTGGGCGAGGCCGGCCTGATGGGCCCCGCCTTCTTCGCCTGGGCCGGCGGCGCCTTCGGCCCTGAGGGCGCCCGCGACGACTGGACCGGCAAGCTGGCCCTCGACATCTTCCAGAGTCGCCGCCGACTGGTCGCCCGGCAGCTCGAGCGGGCGCCTTACATGGCCGGCGAGGCCTTCACCGCCGCCGACATCTCCGTCGCTTATGCGCTGCTCTGGACGAGACGGCAGGGGGTGACGGCGCTCACGCCGCAGGAGCAGGCCTACATCGACCGCGTCACGGACCGCGACGGCTTCCGCGGCGCGATGCGGACCTGTCACGCCATCGGCAGCTGGGACCCGCCGCCGGA
>JAUMCZ010000294.1:0-21023 GCA_032122215.1 Caulobacter sp.
CCCGGGTGACCGTCATCCATACCGGCTGGGACAGCGTGCCCCGCGAGCATGTCGCCAAGCACGGCATGGAAAACAGCTACTTCATGAAGCGCCATGGCGAATGGTGGCGCGCGATGATGGACGGGATGGGAGAAATTGTATGACCCAGGATGACGTCCGCGCGCTTTGCCTCTCCCTTCCCTCGGCCGAGGAGCAGGCGCACTTCGACCGCGCCTCCTTCCGGGTGAAGGGCAAGATCTTCGCCACCCTGCCGCCGGGCGGAGAGGAGGTGGTCCTGAAGCTGCTCCCGGAGATCAAGGAGAGCCTGAGGCAGTCGGATCCGGATGCGGTGCGGGCCTTGCCGGGCGGGTGGGACAAGGGCGGCTGGACCCTGATCGCCATCAGGTCCATGGAAGACGCCAAGTTGGCCGACCTGATCCGCCTTGCCTGGAGGCAGGTCGCGCCAAAGAGACTGCTGGGGGCGGCGGAATGAGCGAACAGGACAGTCTGACCGGCCATCGCCGCACGGCGGCGGTGGGCTTCATCTTCGTCACGGCGACGATCGACGTCATCGCGCTCGGCATCATGATTCCGGTGCTGCCCAACCTGATCAAGCAGATGGCCGGCGGCGACTATGCCATGGCCAGCGAGATCAACCTGCTGTTCGCCACCATGTTCGGCCTGATGCAGTTCTTCTGCGCCCCGGTGCTGGGCCTGCTGTCGGACCGGTTCGGTCGGCGCCCGGTCCTGCTGACCTCGATCTTCGGCCTGGGGATCGACTTCCTGTTCATGGCCTTCGCGCCGTCGATCCGCTGGCTGTTTGTCGGCCGGGTGATCAACGGGGCCACGGCGGCCAGCTTCTCGACGGCCAACGCCTACATCGCCGACATCACCGCCCCGGATAACCGGGCCAAGGCCTATGGCATGATGGGAGCCGCCTTCGGCATCGGCTTTACCCTGGGCCCGGTGATGGGCGGCCTTCTGGCGGAGATCGACCTGCGCCTGCCCTTCCTGGTCTGCGCGGGCCTCGCCCTCGTGAACTGGCTGTACGGCTTCTTCATCCTCCCGGAGTCCCTGCCCAAGGAGAAGCGCGAGCCGAAGCTGAACTGGAAGAAGGCCAATCCCCTCGGGTCGCTGAAGCTGCTGCGCTCGCACAAGGATCTCGTCGGCCTGGCGACGGTCGGCTTTCTGTACCAGATGGCCCACGTCGTCCTGCCGGTGATCTTCGTCCTCTACTCCGGTTACCGCTACGGTTGGTCGCCGGCCATGGTGGGCCTCAGCATGCTGGCCACGGGCGTCTCGAACATCATCGTCCAGGCCCTGCTGGTCGGGCCGGTGGTCAAGAGAATCGGCGAGCGCGGGGCGCTGCTGCTGGGCCTGGCCAGCGGCGCGGTCGGCTTCGCCATCTTTGGTCTGGCGTCGAGCGGATGGATCTACTTCGTGGGCGTGCCGATCTTCGCCCTGATGGGCTTCACGGGCCCCGGCATGCAGGCCCTGATGACCCGCCGCGTCGCCGCCCACGAGCAGGGCCAGCTGCAGGGCGCCAACAGCGCCATCATGGGCATCGCCCAGATCATCGCCCCATCCCTGTTCGGCTTCACCTTCGCCTTTGCCGTCGATCACAACGACACCCTGCACATGCCGGGCCTGCCGATCCTGATCGCCTCGGTTCTGATGGCCTGCAGCTTCCTGATCGCCCTGCAGGTCGCCAAGCCGACGCCGCCGGCGGAACCGCAGCCGGCCTGAGACCTTCTGAGGACAGTCAGCGCCTTGATTGCGCCGAAAACCTCCCCTTCTTAGAGTCCGGGAGCTGCGAAACATGTTGGAGACCCATGCGAGCCTATAAAGTTCTGATCCCGGCCCTGGTTGTTCTGGCCAGCTGCTCGCCGAGTGAAAAGTCTCAGGCCCAGGGCCTGCCCGAGCCGACCCGCGCCGTACCGACCAGCGCGGCGGCCATGAAGCAGTCCTTCGCCCCGGTCGTGAAGCGGGCCGCGCCGGCCGTGGTCAACGTTTCCAGCCGTCGCACCGTGCGCCAACGCGTCGACCCCTTCTGGGAGATGTTCAGCGGCGGCATCCCCCGCGAGCGCGTCCAGCAGAGCCTGGGCTCCGGCGCCATCGTCCGCGCCGATGGGGTGATCATCACCAACAACCACAACATCGAGGGCGCCGACGAGGTCATGGTGCAGCTTGCCGACCGCCGGGAGTTTCCGGCCAAGGTGTTGCTCTCGGATCCGCGCGCCGATCTCGCCGTGCTCAAGATCGATGTCGGTAACGAGCGGCTGCCGGTGATCGCCATCGACGCCACCGAGGACCTGCAGGTCGGCGATCTGGTGCTGGCCATCGGCAACCCCTTCGGGGTCGGCCAGACGGTGACCAACGGGATCGTTTCGGCGACCGCTCGGTCGAACCTGGGGATCACCGACTTCGGCTTCTTCATCCAGACCGACGCGGCCATCAACCCGGGCAACAGCGGCGGGCCGCTGGTCGATATGGACGGCGACCTGATCGGCGTGAACACGGCCATCCTGTCGCGCTCGGGCCAGAGCTCGGGCGTCGGCTTCGCCATTCCGGCCAGCATGGCTCGCCAGATCGTCACCGCGGCGCTTGGCGGCGAGACGGCCGTCGTGCGTCCCTGGCTGGGCGCCCGTGGTCAGGCGGTGACATCCAACGTGGCCGGCAGTCTGGGCCTGGAAGCCCCGCGCGGGGTGCTGGTGGCTGACGTCTGGCCCGGGGCTGCGGCCGATCGGGCGGGACTTCGCCAGGGTGACGTCATCCTGAGCGTCGGCGGCGAGCCGGTGAATGACGAGGGCGCGGTCACCTACTTCTTCGGCAACCTGAAACTGGGCCAGTCTGCGGCGCTGATCGTGCTGCGCGATGGCCGCGAGCAGACGATCAACGTGCGGGCCGAGAAGGCTCCGGGACGCGCCGACGGCGGCCGGAGCATTGAGGGCCGCAACCCGCTGCAGGGGGCCTTCGTCGCAGAGCTGACCCCGGCCCTGGCCGACGCCAAGGGAGTCGACCCCTTCGTCGGGCGCGGTGTGGTCGTTCTGCAAGTAGCGCCGAATGGTCTGGCGGCCCGGATCGGCCTGCGTCCCGGCGACTTCATCAGGGCGATCAACGGCAAGCAGGTGCGAACCGACGCCGACGTCGCCCAGGCGACGGCCCAGAACGCCCGACGCTGGCAGATCACCATCGAGCGGGCTGGCCAGACCATCACCTCGAGCTTCAATCTGTAGGCTTGAGACTCTCCGCCCGCCTGCGCGGGCGGAGACAAGCAAAAAGGCCCGCCGTCGCCGGCGGGCTTTTTCAATTCGTACCTGTCGGTCCGACTATTCGTCGTCGCCGAAGGTCTGGACCGGACCGGAGTCCTTGCCCTTTTCCGAGACGTCGCGGTCGACGAACTCGATGACGGCCATCGGGGCGTTGTCGCCGTAGCGGAAGCCGGCCTTCAGGACGCGGATGTAACCACCCGGACGCTCCTTGTAACGCGGACCCAGGGTCGCGAAGAGCTTGCCGACCTGTTCGACGTCACGAACGGCGCTGATGGCCTGACGACGAGCGTGCAGGTCGCCGCGCTTGGCCAGGGTGACCAGCTTTTCGACGATGGGGCGCAGTTCCTTGGCCTTCGGCAGGGTCGTCACGATCTGCTCATGCTTGATCAGCGACGCCGACATGTTCGCGAACATGGCGGTGCGGTGGCTGGAAGTGCGGCCCAGTTTGCGGTGCGCGTAACCGTGGCGCATGTCGGTCTCTCCAAAAACGTCCGGCGCCTCTCGGCGGCGGGGGGTCTTACTACAGGATTTAGATCTGGTCTTCGAACTTCTTCGCCAGATCGTCGATGTTTTCCGGCGGCCAGTTGGGCACGTCCATGCCGAGGTGCAGGTTCATGCCCGAGAGCACTTCCTTGATCTCGTTGAGGGACTTGCGGCCGAAGTTCGGGGTGCGGAGCATCTCGGCTTCGGTCTTCTGGATCAGGTCGCCGATGTAGACGATGTTGTCGTTCTTCAGGCAGTTGGCCGAACGGACCGACAGTTCCAGCTCGTCCACCTTCTTCAGGAGGGCCGGGTTGAACGGCAGGTCGGGCTTGGCTTCGCCATCCGACTTGGCCTTCGGCTCTTCGAAGGTGATGAAGATCTGCAGTTGATCCTGGATGATGCGGGCGGCGTAGGCCACCGCGTCCACCGGCGACACGGCGCCGTTGGTTTCAACTTCCAGAACCAGCTTGTCGTAGTCCAGCGACTGACCCTGACGGGTCGGCTCGACGCGGTAGGCGACGCGCTTGACCGGCGAGTAGAGGCTGTCGACGGCGATGAGGCCGATCGGCGCGTCTTCCGGACGGTTCTTGTCGGCCGGCACGTAGCCCTTGCCGTTGTTGACCGTGAACTCCATGCGCACCGAGGCGCCTTCGTCCAGGGTGCAGAGCACATGGTCGCCGTTCAGGATCTCGATGTCCGAGGGGACTTCGATCTGGCTGGCGGTCACGGCGCCGGGGCCAGTGGCCTTCAGCGTCATGCGCTTGGGGCCTTCCGAGTGCATGCGGAGGGCCAGCTGCTTGATGTTCAGGACGACGTCGACGACGTCTTCGCGGACGCCTTCCATCGAGCTGAACTCGTGAACCACGCCGTCGATCTGGACGGCGGTGACAGCGGCGCCTTGCAGCGACGAGAGCAGAACGCGCCGCAGCGCGTTGCCAAGCGTCACCCCAAAGCCGCGCTCGAGCGGCTCGGCCACCAGACGCGCCTTGCGGTTAGCGTCGGAACCGGTCTCGATCAGCGGCTTTTCCGGGCGGATCAGCTCGTTCCAATTGCGTTCGATCACGGGCGGATATCCTCGAAACACGTGTGCCGGCCCCGCGAGTCGCGGAGCCGGCAAGTTAAAGTCGGTCGCTCGGGCTTAGACCCGGCGGCGCTTCGGCGGCCGGCAACCGTTGTGCGGGATCGGCGTCACGTCACGGATGGTGGTGATCGTCATGCCGGCGGCCTGCAGGGCGCGCAGGGCCGACTCACGACCGGAACCCGGACCCGAGACGTTCACTTCCAGAGTGCGCACGCCGTGTTCGGCCGCTTTCTTGCCCGCGTCTTCAGCGGCCATCTGGGCAGCGTACGGGGTCGACTTACGCGAACCCTTGAACCCCATCATGCCGGCGCTGGACCAGGAAATGGTGTTTCCCTGGGCGTCGGTGATGGTGATCATGGTGTTGTTGAACGAGGCGTTCACGTGCGCCACGCCCGAGGTAATGTTCTTGCGTTCGCGACGTTTGACGCGAGCCGGTTCCTTGGCCATCAGGGCGCTCTCTTATTTCTTCTTGCCGGCGATCGGCTTGGCCGGACCCTTGCGGGTGCGGGCGTTGGTGTGCGTGCGCTGACCGCGGACCGGAAGGCCCTTACGGTGACGCAGGCCGCGGTAGCAGGCCAGGTCCATCAGACGCTTGATGTTGACGGCGGTCTCACGACGCAGGTCACCTTCGACGGTGAAGTCCTTGTCGATGGCCTCCCGGATCTGCAGGACCTCGGCGTCGCTCAGGGCGTTAACCCGACGCGCGTCCTCGATACCGACCTTGGCGACGATGTCCTTGGCGGACTTCGGACCAATGCCATGGATGTACTGAAGCGCGATAACGACGCGCTTGTTCGACGGAATATTGACGCCTGCGATACGGGCCACGTCTGCTCTCTCTTCAGTTGCACCCAAACGGGGCACGCAAAACGAAACGCCACGCCAACCGGGCTCTCGAAAGAGAGTCGGTGAGAGTCGCGCCATTCGCGGAAACGCAGCGTTATAAGCAACGTTTTGTTTCCGTCAATGCCGGAAGCGAATGAATCCGCCCCAGCGCGATAGTTCAGGCCTCGACCTCGTCCAGAGCCGCCGCGATATCCGCGGCCACGCTGTCCATGGTCCCCATCCCGTTCACTTCGCGAACTTTGCCGGTGCTCCCATAGTAGGGAAGCAAAGGCGCGGTCTGCTTGTTGTAGGCAGCCAGGCGGGTGACGAAGGTTTCCGGATTGTCGTCCGGTCGCCCCTGTTGTTCGAATCGCCCGGTCACCCGGGCGAGCAGTTCCGGTTCATCCACCAGCAGGCGGACAACCCGGTCGATCTTTTTGCCGCGGCCCTCAAGCATCGTGTCCAGGGCTTCAGCCTGGGCCACGGTGCGCGGGAAGCCGTCGAAGATGGCGCCGCCGACGGCCTCTGCCTCGGGCAGACGCTCCTCGATCAGCGCGATGACGATCTCATCAGGCACCAGGTCGCCCCGGGCCATGATGTCCTTCACCTTCAAGCCCAGCTCGGACTCGGCGGCGATGGCGGCCCGCAGCATGTCGCCGGTGGACAGCTGGACCATGCCACGCCCGTCCACCAGCTTCTTGGCCTGGGTGCCCTTACCGCAGCCGGGCGGCCCGAACAGAATCAGGTTCACGCTAGAAGGCCTCCCCGCCTTACTTTTTGCCGCCGCGCAGCTTGGACTTCTTGATGAGCCCTTCGTACTGGTGCGCAAGCAGGTGCGACTGGATCTGCGCCACGGTGTCCATGGTCACGGAAACGACGATCAGGATCGAGGTGCCGCCGAGCGCTCTGGCGCTGTTGGGGGCGCCCATGAAGCTGACCATCATTTCAGGGATCAGACAGACCGCAGTGATGTAGGCAGCTCCGATAACGGTGAGGCGCGTGAGGACATAGTCCAGGTACTCGGCCGTCCGCTTGCCCGGGCGAATGCCCGGCAGGAAGCCGCCGTACTTGCGCAGGTTCTCGGCCGTGTCGTCCGGATTGAAGACGATCGAGGTGTAGAAGAAGCAGAAGAAGATGATCAGCAGGCCGTAGACCAGCATGTAGACCGGCTGGCCGTGCTGCAGCAGGCGAACCACTTCCGGCACCCACTGCGCCCAGTTCGGCATCTTCGCCGGATCCAGGAAGCCGGCGGCGGTGGCCGGCAGCAGGAGCAGCGAGCTGGCGAAGATCGGCGGGATGACCCCGGCGGTGTTGATCTTCAACGGCAGGAACGAGCTTTCGCCGCCCATCATCCGGTTGCCGACCTGGCGCTTGGGATACTGCACCAGCAGGCGGCGCTGCGAGCGCTCCATGAAGACGATGGCGCCGACGACGGCGACGGCCATGCCCATCAAAGCGACCAGCAGGAAGGGGCTGACCTGGTTGGTGCTGACCTGCTGGAGCAGGCCCCACAGGCTGATCGGCAGGGCCGCGACAATGCCGGCGAAGATGATCAGCGAAACCCCGTTGCCGACGCCGCGGCTGGTGATCTGCTCACCCAGCCACATCAGGAACATGGTGCCGCCGGTCAGGCCGACGATGGTCGAAATGATGAAGATCGGACCCGGCACGTCGACGACGTTCGGCTGCGCCTGCAGCGAGAAGGCGATGCCGATCGACTGGAAGATGGCCAGGGCGACGGTCAGGTAGCGGGTGTACTGGTTGAGCTGCTTGCGGCCGGCTTCGCCGCCTTCCTTGCGCAGCTTCTCCCACGGCGGATACACCGAACCCATCAGCTGCACGATGATCGAGGCCGAGATGTACGGCATCACGTTCAGCGCGAAGATCGCCATCCGCTCCACGGCGCCGCCGCTGAACAGATTGACCATCCCCAGGATACCCTGGGTCTGATTCTGGAAGGTTTCCTGGAAGACGTCCGGATTGATGCCCGGGATCGGAATGTAGGTCCCGACCCGGTAGACGATCAACGCCCAGAGCGTGAACCAGATACGCTTGTGCAGCTCCGTGGCCTTCTGAAAGGCCCCGAAGTTCATATTGGCTGCTAGCTGTTCGGCGGCCGAGGCCATCGACAATCCCCTGACTCAGATGAGGCCATCAGATAGGGGCGCACGGAGGATTCCGCGACCCCTAATCGTCGATGGTCTATCAGGCCTCGGCTTCCGCCTTGACCGGACGGGTCTGGGTGACGCTGCCGCCGGCCTTTTCCACGGCCGCGACGGCCGAGGGGGTGGCCTGATAGACGGTCAGGTTGAGGGCGGCCTTGATCTCGCCCTTGCCCAGCAGCTTCACGCCGTCCTTGGCGCGGCGGATAATGCCGGCGGCCAGGAGCACGTCGGTGTCGATCGCCTTCTTGACGTCGAGCTTGCCGGCCGCGACGGCCTGTTCCAGGCGCCACAGGTTCACTTCAGCGAACTCCTTGGCGAAGGGGTTGTTGAAGCCGCGCTTGGGCATGCGCATGTGCAGCGGCATCTGGCCGCCTTCGAAACCGGCGATGGCGACGCCCGAGCGCGCCTTCTGACCCTTCACACCGCGACCACCGGTCTTGCCCTTGCCCGAACCCGGGCCGCGGCCGATGCGCATACGGCCCTTGGTGGAGCCTTCGCGGGGAGCGATTTCGTTGAGTTTCGTCATAGTGGCCTCTCCTTGGAGATCTGGCGCCCGAACCAGTGTCCGGACTCGGCATTGTAAAAATGAGAAAGCGCCCTCCCCTTTCGGGGAAGGCGTTTCAAAGGTCTATAGCGGTCTTAATCGACCACTTCCACCATGTGGCGGACCTTAAGGATCATGCCGCGAACGGAGGGGGTATCCTCCAGGGTCGAGACACGGCCCAGCTTGTTCAGCTTCAGGCCCGCGAGGGTGGCGCGCTGGATGGCGTTCCGACGGATCGGGCTGCCGGTCTGGCGGATGGTGACGGTTTTCTTCTCGGCCATGTCTTAGCCCTCGACAGCTTCCGGCGCGGCCGAAGCCCCGTCGGCGCGGCGGCTCAGGACGTCGCTGACCTTCTTGCCGCGCTTGGCGGCGATCTGGCGGGGCGACGACTGCACCTTCAAAGCTTCGAAGGTGGCGCGAACCATGTTGTAGGGGTTCGAGGACCCGGTCGACTTGCCGACCACGTCCTGGACGCCCAGGGTTTCCAGAACCGCGCGCATCGGACCACCGGCGATGATGCCGGTGCCGGGAGGCGCCGAGCGGACCATCACCTTGCCGGCGCCCCAACGGCCGTTGCCGTCGTGGTGCAGGGTCCGGGATTCCCGCAGCGGAACGCGGATCATCGACTTCTTGGCTTCTTCGGTGGCCTTGCGGATGGCTTCCGGCACTTCGCGCGCCTTGCCATGACCGAAGCCCACGCGGCCCTTCTGGTCACCGACGACCATCAGAGCGGCGAAGCTGAAGCGACGGCCACCCTTCACGGTGGCGGCGACGCGGTTGATGTGGACCAGCTTCTCGACGATGTCGCTTTCGGGACCGTCTTCCTGGGGCCGGTCGCGGCGGTCGCGGCGATCACCGCGTTGTTGTTCACGAGCCATGATCGATCCTTAGAAGTTCAGGCCGGCTTCACGCGCGGCATCAGCCAGCGCCTTGATCCGACCGTGAAAGATGTGACCGCCACGATCGAAGACGACGTCCGTGACGCCCTTTTCGATGGCGCGCTCGGCGACCAGCTTGCCCACCTTGGCGGCGGCGTCCTTGTCGCCACCCGACTTGCCTTCACCCTCGAGGGTGGAGGCGGCGGCCAGGGTGACGCCGCGGAGGTCGTCGATGACCTGGGCGTAGATGTTCTTCGAGGAGCGGAACACCGTGAGGCGCGGACGACCGTTGCCGACCTTCTTGAGGCGGCTGCGGATGCGGATCGCGCGGCGCTTGGTGATTTCAGAGGGAGAGAGCGGCATGGCTTACTTCTTCTTGCCTTCCTTGCGGCGGACCTTTTCGCCGGCATAACGAACGCCCTTGCCCTTGTAGGGCTCCGGCGGACGCAGGCGGCGGATCTTCGAGGCGATTTCACCAACCGCCTGCTTGTCGATCCCGCTGATCGTGATTTCGGTCTGCTTCGGCACGACGAAGGTGACGCCCGCCGGGGGAGCCACTTCGACGTCGTGCGAGAAGCCGAGCTGCAGCGACAGCGAATCGCCCTTCAGGGCGGCGCGGTAACCGACGCCGACCAGTTCAAGCTTGCGCTCGAAGCCGTCGGTGACGCCCTGGACCATGTTGCCGACCAGGGTGCGCGACAGACCCCACATCGACCGGGCGCGTTGACTGTCGTCACGCGGGGCCAGGGTGAGTTCGCCGTTCTCATGGGTGATCACGACGTCGTCGATCACCGTCCAGGACAGTTGTCCCTTCGGGCCTTTGACCGACACCGTCTGACCGTCGAGCGTGAGAGTCACGCTGGACGGGATCGCGATGGGTTTCTTACCAATCCGGGACATCTTAGTAGACCCTGCAGAGGACTTCGCCGCCAACGTTGGCGTCACGCGCCGCGTTGTCGGACATCACGCCCTTGGGTGTGGACAGGATCGAGATACCGAGGCCGTTCTTGATCGGCTTCAGGTCCTTGATCGAGCTGTACACGCGGCGACCGGGCTTGGACACGCGGGCAATTTCCGCGATGACCGGCTGGCCGTCGAAGTACTTCAGCTCGATCTCGAACTCCGGGAAAGCACCGGGTTTCTCAACCAGCGAATAGCCGCGGATGTAGCCTTCATCGGCCAGGACATCCAGGACGCGCGCGCGGAGCTTCGACGCGGGCGTCGAGACCTTGCCGCGCTTGCGCATGGCGGCGTTCTTGATACGGGCGATCAGATCGCTCAGGGGATCGTTCATCGACATCTGATGGTCCTCACCAGCTCGACTTGACGAGACCAGGGATCTGGCCAGCGGAGCCAAGCTCCCGCAGCGCGATCCGGCTCATCTTGAGCTTGCGGTAGTAGGCGCGCGGGCGCCCGGTGACTTCGCAACGGTTACGGATGCGGGTCGCGGAGGAGCTGCGCGGCAGCTTGGCCAGCTTGAGGCGAGCCTCAAAGCGTTCCTCGAGCGGCAGGCTCTCGTCGTTGGCCTGCTTCTTCAGATCGGCGCGCTTGGCGGCGAGCTGCTTCACGAGGGCCTTGACGGCTTCGTTGCGGTTGACGGCGCTTTTCTTTGCCATGGTTCTTTCCCTCCCGCTTACGTCGTGAACGGGAATTTGAACTCTTTCAGGAGAGCCTTGGCTTCCTGATCGGTTCGGGCCGTGGTGCAGACAATGATGTCCATGCCCCACATCTGATCGATTTCGTCGTAGTTGATCTCCGGGAACACGATGTGTTCCTTCAGGCCCATGGCGTAGTTGCCGCGACCATCGAAGCTCTTGCCGTTGAGGCCCCGGAAGTCCTTCACCCGCGGCAGCGCGATGGTGATCAGACGGTCCAGGAACTCATACATGCGGTCAGCGCGCAGGGTCACCTTGGCGCCGACGGTCATGCCTTCGCGCACCTTGAACTGGGCAACCGAGAGGCGGGCCTTGGTCGGCAGCGGCTTTTGGCCGGTGATCGCCGCCAGGTCCTTCATGGCCGCGGTGGCCTTCTTGGAGTCGGCAACCGCTTCGCCGATGCCCATGTTCACGACGATCTTGTCGAGCTTGGGGATCTGCATCTCGTTGGTGTAGCCGAACTGCTCCTTCATCGCGGCGCGGATGCGCTCGCGATACTCGGCCTTCAGTCGGGGCGTGTAAGCTTGATCAACCATTGATCACCTCGCCGGTGCTCTTGGCGACGCGCACTTTCTTGTCGCCGTCGACGCGGAAACCGACGCGGGTCGGCTTGCCGTTGCTGTCGACGATGGCGACGTTGGAAACGTGCAGCGGCGCTTCCTTGTTCTTGATACCGCCCTGGGGATCGCCCTGGGTCGGCTTGGTGTGGCGCTGGACCATGTTGATCCCGCCAACGACCAGGCGTTCTTCCTTCGGGAGGACCCGCACGACGTTACCCGTCTTGCCCTTGTCCTTGCCCGTCAGAACGACAACCTTGTCGCCCTTCTTGATCTTCGCGGCCATTACAGGACCTCCGGAGCCAGGCTGATGATCTTCATGTGGTTCTTGGCGCGGAGTTCGCGCGGAACCGGTCCGAAGATCCGGGTGCCGATCGGCTCGGCTTGCTTGTTCACGATGACGGCCGCGTTCTTGTCGAAGCGGATCACCGAACCGTCCTTGCGCTTGATGGCCGAGGACGTGCGAACGACGATGGCTTGCAGCACATCACCCTTCTTCACGCGGCCGCGCGGGATGGCTTCCTTCACGGAGACAACGATCTTGTCACCGACGTGTGCGTAGCGGCGCTTGGCCCCGCCAAGCACCTTGATGCACATGACCCGGCGGGCGCCGGAATTATCGGCGACTTCCAGGTTAGTTTGCATCTGGATCATGGTTCAAACCTTCCAGATTACGCCGAAGCCTTGGGAAGCACTTCCCAGGTCTTCAGCTTGGACTTCGGTGCGCACTCGACGATGCGGGCGATTTCACCAGCCTTGTAGGCATTGGCTTCGTCGTGCGCGTGGTAACGCTTCGAGCGGCGGACAATCTTCTTCAGCAGCGGGTGCAGGATGGTCCGTTCGACCTTCACAACAACCGTCTTGTCGCCCTTGTCGGAGACGACGAGGCCTTCGAGAATACGTTTCGGCATCTTGTCTCTCCCTACGCCGCTTGCTTGGTGCGGAGCACGGTCTTGATGCGGGCGATGTCCTTGCGGATCTCGTTCACGCGGTGGGTCTTCTCAACCTGGCCGGTCGCCGCCTGGAAGCGCAGATTGAACTGCTCCTTCTTCAGGTTCAGCAGGCTTTCGGCCAGTTGATCGGGCGTCATCGCCCGGATTTGATCGATCTTCATTTCTAGTGCTCCGCGCCGACGCCAGCGTCGATGCGCGTGACGATGCGGGTCTTGATCGGCAGCTTGGCGGCGCCAAGCTTCAGGGCGTCACGCGCGATATCGTCGGCGACGCCGTCGATTTCGAACATGATCCGGCCGGGGTGAACGCGAGCGGCCCAGTAATCCACGGCGCCCTTGCCCTTACCCATCCGGACTTCGGCCGGCTTGTCGGTGACGGGCAGGTCCGGGAATATCCGGATCCAGACGCGGCCCTGGCGCTTCATGTGGCGGGTGATCGCGCGGCGGGCCGCTTCGATCTGGCGAGCCGTGATGCGCTCCGGTTCGACAGCCTTCAGGCCATACGAACCGAAGTTCAGCAGGGTGCCGCCCTTGGCGGTGCCGTGGATCCGGCCTTTGAAGGCCTTCCGGTACTTGGTTTTCTTCGGAGACAGCATGTCTTTTACGCCTCAGATCCACGGCCGCGGTCGCGACGCGGGCCACGGGGGCCACGGTCATCACGGTCACGTCCGCCGCCTTCGCCGGCGGGGCCCGATTCCGAGGCCAGACGCTTGTCCAGGGCCATGGGATCGTGATCCAGCACTTCGCCTTTGAAGATCCAGGTCTTCACGCCGATGATGCCGTAGGTGGTCTTGGCTTCAGCGAAGCCGTAGTCGATGTCCGCACGCAGGGTGTGCAGCGGAACGCGACCCTCGCGGTACCATTCCATCCGGGCGATTTCAGCACCACCGAGACGGCCGGCCACGTTGATCCGAACGCCCTTGGCGCCCAGACGCATGGTCGACTGCATGGTGCGCTTCATGGCGCGGCGGAAGGCGACCCGGCGCTCGAGCTGCTGGGCGATGTTCTCGGCCACCAGCTGGGCGTCGGTTTCCGGCTTGCGGATCTCGACGATGTTCAGGTGCACGTCAGCGTTGGTCAGGGCCGACAGATCCTTGCGGAGCTTGTCGATGTCGGCGCCCTTCTTGCCGATGATGACGCCCGGACGGGCGGCATAGATCGTGACCCGGCACTTCTTGTGCGGACGCTCGATGATGATGCGCGAGATACCAGCCTGGTACAGACGCTTCTTCAGCTCACGACGGACCTTGATGTCTTCGTGCAGGAGACGACCGTACTCGGCGCCGTCGGCGAACCAACGGCTGTCCCAGGTACGGTTGATGCCGAGGCGAAGCCCGACCGGATTGACTTTCTGACCCATCAGGCGGCCTCACCCAGCTCGCGGACCACGATGGTGATCTCGGAAAACGGTTTCTCGATCCGCGAAGCCCGGCCGCGAGCGCGCGGCGAGAAACGCTTCATGATCAGGTTCTTGCCAACGAACGCTTCGGCGACGACCAGGCTGTCGATGTCGAGGTTGTGGTTGTTCTCGGCATTGGAGATGGCCGAGTAGAGCGCCTTGCGGACGTCCTTGGCGATGCGCTTGTGGCTGAACTCGAGCTCGTTCAGCGCCCGCTGCACCCGGAGGCCGCGGATCGACTGGGCGACCAGGTTCAGCTTGCGGGCCGAGGTGCGCAGGGTGCGCAGCTTGACCATCGCTTCGGTGCCGGGAAGGCGGCGTTGAGTCTTGGGCTTGCTCATCGCTACTTCCTCTTGGCCTTCTTGTCGGCCGCGTGGCCCGGGAAGTTACGCGTAGGCGCAAATTCACCGAACTTCATGCCGACCATGTCTTCCGACACGATGACGGGGACATGCTTCTGGCCGTTGTGCACGCCGAACGTCAGACCGACGAACTGCGGCATGATGGTCGAGCGACGCGACCAGATCTTGATCACGTCCTTGCGGCCGCTGGCTTGGGCCGTATCGGCCTTTTTCAGCAGGTAGCCGTCGACGAACGGACCTTTCCAAACGGAACGGGTCATCTCTAGCGGGCCTTCTTGGCTTTGTGACGGCTACGGATGATGAACTTATCCGTGGCCTTGTTCACGCGGGTCTTGGCGCCCTTGGTCGGCTTACCAGCCGGGGTCACCGGGTGGCGACCGCCGCTGGTGCGGCCTTCGCCGCCGCCGTGGGGGTGGTCGACCGGGTTCATGGCGACGCCGCGAACGTGCGGGCGGAAGCCCATGTGACGAACGCGACCAGCCTTGCCGAGGTTCTGGTTCATGTGGTCCGGGTTGGACACCGAACCGACCGTGGCCATGCAGCTGTCCTGAACCATGCGCAGCTCGCCCGATTGCAGGCGGATCTGGGCGTAGCCGGCGTCACGACCGACCAGCTGGGCGTAGGCGCCAGCCGAACGGGCGACCTGGCCGCCTTTTTCAGGCTTCAGCTCGACATTGTGGATGATCGTGCCGATCGGCAGACCGCTCAGAGGAGCGGCGTTGCCGGGCTTCACGTCGACCTTGGTCGAAGCGATGATCTCGTCACCGACCTTGAGGCGCTGCGGAGCCAGGATGTAGCTCAGCTCGCCATCGGCGTACTTGATCAGGGCGATGAAGGCCGACCGGTTGGGGTCGTATTCCATACGCTCGACGGTCGCGGGGACGTCCCACTTGCGGCGCTTGAAGTCCACGATGCGGTAGAGGCGCTTGGCGCCGCCGCCGCGGAAGCGGACGGCGATACGGCCACCGCCACCACGACCGCCCTTTTTGGTCAGACCCTCAACGAGGCTCTTTTCCGGGCGACCCTTGTGGAGTTCCGAGCGGTCGACCAGCACCAGCTGGCGACGCGACGGGGAAGTCGGTTTGAAATGCTTCAGAGCCATTTCTCTAGAGCCCCGTGGTGATGTCGATCGACTGGCCTTCGGCCAGGGTCACGATGGCTTTTTTGACGTCGTTGCGACGGCCGATCCGACCACGGAAACGCTTGGTCTTGCCCTTGACGTTAAGGGTGTTGACCTTGGTGACCGTGACCTTGAACAGCGCTTCAACGGCGGCGGCGATTTCGTCCTTCGTCGCGGTGTCGGCGACGCGGAAGACCACCTTGTTCTGTTCCGACAGGATCGTGGCCTTCTCGGTGATCACCGGAGCCAGGATGGTGTCGTAGTGACGAGCGGTAGCGGCCATTACGCAGCTTCCTTCTGATCGGAGAAGCGAGCCGAGATCGCCTCGATCGCCGCCTTGGTCAGAACCAGCTTCCGGCGGCGCAGGACGTCATAGACGTTCAGACCGGCGTTCGGCAGGACATCGATGTTCGGAATGTTGCGGGCGGCCAGCTTGAAGTTGGCGTCCACTTCCGGACCGGCGATGACCAGGGCGTTGACCAGACCCAGCGAACCCAGGGTGGCGCGCAGGGCGGCCGTCTTGGCTTCGGTGAGGGTGACGTTGTCGAGGATGACCAGCGACCCGTCCTTGGCTTTCGACGAAAGCGCGTGACGGAGAGCGAGAGCCCGGACCTTCTTGTTCATGTCGAACGCATGGCTGCGAACGACAGGACCGTGGGCCTTGGCGCCACCGACGAACTGCGCGGCACGGCGCGAACCGTGACGAGCGCCGCCGGTGCCCTTTTGCTTGTACATCTTCTTCGAGGTCCGGGAGACTTCGTTCCGGACCTGGATCTTGTGGGTCCCGGCGCGGCGCTTGGCCAGCTGCCAGGTCACGACGCGCTGCAGGATGTCGCCGCGGATCTCGCCGATGCCGAAGATGGCGTCGTCGAGGTCAACGGAGCCGGCCTTGCTGCCGTCCAGATTGATGACGTCGATTTTCATTATTCAGCACCCTCGGCCGACGCTTCGGCGGCCGGAGCCTCTTCAGCGGGGGTTTCAGCGGGAGCGGCGGCGGCTTCCTGACCGGCCTTGCGGAAGGCGCCGGGAACCGGGGCTTCTTCAGGGCGGGCGGACTTCACCGCGTCGCGGATTTTAACAAAGGAGCCTTCCGAACCGGGAACGGCGCCCTTCACCAGGATCAGGCCGCGCTCGGCGTCCACTTTCCAGACGGTGATGTTCAGGGTGGTGACGGTTTCCTGACCGAGGTGGCCAGCCATCTTCTTGCCCGCGAAGGTCTTGCCCGGGTCCTGCCGTTGACCGGTCGAACCGTGGGCCCGGTGAGACACCGAGACACCGTGGGTGGCGCGCATGCCGCCGAAGTTCCAGCGCTTCATGGCGCCGGCGAAACCCTTACCGACGGTGATGCCCTGGATGTCGACCTTCTGGCCGGCGACGAAGTGGTCGGCGGTGAACTCCGCGCCCACATCGATCAGAGCGTCTTCATCGACGCGGAATTCAGCGATGACCCGCTTCGGCTCGACCTGAGCCTTGGCGAAGTGGCCACGCATGGCGTTGGAGGTGTTCTTCGGCTTCTTCGCGCCAGCACCGAGCTGGAGGGCGACGTAGCCGTCACGTTCCTGGGTACGCTGGCCAGTGACCGTGCAGCCCTCGAGGGACAGGACGGTGACGGGCACGTGCATGCCGGCTTCATCGAAGAAGCGGGTCATACCCATTTTTTTGGCGATCAATCCGGTACGCATCGGTTCGATCCCCTTACAGCTTGATCTCGACGTCCACGCCAGCGGACAGGTCGAGCTTCATGAGCGCGTCCACGGTCTGCGGGGTGGGGTCGACGATGTCGAGCACGCGCTTGTGCGTGCGGATTTCAAACTGCTCGCGCGACTTCTTGTCGACGTGGGGCGAGCGGTTGACGGTGAATTTTTCGATCAACGTCGGCAGGGGAATCGGCCCCCGGACGGTCGCGCCGGTCCTCTTGGCCGTATTGACTATCTCGCGCGTTGAATGGTCCAACACGCGGTGGTCAAAGGCCTTGAGCCGGATGCGGATGTTCTGACGATCCATATCGCTCTTTCATTCCCAACAGACGGCGGCCCGTCCGCGTGATCTCGAACCATTTCAAAGACCAGCCCAAACGCCCCAAGAGACGTCCGGATACGCACAAGTCCGCAAAAAACGAGAGGCTCACGCAGGTCGCCCGGCGAGAGCCTTTCCAGCCAGATATCCCCAATGGATGCCTGGTGTTTCTGCGCACCGCGTCTGCCCAAGGGCACTGCCGGTCCAACAGGAGGCGCGCTATTACCCTTCGATTCCGACTGCGTCAAGGCTTGTGGCCTCTTCGTTGAGCGGGATCGACGGGCGGAACGCACCGGAGCGCGCTCTTTATAGAGATTCCGGAGCGGCGCCAGTGCAATCCCGCTCCGCGTACGAAAAAGGGGCCGGCGATGCGCCGGCCCCTTCCCTATTCATCGCTCAGGAAGCGACTAGTCGCGCTTCATGTCGAACGGACCGACATGGACCGCGCCCGAGCCCATCACCGACTTGTCGACCGAGCCGGCCTTGGTCACCCAGACATTGCCCGAACCGGCGAAGCTGGCGTCGACCTTCGTGGCCTCACCAGCAAAACGGATATCGCCGGAGCCGGCCACGGCCACGTCGACGCTCTCGGCCTTGCCGCCGAAGATGCGGATGTCGCCCGACCCGGCGATGGAGACGTCCAGGTTGCCGTTCAGGGACGCCATGACGACGTTGCCCGAACCGGCGATGGAGATGTCGGCCATGCCGGTCACGGCCTTCAGCCGGGTGTCGCCGGACCCGGCGACGGCCAGGTCCAGGCTGCCGACGTCGCCCGCCAGCACGTCACCAGAGCCCGCCTGGGCGATGTCCAGCTTGCCGGACACGTTGGCGATGGTCCAGTCGCCGCAGCCGGCGTTGGAGAAGCTGACGCTGCCCGCCCGCCCGATGTAGCCCCATACGGCGCCGGAGGAGCCGATCTCGACGTCCCTGGGAGTGTAGATGATGACTTCCGGCATGTCCTTGTACTGGACCGTGCCCACATCACGGACGTCGGCTGACGCGGTCTCGGCCGTGCCGCGGCAGTTGCGGATCTTGTTCCACTTCAGGTCGCCGTCGATGATCGTCCGGGCGCCCTTCTTTTCGACGGTGAGCACGAGGCGTGGGTCGTGGGTCTTCACGACCACCTGCACGTCGGCGCGGTCCTGCGGCACGACGGTGACGCGGGCGACGGCGTTCTTGATGACGACCCGGGGCTCACGGTCGCCGGCGGATGCGGCGCCGGCGGAAGCAGCGATGGCGAGGGCGGCGAGCCCGGCGGTGGCGATGAGGCGCATTTTTTAGTCCCTCCAGAATGATGAGGGGACGCTAGGACCGACCGAGCTGCAAGGCAGCTTAATTCGAGGTCATTACGCAGTGTTCACAGAACACTCTTCTCCCGACGAGCGGGAGGAGAGCGTCGTGGACTCAGGCCGCCTTCTTCTTCGCCTGGGCCGACAGTTCGAAGCTGCGCTCGTAGTCCTTGATGAGATTGGGCGCGAGATTGGCCTTCTTCATGGCCAGCGACGCCGCCCACAGGGCGGCACGGGCCATCACCGGCGTCTGCTCCATGGCGGCCGGCTTCAGGCCGTAGCGGCGCAGGACACCATTGGCGTAGTGGGCGCCGCGCATCAGCCGCGTCTCCCAGGTCTGGAAGTCCAGCGACAGCGAGACGTTGAAGACGCCCTGGTTCTCGACCCGGTGCGGCGCGTACAGCGGCCAGGTCAGGGCCTGGCCAGGCTGCAGCTCGACCATCTGGGCGTCGCCATCGAAGGCCATGCGGTAGGGCAGCTCCTCGGCCTGGACCCGCATGATCACCTTCTCGACCGACTCCTGCGGCTGGTGCGCCTCATCCGTCGGATAGACCCACAGCTTCTTCACCCCGCGCAGGTGGAACAGCACCACGCCGGCGGCGTCGAAATGATAGGGCACCTTGGTCTGCGGCGAGGACATGATCAGCTGGCCGGTCACCTTGATCGGCTTGACGCCCAGGTCGGCGGCGATCTCGTCGAACTTCGGCTGGATGTGCGCCCAGAGCTCCGGATAGGCCTCGTGCGCGTCACGCAGGTTGACCCACACCCGGCCGCCCTTGATGGCCTCCAACAGGGTGACGCCATCCGCCCTGCCCCGCTCGCCGGTCGCCAGGCTGACCTGCCCCTCGGCGTCATAGCTGTAGGCGTTGATATCCAGCAGCTCGGCAGGATAGCGGTCCAGGATCATGGCCAGCGCCTCGTCCGAGGCGATGCCGCTCTCATGGACCTGGTGATCGTAGATTTTCGGTTGCGACAGCCAGCTCATGGTCTTTTCCGTCAGAGGCAAAGGGCGGAGGCGGCCAGCAGCAGGCTGGCGGCCGGTTGACTGCGGCCACGGCCGGCCATGGCGGAGGCGGCGGCGCTGAGCGCCCTCACCCGGCCAAGCGTCGTCGTCTCGCAGGCGTCGATGATGGCCCAGCGGCGGCGCACGCTCTGCGCCAGCCCGCCAGGGGCCAGGCCGGAGATCGCGGACATAGCGGTCGGGCCGGCGGCCTGGCCGACGCCTTCCCAGACGTCGCGGCTGAGGTCGCAGAAGTACTTCTTGTAGGCCTCGCCCTCGAACCCGAAGTCGTAGAGGCGCGCGGCCTCCGCCTTCATGGTTTCCATGCTGAGCAGCATGCCGGGTGAATAGCGGGCCGCGTCGGCCTCGTAGGCCGGCAGCCAGAAGTGATAATGATCGCCGCCCTTGAGGCCGAGTTCATAGGCCATCGGCCGGTCGCCGGCATAGAGAACCGAAAGCCGAGCGCCGAAGTCTTCGCTCTGGTGGGTCAACAGGCCTCGCAGCATGTCGATGGTCCAGCCGCAGGCGAAGATGTCGTGCCGGCGGGTGCGCTGATATTGCGCCTGCTTGAGTTCGATCAGCCGGTCGAAGTGGGTCAGGTCGGTCGTGGAGCTCTCGACCCGGATGGGCCCCAGGTCGCGCTCGAACGAACGACGGGCCCGTTCCTTGTCCTTGAAGAACTTCCCGAAGTCCGTGCGGCGGCCGGCGTAGTAGGCATCCCAGCCCTGAGAGACATCGGCCAGCAGGGTACGGGCGCGAGTCCGGCCCTCCCCTTCTTCGGCCGCGCCGGTCCAGCCGGTGGCGGTGTAGCTGCGAGCCCCGACCAGCTCGGCCGCTTCCTCGATGGAAAACTCGAGCTCAGGGCCGGTGATCACGGCATGGTAGTCGTTGAGCGGCGCGCCCAGCGGCTGGGCCGCACCACCCCGTCGCTGATGGGGCAGGAAGCCAACCACCGTGCCATTCCGATGCAGCACGGCCAGCCGCGCCTCAGGCGCCGAGCGGCCGGCCACAGCGGTGAAGTCGGGGTGGAAGAAGGGAGACTCGAAAGCCTGGCTGGCCTTGGTCCAGCCAAGCCACAGCGAGCGCTCGGCGGGTGTCAGCGCCTCCGTCCCGATGATTTCGACGCTCAGTTGGCGACCCAAAACGAAACCCTCTTCGTCGTTCTGACGACATTCCCGCAAGGGGTGTGCCAACCGCTTTACAGGAGCAGTGGCGAAGGCTGGGTTAAGGCGCGACGGGAAATCGTCGCAACGTCGGGCGGCGCGCCAAGGGTGTTTCTCCTCCTCGAGGAGATGAGGGGTTCTTCCCCAACCCTTCGCCCATAGCAAAAGGCCCCGGTGTTTCCACCGGGGCCTTCGCTTTTTCAGCCGTGAAGCCGAAAGACTACTCGACGATCTTCGACACGACGCCGGCGCCGACGGTGCGGCCGCCTTCGCGGATGGCGAA
>JAUMCZ010000295.1:0-5248 GCA_032122215.1 Caulobacter sp.
TTGTCCAGCCGGCCTTCAGATACTCGACGACGGTCGGCTCGATGCCGCGTTCGCGCAGAAGGTCGATGGTCTTGCGCGAGGTGCCGCAGGCGGGGTTATGGAAGACGGTGACGGTCGGTTCGGTCATGGGGTCAGGTCTGCTCCGGGCGAGGGGGCGGGCGGCGCTCATACCAACCGCGGCTGCGATTGACGAGGGCGGCGACCGACAGCATCACCGGCACCTCTATCAGCACCCCGACCACGGTCGCCAGCGCCGCCCCTGACTTCAGGCCGAACAGGCTGATGGCGGCGGCCACCGCCAGTTCGAAGAAGTTGCTGGCGCCGATCAGGGCCGACGGGCCGGCCACCTGGTGGCTCTCGCCGGCAGCCCGGTTCAGGACATAGGCGAGGCCGGCGTTGAAATAGACCTGGATCAGGATCGGCACGGCCAGGATGGCGATGACCAGAGGCTGGCCGAGGATCTGGGGGCCCTGGAAGCCGAACAGCAGGACGAGGGTCGCCAGCAGGGCGGCCATCGAGGCCGGTTGCAGGATCTTAAGCGCGCGGTCCAGCGCCCCCTGGCCCCTCGCCAGCAGGAGGCGCCGGATCAACTGGGCGGCGGCGGCAGGAAGGACGACATAGAGCAGCACCGACAGGGCCAGGGTCTCGAAGGGCACGGTGATCGAGGCCAGACCCAGCAACAGCGCCACGATGGGTCCGAAGGCGACCAGCATGATGACGTCGTTGAGCGCCACCTGGCTGAGGGTGAAGTGCGGCTCGCCCTTCACCAGCTGGCTCCAGACGAAGACCATGGCGGTGCAGGGGGCGGCGGCGAGCAGGATCAGGCCGGCGATGTAGCTGTCGATCTGTCCGGCCGGCAGGAGGGGCCGGAACAGCAGGCCGATGAACAGCCAGGCGAGCAGTGCCATGGAGAAGGGCTTCACAGCCCAGTTGATCAGCAGGGTCACCGAGATGCCGCGCCAATGGCGACCGACCTGGCCGAGCGCGGCGAGGTCGATGCGCAGCAGCATCGGGATAATCATCAGCCAGACCAGGCCGGCGACCGGCAGGTTGACCCTGGCGATCTCCATCGCCGCCAGGGCGTCGAACAGGCCGGGGAAGATCGCGCCGAGAGCAACACCCGCGACGATGCAGAGGGCGACCCAGAGGGTCAGGAAGCGCTCGAACAGGCTCATGGTCAGCAGGCCTTCGTGCCGCAGGCGCCGGCCTGGGCGGCGGCGATGGCGGGGGCGCAGATGGCAGGTTCGCCGGCGCAACAGTCTTCCATCAGGAAGGCCAGCAGCCCGCTCATCGCCTGATAGTCGGCCCGGTAGATGATCGACCGCCCATCCCGGCGCGAGGCGGCGAGTCCCGCCTGGGTCAGGATGGTCAGGTTGGAGGACAGGGTGTTGGCCAGCATGCCGGTCGCCCGGCCGATGTCGCCGGCCGCCATGCCGGCCGGTCCGGACCGGACCAGCAGGCGGAAGATGGCCAGCCGGCCCGGGTGGGCCAGGGCGGAAAGGGCGGAGACGGCGTCGGTCGATTCCATGTTTCCGGAATAGCCGAAATCCGCGAGCCCGGCGAGGCCGGACTCGCGGCGGGCCTCAGCCACAGCAGGCGCCGGCCGTGGCGGCGAGGGCCGGGCTGTCGCGCGGTTCGTCCTCGCCGTAGCGGGTCGCTTCGCCAAGGGTGTGGAAGGTCTCCCAGCGCACGCCCGAGGGATCGACGACCCAGCTCTTGTCGGACTTGGCGTAGCAGCAGGTGGTGGCTTCCTGGTCGAGGGTGGTCTCGCCGGCCGCCTTCAGCCGGTTGGCGATCTCGGCCAGCTCGGCGGCGCTGTCGGCCTGGACGCCGACGTGGTCGATGCCGGCCAGACGTCCACGTTGGGAGATGGCCAGATTCACCCGCGGATCCTCCAGCATCCACTTGGCGTAGTCGGGTTTCACCACCGCCGGCTCGGCGCCGAACAGGGTTGAGTAGAAGCCGATCGACCGGTCCAGGTCCTCGACGGCGATATGCAGGTGCAGGCGGTTCATAGCGCTCTCCATATTTCGAGAGTTCACGAAATATAGAATCAATAAGTCGCCGTCAATGTCAGTCTGGATTTGGGCAACTTACCAGCGGACCGTGGCCTTGCCGGTGACGCCGGTCGAACCGCTGAGGTTCCAGTCCATGGTGGGCGGCGCGGGCCGGTTGCGCTCGACGCCTGTTGGCCAGGCTTCCAGGATTGTGCCGTAGTCGACTTTGGCCAGTCCGGCGCCGGCCTTGGCCGGACGGAAGCTGATCACCAGCGGCCGGTCAGCGCCGGCCCAGCGCAGGCGCTGCGTCTCGCCGGGGCTGGACAGCCAGGCGGTCCGCTGGCCCTGGACGGTGACGTCCTTCACGGGGGCTTTCAGCTTGATGTTCAGGCGGGTCAGGCGGGCGCCGGGCGGCGGGGTCAGGATCATGGTGACCCGGCCGTCGGGTCCGGTGCGGCTGGTGAAGGTCGGTCTGGCGACCGTGACCGACGGCGCGGGCATCAGGGTGACCGGCTGGTCGTAGAGCGGGGGCAGGCTGGCCTTCGGATAGGCCTTGGAGTTCAGGGCGTCGCCGGCCGGCTTGAGGATTGACAGGCCTTGGCCGCCGCCGCTCTGGACAGCGATCCAGGATTGGCCGGCCTGGCCGTCGTCGACGTAGACGTGGCTGAGCGACTGCGGATAGCGCTCCGTCCAGGGCTGCCAGGTCGCCCAGATCGCGGCGACGCCGCCGGCCGTAACCAACAGCAGCAGGCCGATCAGGGTCCAGGCGCGGCGCCGCGTGAACTCGCCCTGCGGCTGGGCCAGAGGCCAGAGCACGAACAGGGCCAGCAGGGCGAAGAGGCCGAGCAGGGCGGGGAAGTCGAGGCCCTGGGCCGTCAGGTGGACGTAGACGCCAAGCCAGCCGCAGACGATGGCCGCCAGCACGGCAAGCAGGGAGGTCCAGCGGCCGTCGGCGCCCCAGCGGCTGACGGCGGCGCCGAGGGCGGCCAGGGTCAGTGGCCAGGCGACGAGGAAGGCGACCTGGGGCACGAAGGCCTGCAACAGCGTCGCCAGCACGAAGCCGAAGCACAGGACTCCGGCCCAGGCGGCATTGGCGGGCAGGGGCGCCTTGCGGACCAGGAAGAGGAGGCCGGCTCCGATGCCGAGCCCCAGGCCGACCGGATCGAAGCCGCCGGCCAGGCTGGAGGCGGCGCCGATCAGGACGCAGAGCAGGGGCGTCACCCAGCGGCGGCTGGCGGTCTTGCCGGCCAGCTGCGGTCCGATCAGGACGGCGGCCAGGCCGATGACGAAGATGGCCGCCTCCCACACCGGCCATGCGGCCAGCAGCGGACGCTGCTCGACGAAGCCGAAGCCGACGCCGGTCCAGCGCCGGACCACGTGCAGCAGCAGGGCGGCCAGCAAGGTGGTGGCCAGGGCGATCGCCGCGCCCTTCAGGCCGTCCTGCCAGCGCAGCCGCTCGCCCGCCGCCCTGGCCCGGCGGCCGGCGAGGATCAGCAGGCCGCCGGCCAGCGCCAGAACCAGCCAGCCCATGATCGGCGGGTAGGCGAGGATGTGGTCGCCGAAGGTCTGGCTGTAGACGGCGCTGGGCGCCTTCTTCGGCAGGGTGGGGTCGAGGGCGAAGGTCTTCGTCGCGCTGAGCACCTGGTCGCCCATCGACTGCACCGAGCCGGGGTCGAGGTTGGCGACGGTCGAGGTCGGGGAGTGGTAGTCGAACTGGCGGCCGATGAAGGCGAAGTTCAGGCCGGTCATCCCCATCCGCTTTGGCACGGAGAAGTCGGTGTCGTTGGGCATCTTCTCGTAGAGGAAGACGGCCAGGGCGCTGCTGATCGGGCCCCTGGCGGTTTCCTTGTAGCGGGCGATCAGATCGCCGTTGTCGGCGCCGGTCTCGAACATGTTGGCCCGGCCGCCGCCGCCGCGCGCCTCCATGTTGATGATCAGGCCGGTTCGCCTGGCGAGGGGATGCTGCTTGAAGAAGGCCTCCGCGCCGCTGAGGCCCCATTCCTCGCCGTCGGTGATCAGGACGACTATGTCCCGGGCGGGCTGGGTTTTCGTGGCCTGGAGGTTGCGGATGATTTCCAGGGTCACGGCGACGGCGGTGGCGTCGTCGGCGGCGCCGGGCGAGCCGGGGGCGCTGTCGTAGTGGCTCATCAGGACCAGCGACGGCAGGCTGCGGTCCTTGCCGGGCAGGACGCCGATCAGGTTCTGCACCCGAGCGCCGGCCAGCCACTGCGGATAGTCGGGCGAGAAGGAGAGGGCGTCGGTCTCCTGAACGACGGGCGAGAGGCCCAGCTGCGTCATCCGGCCGAGCAGATAGTCGCGGACCTTGGCGTTGGCGGGTGAGCCGATGGGGTGCGGTTCGCGGGCGATGACGGCGATGTCGCGCAGGGCGCGTTCGGTCGAGAAGGTCGTCGCCTGGGCCGTGGCGGCCACCGGCCTGGGGGTGATGGTTCCCTGCCAGGCCAGCAGCGCCGCGCCAAACAGCGCCAGCGCCAGCCAGATGATCCGCATCCCTTGCCCGGTCATGGTGTCTCCCCTTGCGACGCAGGGGGCCATGCCGAGGGCGATGGCGCAAGCCATAGGATGGCGTGAGCGAGGGGAGCCAAAACGGAAAACGCCCGCCGGTGAGGGCGGGCGCTTCCTTATCTCAAAGCTCGAAGCCGATCAGGCGGCGACGACGCCGTCCTGCGGGTCGCGGAGCACGTAGCCGCGGCCCCAGACGGTTTCGATGTGGTGCTGGCCGCCGGAGGCCGTGGCCAGCTTCTTGCGCAGCTTGCAGATGAAGACGTCGATGATCTTCAGCTCGGGCTCGTCCATGCCGCCGTAGAGGTGGTTGAGGAACATCTCCTTGGTCAGGGTCGTGCCCTTGCGCAGGGAGAGCAGCTCCAGCATCTGGTATTCCTTGCCGGTCAGGTGAACGCGGCTGCCGGCCACTTCGACCGTCTTGGCGTCCAGGTTGACCGCGATCTCGCCGGTGTTGATGACCGCCTGGGCGTGGCCCTTGGAGCGACGGACCACCGCGTGGATGCGGGCGACCATCTCGTCCTTGTGGAAGGGCTTGGTCATGTAGTCGTCGGCGCCGCCGCCGAGCGTCTTGACCTTGGTGTCGATCTCGGCGGAACCCGAGAGGATCATGATCGGGGTGTTGATCTTGCCGTTACGCAGGGTGCGCAGGACGTCCATGCCGCTCATGTCGGGCAGGTTGAGGTCCAGCAGGATGAGGTCGTAGTCGTAGATCTTGCCCAGATCGACGC
>JAUMCZ010000296.1:0-21059 GCA_032122215.1 Caulobacter sp.
ACAGAGCCCCCCGAAGGGA
Organism: Caulobacter sp.; assembly: GCA_032122215.1. Lineage (GTDB taxonomy): Bacteria > Pseudomonadota > Alphaproteobacteria > Caulobacterales > Caulobacteraceae > Caulobacter. Next base: position 20 of record JAUMCZ010000296.1, read on the forward strand.
GGACGCGCGGCGCGGCGGGTTGCGCAATCAATCGGGCATGCGCGCTCTTCTTCTCGCCCTCGCCCTTGTTGTCGCCGCCGGTCCCGCCGTTCAGGCGGCGGAATGGACATGGTCCAGTCAGACGATGGAGCTGTCGACCATGCTCGGCGCGCCGCCGCCAGCCGATGCGACGCGGTTGGACGATCCGGGCGGGGCGACCTGGCTGTCGCATCAGAACGGGGTGCTGGTGCTGACCGCCGAGGCGACCGGCTTCAGCAAGTACGTCACCTTCGAGTTGGGGGCGTACGACGCCTGGCGTCTGGCCGCGCCGGACAAAAAGGGGCGGGTGGTCGTGGAGGCCTTCGTGGGGTCCGATATGAAGACCCTGACCTTCGACCTGTCGAAGGTGCACAGCCAGCGCACGCTGAAAGTCACGATCAAGTCGCGCACAGCGATGTGACGTCCGGGCGTTTTCCGCCCGGAGTCGCCCGGTTATCCTTGTCAAAGCAGCCCTGCGGCGGCTAACCACCGCCTTTCGCTTCGACTGGAGTTTGGCCAATGGCCGTTGACGCCGCCACGGTGCGCAAAGTCGCCCGTCTCGCCCGGATTGCTGTTCCCGATGACGCCCTGGAGCCGATGGCCCAGGAGATCAACGGCATCATGCAGTGGATCGAGCAGCTGAACGAGGTCGATACCGACGGGGTCGAGCCGATGACCTCGGCGGTCGCCATGACCCTGCCGCTGCGCGAGGACGTGGTCACCGACGGGGCCTATGTCGACAAGGTGGTGCTGAATGCGCCGAAGACGGCCGATGGCTTCTTCATCGTGCCGAAGGTGGTGGAATAGATGTCGACGCTGACCTCACTCACCCTGAAGGGCGCGCTGGAGGGCCTGAAGGCCAAACAGTTTTCCGCTGTCGAGCTGACCCAGGCGCACGTCACGGCCATTGAGGCCGCCCGCTCGCTGAACGCCTTTGTGCTGGAGACTCCGGAGAAGGCGCTGGAGATGGCGGCGCGGTCGGATGCGCGCATCGCCTCTGGCGAAGCCGGTCCGCTGGAAGGCGCGCCGCTGGGCATCAAGGACCTGTTCTGCACCGAGGGCGTGCGGGCCACGGCCTGTTCGAAGATCCTCGGCGACTTCAAGCCGCCCTACGAGAGCACGGTGACGGCCAACCTGTTCGGCGACGGCGCGGTCATGCTGGGCAAGCTGAACATGGACGAGTTCGCCATGGGCTCGTCCAACGAAACCAGCGCCTTCGGCCCGGTTGTGAACCCGTGGAAGGTGGCCGGCGGCAACCAGTCGCTGACGCCGGGCGGCAGCTCGGGTGGTTCGGCGGCGGCGGTGGCGGCGGACCTGTGCCTGGGCGCGACGGCGACCGACACCGGCGGTTCGATCCGCCAGCCGGCGGCCTTCACCGGCACAGTCGGGATCAAGCCGACCTACGGCCGCTGCTCGCGCTGGGGTGTGGTGGCGTTCGCCTCCTCGCTCGACCAGGCCGGGCCGATCGCCAAGACGGTCGAGGATGCCGCTATCCTGTTGACCAGCATGGCCGGGCATGACGCCAAGGACAGCACCAGCCTGGACGTTGAAACCCCTGATTTTGCAAGCTTTGTCGGCAAGTCGGTGAAGGGCCTGCGGGTCGGGGTGCCGAGGGAATACCGGGTCGACGGCATGCCGGCCGAGATCGAGAAGCTGTGGGAAGACGGCATCGCCTGGCTGCGCGAGGCCGGCTGCGAGATCGTCGAGGTCTCCCTGCCGCACACCAAATACGCCCTGCCGGCCTACTACATCGTGGCCCCGGCCGAGGCGTCCTCGAACCTCGCCCGCTATGACGGCATGCGCTACGGCTTCCGGGCCGAGGGCAGGAACCTGACCGAGATCTACGAGAACACCCGGGCGCAAGGCTTTGGCGCGGAAGTGAAAAGGCGGCTGCTGATCGGCACCTATGTGCTGAGCGCCGGCTATTATGACGCCTACTACCTGAAGGCCCTGAGGGTGCGTCGCCGCATCGCCGAGGACTTCGACCGGGCGTGGGAACAGTGCGACGTGCTGCTGACCCCGACGGCGCCGTCGGCGGCCTTTGCGCTGGGCGAGCGAAACGCCGATCCGATCGCCATGTATCTGAACGACGTCTTCACGGTGACGACCAACCTTGCCGGGTTGCCGTCGATCAGCGTGCCGGCGGGCGTGGATGCTCAGGGGCTGCCGCTCGGGCTGCAACTGATCGGGCGGGCGCTGGATGAGGGGACGGTGTTCTCCGTGGCGGGTGCGATCGAAAAGGCGGCCGGGTTCAAGTCCAAGGCGGAGAAGTGGTGGTGAAACGCCGCCTGAGCAGCGTCGTGGTCCTTGTCTACTGGCTGTTGCTCGCCTGTCTCTTGGTGGCGGCGTCTGGTGTTACCCTGGCTCTGATGACGACGGGCCAGGTTGAAGCCGGGCCTCTGCCGCTCTGGACGATCCTTGGTCTGACCTACGCTTTGCCGGTCCTGGTCGGCTGGCGCATCTGGGTGATTACGAGGGCGCGACGTATCGCAGCCCTGACAGAAAATTTCGGTACGGATGGCGACGATGTCTGAGAAAACCACCACCATCAAAGGTCGCACCGGCGACTGGGAAATCGTCATGGGTCTGGAGATCCACGCCCAGGTGGCGTCGAATTCCAAGCTGTTCAGCGGCGCGGCCGTCGGCTTCGGCGCCGGGCCGAACGAGCAGGTCTCGCTTGTCGATGCGGCCTTCCCGGGCATGCTGCCGGTGCTGAACAAGCATTGTGTCGAGCAGGCCGTGCGGACGGGTCTGGGCCTCAACGCCCAGATCAATCTGAAAAGCCGGTTCGACCGCAAGAACTACTTCTATCCCGATCTGCCGCAGGGCTATCAGATCAGCCAGTTCGAGCATCCGATCGTCGGCGAGGGCGAGGTGCTGGTCGAGCGGGATGACGGCACGACCTTCACCGTCGGCATCGAGCGGCTGCACCTGGAGCAGGACGCCGGCAAGTCGATCCACGACCTCGATCCCAATGCCACCTTCATCGACCTGAACCGGTCGGGCACCGCGCTGATGGAGATCGTCTCGCGGCCGCATATCCGCACCTCCGCCGAGGCCGCGGCCTATGTGAAGAAGGTGCGGGCGATCGTGGTGACCCTGGGCACCTGCGACGGGGACCTGGAGAAGGGCAACCTGAGGGCCGATGTGAACGTGTCTGTCTGCAAGGTCGGCGGCTATGACGCCTTCCGGGCCAGCGGCGACTTCAAGCATCTTGGCACCCGCTGCGAGATCAAGAACGTCAATTCGTACCGCTTCATCCAGCAGGCCATCGAGTATGAGGCCCGGCGCCAGATCGAGATCCTCGAGGACGGCGGCAAGATCGACCAGGAGACCCGCCTGTTCGACCCGGTGAAGGGCGAGACCCGTTCGATGCGGTCGAAGGAAGAGGCGATGGACTATCGCTACTTCCCCGATCCCGACCTGCTGCCGCTGGTCATCGAGCAGGCCTGGGTGGACGAGATCAAGGCCGGCCTGCCGGAACTGCCCGACGCCAAGAAGGCGCGGCTGCAGAGCCAGTATGGGCTGACGCCTTACGATGCCGGGGTGCTGACCAGCGACATGGCGCTGGCCAGGTTCTTCGAGACGGCGGCGGTGGGTCGTAACGCCAAGCTGACGGCCAACTGGACGACCAACGAGCTGGCGGCGAAGCTGTCGGCCGAAGGGCTGGAGTTCGACGCCTCGCCGATCCCGCCGGCCGATATCGCAGCCCTGGTCGAGCTGATCGAGAAGGAAACCATCTCCTCGAAGATCGCCAAGCAGGTGTTCGAGTACATGTGGGCAGGCGAGGGGGCTCCGGCCGCCATCGTCGAGAAGCGTGGGCTGGTGCAGGTGACCGACACCGGGGCCATCGAGGCCGTGGTGCAGAAGCTGATCGACGCCAATCCGGGCCAGGCGGAGGCGGTGAAGGAAAAGCCGCAGGCGATCGGCTGGTTCGTCGGCCAGGTGATGAAGGAAATGGCCGGCAAGGCCAATCCGGCGGCGGTGAACGCGATCCTGAAGGCGAAGCTGGGGGTCTAGCAGGCGGCGCCAGGTGTGGTCCTTCTCCCGCTTGTCGGGAGAAGGTGGCCGCGAAGCGGACGGATGAGGGCAGAACCGGCTTCGGACGGGCTGCCCTTTTTTTCGTTGTTTGCGAACCTTCAGGGGCTGGCTCTGCCCTCATCCGACCCCCTTCGGGGGCCACCTTCTCCCGACAAGCGGGAGAAGGGACGCTAGTCTTTCGTCAGTTTCGCGCCGTCGAGGGCCTGGTCGGCTTTCGCCTTGCGCGCCGCTTCCAGCGAGCGATCCGCGCCTGTCCGGCCGAACCTGGCGCGGTTCTCGACCGCCGCCTGCTTGCCAGTGGCTTTCGCCTTCGCCTTGCGGGCCTTGTTGAGGTTGATCAGGTCAGCCATGGGGAAAATCTAGCCTGAAACCCTCCGCGCCGACAGTCGTTGTTGTGGTCCCAGACCGCTTCAGGAGCCCCCACAATGACCGACGCCTCCACCATCCGCGAGCACATGGAAGTCATCGGCTCGGACGACAAGCATGTCGGCCGGGTCGATCATGTGATCGGAACCGACATCGAACTGGCCAAGATCGACCTGGCCGGCGGGTTCAAGCACCACATGATCCCGCTGAGCTGGGTCGACTATGTGGAAGACGACAAGGTCAAGCTCAGCCTGACTGCCGATGCGGCCAAGGCGGCCTGGCGCGAAAAGCACTAGGCGCTCGCTGGCAGCGTTGAAGAAAGGGCTCGCGACCGCTGTCGCGAGCCCCTTTTTTGTCGTCAGAGCAGCCAGCCGCCGGTATCGCCGGTGACATCGCCGTTGATCTTGACCTGGTAGTCGGTCTTGCCGTCGCCGTTGGTGTCGAGGCGGACCGTGGTGACCCCGCCCGCGAAGGTCAGGGTCATCTCGCCGGCCGTCTTGCTGAAGCCGCCGACGATGCTGAGCGTGCCGGCGAAGGCGCCGGAGAAGTCCATGATGTCGCCTTCAGCGTCGCTGAAGTCATAGATCTGGTCGGTTTCCAGCGCTGACCCAAAGGCGTGGGCGACGACAAAGGTGTCGGCCCCCAGCCCGCCCCGCAGCAGGTCGTTGCCTTCGCCGCCGATGATGACGTCGTCGCCGTCGTTGCCGTTGATCGTATCGACCCCGGCCCCGCCGGACAGGGTGTTGGACCCGGCGTTGCCCTGCAGGTTGTTGGCGGCGCCGTTGCCGCTGCCGTCGATGTCGGCGGACCCTTGCAGCTCCAGCGCTTCGACATTGGCGCTGAGAACCCAGCCATCGAGGGCGGTGCGGACGATGTCATAGCCTTCGCCGACGGCCTCGAGGGTCTGATCGCCGGCATTGTCGACGATGTAGACGTCGTTTTCGGTACCGCCCGACAGGGTGTCGGCGCCGGCGCCGCCATCGAGGTAGTCGTTGCCGGCCCCGCCATTGAGGGTGTCGACGTCGGCTTCGCCGTCCATGCGGTCGTTGCCCGTGCCGCCGTTCAGCTGGTCATTGCCCGTGCCGCCGAACAGCTTGTCAGCGCCGTCGCCGCCGTTGAGGGTGTCCGTACCGGCCTCGCCGTAGAGGAGGTCGCCGCCGGCGTCGCCGCTGAGGGTGTCATTGTCATCGCCGCCGAACAGCTGGTCGGAGAGATCGCCGCCGTTGAGGGTGTCGTCGCCGGCCAGACCACGCAGGATGTCGTTGCCGGCGCCGCCGTCGGCGGTGTCGGCGCCCGCGGTGCCGCTGAGGTCGTCGTTGCCGGCCGTGCCGGCGAAGGCCGGGCCGCCGACGTCACCCCAGACGATCCAGGCCGCGCCTGAGTTGTTGCCGCCCGCGTCGTGGAAGGACGTGCTGACCAGGATGTCCATGGCCCCGTCGTTGTTCCAGTCGCCCATTCCCGCGACGCGACTGAGGTTGTCGCCGGCGGCCTCGCCGTTGATCTGGAAGCCGTTGGTCCCGTCCAGGGCGGCGAGGGCCTCTGTGGCGCCCCAGGTGCTCTTGCCGAAGACGACGTAGGCGGCGCCGGCGTTGGCGCCGCCGTCGTCCTTGCCGGTGGCGCCGACGATGAAGTCGTCGATGCCGTCGCCGTTGACGTCGCCCAGGTTCGAGACCCGGATGCCGAGGTTGTCGCCCGACGCCTCGCCGTCGATCCGGACGCCGTTGGTCCCGTCGAGAGTGGAGAGGTTGAGGTTGCTGGCGAAATTGCCGGCAACGGCGGTGTTGCGGCCGAAGACGATGAAGGCCCCGCCGTTGTTGGTCAGGCCGTTGGCGCCGATAACGAGGTCGTCGACGCCGTCGTCGTTGTAATCGCCCCCGCCCGAGACGCTGATGCCGGTCTGGTCGCCCGCCGCGATGCCGGCGATGCGGAAGCCGTCTGTTCCGTTCAGGCCGCTGAGGCTGACGGTGGCGGTAAAGGCGGTGCTCTTGCCGTAGACGATGTAAACGGCGCCGGAGTTGGAGCCGTTGGGATCGGCGCCGATGGCGCCGATGGCGATGTCGTCGATGCCGTCGCCGTTGATGTCGCCGGCGTTGGTCACCGAGGTGCCGGCGTAGTCGTAGACATTGACGGCCGGCATCTTGAAGCCGTTGGTCCCGTCGAGGGTGGCCACGTCGATGGCGCCGGCGAAGGCGCCGTTGACGGCGGTATCCTTGCCGAAGATCACATAGCCGGCGCCGCGGTAGCTGTCGGCCTGGTTGGCGCCGACCAGCAGGTCCTCGATGCCGTCGCCGTTGAAGTCGCCCATGGCGACCGTGAAGCCGAGGCCGTCGCCGCCGTTGGTGCCGCTGATCTGGAAGCCGGTCGTACCGTTCAGGCTGCTGGTGGCGATGTCGCTGGCGAAGGCGCCGTCGACGGCGACGTTCTTGCCGAACAGCACATAGGCCGCGCCGGAGCCGCCGCCGTCCGGGTCAGCGCCCGAGGCGCCGATGATCAGGTCGTCGATGCCGTCGTTGTTGACGTCACCGGCGCCGGCGACAGAAACGCCGACGAAGTCCTGGGCGTATTCGCCGCCGTTGACCTGGAAGCCGTTGGTTCCGTTGAGGGTGCTCAGGTTGAAGGCCGCCGGGTAGCCCGAGGCCGAACCGAAGACGATGTATACCGCGCCCTGGCTGGCCCCGCCGACGCCTGTCGCGCCGACAGCGAAATCGTCGATGCCGTCGCCGTTGATGTCGCCGACGTTGGCGATCGACTGACCGGCGTAGTTGGACGCGGCCTCGCCGGTGATCTGGGAACCCGTGGTCCCGTCAAGCGAGGCTAGGGCAACGACGGCAGGAAACGGCATGGCGATCGACCTCTGCGATTATGTCGGACGACCGTTGTTATGCGAATGGATTATGATTCGCAGAACAACGATCCCCAAAATGGTGTGTAGAGAGTCGTAGATCGTGCAGGCTTACTAAAGCGTGAGTGGTCTCTACCGGACAGCCGCGCAGAAGCGCTGGATGCGGCCGCAGGCCTCCTCCAGGACCGCGTTCGACGTGGCGTAGCTGATCCGGAAGTGGGGCGAGAGGCCAAACGCCGCACCATGCACCACGGCGACGCCTTCGGACTCCAGCAGCTCGCTGGCGAAGGCCTCGTCATCGGTGATGACCTTGCCGGTGGGGGCGGTCTTGCCGATCAGTTCGGCGACCGACGGGTAGACGTAGAAGGCGCCTTCCGGGGTCGGGCAGTGCATGCCGGTGGCCTGGTTGAGCATGGAGACGACGAGGTCGCGGCGCTCCTGGAAGAGTCTGGCGTTCGGCTTGATGAAGTCCTGCGGGCCGTTCAGGGCCTCCAGCGCCGCCCATTGCGAGATCGAGCAGGGGTTGGAGGTCGACTGGCTCATCACCTTGGCCATCAGCTTGATCAGCGGCTCGGGCCCGGCGGCGTAGCCGATGCGCCAGCCGGTCATGCTGTAGGCCTTGGAGACGCCGTTCATGGTCAGGGTGCGGTCGTAGAGCTCCGGCACGACCTGGGCGATGGTGGTGAACTCGAAGTCGTCGAACACCAGGTGCTCGTACATGTCGTCGGTCAGGATCCAGACGTGCGGGTGGCGCAGCAGGACCTCGCCGATGGCCTTGAGTTCATCGCGGGTGTAGGCGGCGCCCGACGGGTTGGACGGGCTGTTGAGCAGCACCCAGCGGGTGCGCGGGGTGATGGCGGCCTCGAGGGCGGCCGGCTCGACCTTGAAGTTGGTGGCGGCGCTGGTCTGGACGAAACGCGGCTCGCCGCCGGCCAGGTAGACCATGTCCGGGTAGCTGACCCAGTAGGGGGTGGGGATGATGACCTCGTCACCCGGGTTCAGGGTGGCGACGAAGGCGTTGTAGATGACCGGCTTGCCGCCCGGCGAGACGTTCACCTGGGACGGCTTGTAGGTGAGACCGTTCTCGCGGGCGAACTTGGCGCAGATGGCTTCCTTGAGTTCGGGGATGCCGTCGACGTCGGTGTATTTGGTCTTGCCGGCGTTGATGGCGGCGATGGCCGCCTGCTTGATGTTGTCGGGGGTGTCGAAGTCGGGCTCGCCGGCGCCCAGGCCGATGACGTTTCGGCCTTCGCGCTGCAGCAGGCGGGCCTTGGCCGTGACCGCGATGGTGGCGGACGGCTTGACGCGGGCCAGAGCGGCGGATTCGAGCGACATCGGTAGAGACTCCCCTGGAGGTCTGGTTTTCAGGATTGCGGGGGTCTTACGCGCGGGGGGGATGCGCCGCAACAGACAGGCGGTGCAGTTTTCGTGGAGACGGCGTCAGCCGCCCCTTCAGCCCCTGAGCCGGCGGACCTCGTCGACAAAGGCGTTCAGGTGGGCGCCGAAGACGGCGGTGGTCTTCTCGTCGGTCAGGACGCCGTCGACGATCCTGGTGTGAGCCTGGAAGACCAGGACTTCGCCGATCGGCGCGACGTGGGTCAGGGTGCGGCGCAGGATCAGGCGCAGCTGGTCCTGGGCGCGGGCGCTGCCGGTCATGCCGGGACTGGCCCCGACGATGCAGGCGATCTGGCCGGTCAGCGGGGCAGGGGAGCCACGGCTGGCCCAGTCGATGGCGTTCTTCAGCACGCCGGTGATGCCGGCGTTGTATTCGGGACAGGCGAAGAGGACGCCGTCGGCACCCCGGATCGCTTGCTTCCAGGCGGTGACGGCGGGCGGGTCGCCCTCTGCCTCCACGTCCTGATTGAACAGCGGCAGGTCGTGCAGGCCATGGATGGTCAGGGTGACCCCGTCCGGCAGCAGATCCTGCGCCGCATGCAGCAGGGTGGTGTTGAAGGAGGCGGCGCGGAGGCTGCCGGAGACGCCGAGGAGATTCATGAGACCAGCGTAGCGGCAAAGTCACAGGGAACCAAAGTCACAGGATGGTTTGAGGAACCGTCCGTTGGCGGACAGGTTGAAGCGGTTCGGGGACTGTTGGAGTTGAGATGAGCTACGCCGCCCCAGACCGCCCTCAGGCCCGCATAGACCCGCAACCTACCCTTGACCCCATCGCGGCAATCGGCGAGGCCTTCGATCGTATGAAGGCCTTTCTAAACTTCGTCCTCAACATGGACGCCAAAGCCTGGCGCTCGGTCGCGGTGAGCTTCGTGCTGTTCGGCGGCGTCGGGCTGGTGTTCCTGTTCGGAGCGCCGCTGATGGGGCTGGACGGCGAGGCGACCGTTGAGGGCTGGCTGGGCTCGGTGCACGGGTTCTGGGGCCTGCCGGTGGCGGTCGGGGCCTTTGCCGTGCTGGCCTTCCTGGGCGTGCCGCAGATTGTGCTGATCGCGGCCGCCGTGGTCGCCTTCGGGCCGTGGCTGGGCATGACCTACAGCTGGATCGGCACCCTGGTGTCGGCGCAGGTCGGCTTCTGGCTGGGGCGGATGTTCGGTGGCCGCTTGCTGCGTGACGTTGGCGGCAAGGGGGTCAACAGCTTCATGCGGCTGATCGGCGAGAACGGTTTCCTGGCCAGCCTGATCGTGCGGCTGGTGCCCTCGGCGCCCTTTATCGTTGTCAACATGGCGGCGGGTGTGACCCCGATGCGCCAGCGGCATTTCGCGGCCGGCACGGCGCTGGGGATCATTCCCAAGATCGTGCTGACGGCGTTCGCCGGCAATTCTCTGGTCCAGAGCTTCAGGGGCGAGGGCAACGTCTGGCACTACCTGACGATCGCCGTCGTGGTGGCGGTGTGGATCGGCATCGGCCTGTACGCCCGCCGCTGGCTGAAGAAGCATGAGGCGGAGCAGGCGGCGTTGGACCAGGGCGAGTCCTGACCCCGTCCGCGGGTAAGCAGAGACTGTCGCCAGAGGTGGGCTAAAAAGCGACTGAGGTTACATTTTTTGGGGTGTCACGCCGCTAATCTTCCTGAAAAATGGAGGAGGGGCGTATGCGGTTCGGAGCGGTTGTTCTCATCGGGGCCATGCTGGCCGGCGGCGCGCAGGCGGCGGAGAAGCCCACGCCGGCCACGGTGGCGGCGCAGGCCAGGCTCAAGGCCCAGCTGCCCTTTGCGGATGATCAGGACTTCGACTTCGCCCGGCGCGGCTTTGTCGCCAGCCGGACCGATCCGCTGATCAAGCGCGCGGACGGCGGCGTCGCCTGGAACCTGGCGGCCTATGACTTCGCCAAGGGCGAGGCGCCGGCCAGTGTGAACCCCAGCCTCTGGCGGCAGACCCAGCTGCTGGCGATCCACGGCCTGTTCAAGGTCTCGGACCGCATCTGGCAGGTGCGCGGCTTCGATGTCGCCAACATCACCTTCATCCAGGGCGACACCGGCTGGATCATCATCGACCCGCTGACCACGACCGAGACGGCGAAGGCGGCGCTCGACCTGGTCAATGAGAAGCTCGGGGCCCGCAAGGTGGTGGGGGTCATCTACACCCACAGCCATGCCGATCACTTCGGCGGCGTGCGCGGGGTCATCGACGAGAAGGATGTCGGCACGGGCCCCGGCGACGTGCGGGTGATCGCGCCGCAGGGCTTCCTCGAGGAGGCGGTGTCGGAGAACGTCATCGCCGGCACGGCCATGAGCCGCCGGGCCGGATTTCAGTTCGGGCACAATCTGACGCCCGGGCCGGAAGGGCAGATGAGTTCAGGCATCGGTCTGGCCGTGGCCAAGGGCACGGTGACCCTGATCGCCCCGCGCGACATCATCACCCGCACCGGCCAGACGATGACGGTCGATGGCGTCGATCTGGAGTTCCAGTTCACCCCCGGCACCGAGGCGCCGGCCGAGATGAACATCTACCTGCCGCAGTTCCGGGTGCTGTGCATGGCCGAGAACGCCAATGCGACGATGCACAATGTGCTGACGCCGCGCGGGGCTCTGGTGCGCGACGCCAGGGTCTGGGCCGACGGCCTTTCGGAGGCGGTCGAGCTGTATGGCGCCCGGACGGACGTCCTGTTCACCAGCCACGGCTGGCCGCGCTTCGGCCAGGCGGTGGTCAGCGACTACCTGCTCAGCCACCGCGACGCCTACAAATACCTGCACGACCAGTCGGTGCGGCTGATGAACCAGGGCTATGTGGGCGCGGAGATCGCCAACCGGATCAAGCTGCCGCCAGTCCTCGCGAACCAGTGGTTCAACCGCGGCTACTACGGCACGATGAGCTTCAACAGCCGGGCTGTCTATCAGCGCTACATGGGCTGGTACGACGCCAATCCGGCCAGCCTGGCGGTGTTGCCGCCGGTCGAACAGGCTACGCGCTATGTGGCGGCGATGGGCGGGGCGGCGAAGGTGCGGGCGTTGGCGGCAAAGGCCTATGACGACGCCGACTACGCCTGGGCGGCGACCCTGCTGAACAACGTCGTCCAGGCCGATCCGGCCGACAAGGCGGCGGCCGAACAGCTGGCCAGGACCTACGACCAGATGGGCTATCAGGCCGAGAGCAGCCTGTGGCGCAACATCTACCTGACCGGCGCCGGGGAACTGCGCAACGGCGCGCCGCCGGCGGCGGCCGGCGCCGGCTCGCCCGATGTGGTGATGAACATGCCGACGCCGATGCTGTTCGACCTGCTGGCCGTGCGGTTGAACCCGGAAAAGGTGGGCGATGGCGGGACGTCGGTGCTGTTCGTCTTTCCGGACCGGGGCGAGCGCTATCTGGTGACGGTGAAGAACCAGGTGCTGGTCGGCCGACCGGCGGCGGCGGACGCGAAGGCCGAGGCGACCCTGACCCTGCCGAGGGCGCTGCTGCTGCAGGCGCTGTTCACCGGTAAGCCGCTGGCCGGTCAGCCGGGTGTTAAGGTCGAGGGCAACGGCGCGGCGCTGGTGAAGATGCTCGGCTGGTTCGATGCACCGAAAGGCGACTTCCCGATCGTCACGCGGCCGGAGTAGGGAAGGGGCGGAAAGGCCTCGCCCATGCTGACCCTCTTCTACCAACCCGGTTCCGCCTCCGATGTCGCGCGCATCGCCCTGGAAGAGGCCGGCGCGGCCTACCAGGCGCTGCGGGTCGACTTTTCGAAAGAAGAGCAGCGACAGCCGCAGTATCTGGCGATCAATCCCAAGGGGCGGGTGCCGGCGCTGGTCACCGACGAGGGCGTGCTGACGGAGAACATGGCCATTCTCGGCTGGATCGCCCAGGCCTTCCCGGAGAGACAGCTGGCCCCCGACGACGCCTTCGGCTTCGCGCGGATGCAGGCCTTCAACGCCTACATCGCCGCGACCGTGCATGTCGCGTACGCCCACTGGCGTCGGCCCTACCGCTGGGCCGATGACGAGGCCGCCCGGCTTCATCTGCAGGCGGTGGCGCCCGAGCGTTACGCGACCTGTTTCGACCTGATCGAGACCGAGATGTTCGAGGGCCCATGGGTGCTGGGCGACGAGTTCAGCCTCGCGGATGTCTATCTGTTCGTCTTCGCGGACTGGCTGGACACTATCGGCGTCGATGTCCGCCGCTTTCCGAAGGTGCACGAGCATCGCGAGCGGATGCGGGCGCGGCCGGCGGTGCGGAAGGTTCTTGCTCAGCAGGCTTCCTAATCGGGTATCGGCGCAAAAAGCTTGCGTGATTCAGGGTGAATCTGTACATCGGTGGCATGGATCGTCAGCGCGACACCCTGCGTCTTCTTCGGCTCCTCGGGCTTAGCTGCCCCTGGATGACCGTCTAGCTGCGCATACGTCGCGGCGGGTCGCCCAGGGGCAAAAAGCTCCACCCGCCAAACAGACCCGCGACGAAAGAATTTACCCCATGAGCTCGATCATTTCCGGCGCCCAGCGCGTCATCGTATTCGACACCACCATGCGTGACGGCGAGCAATCGCCCGGCGCCTCCATGTCCCTGGACGAGAAGCTGGAGCTGGCCAAGATCCTCGAGGAGATGGGGGTCGATGTCATCGAGGCCGGCTTCCCGATCGCCTCGAACGGCGACTTCGAGGCGGTGCGCGAGATCTCCCGCATCGTCACCGAAAGCACCGTCTGCGGCCTGGCCCGCGCCGCCGCCGGCGACATCGAGCGCTGCGCCGAGGCCATCCGCCCGGCCGCCCGCGGCCGCATCCACACCTTCCTGTCCACCAGCCCGGTGCACATGAAGTGGAAGCTGCAGATGGAGCCGGACGCGGTGCTGGAGGCGGTGACCGCCTCGGTGGCCAAGGCCCGCAACCTGTGCGGCGACGTCGAATGGTCGGCCGAGGACGCCACCCGTACTGACCGCGAGTTCCTGTATCGCTGCGTCGAGGCCGCCATCAAGGCCGGCGCCAAGACCATCAACCTGCCCGACACGGTCGGCTACTCGTACCCGGAAGAGTACGGCGCGATGTTCCGTGACGTAATCGCCAAGGTGCCCGGCGCCGACGAGGTCGTGTTCTCGGCCCACTGCCATAATGACCTGGGCCTGGCCGTGGCCAACTCCATCGCCGCCATCCAGGGCGGGGCGCGTCAGGTTGAATGCGCCATCAACGGCATCGGCGAGCGGGCCGGCAACGCGGCGCTGGAAGAGATCGTCATGGCCCTGCGCGTACGCGGCGACGACCTGGGCTTCGACAGCGGCGTCGATCCCATCCACATCACCCGCGCCAGCCGCTACGTCTCCGCCATCACCGGTTTCCCGGTGCAGTTCAACAAGGCCATCGTCGGCAAGAACGCCTTCGCCCACGAGAGCGGCATCCACCAGGACGGGATGCTGAAGAACGCCGAGACCTACGAGATCATGCGCCCCGAGGACGTTGGTCAGGGCGCCACCAACCTGGTGATGGGCAAGCATTCGGGCCGCCACGCCTTCCGCGAGAAGCTGAAGGCCCTGGGCTACGAGCTGGGCCAGAACGCGCTGAACGAAGCCTTCGTTCGGTTCAAGGAACTGGCCGACAAGAAGAAGCACGTCTTTGACGACGACCTCATCGCCCTGGTCGACGACGCCCTGGCGCGCGGTTCGGAGAAGATCCGGGTCGCCAAGCTGCGGGTCGTGGCCGGCACCGACGGCCAGTCGGCCGAACTGACCCTGGACGTCGACGGCGTCGAGAAGACGGCCGAAGCCACCGGTGACGGCCCGGTCGACGCGGTGTTCAACGCCATCCACATCATCGTGCCGCACGCCGCCGCCCTGCGCCTGTTCCAGGTCCATGCGGTGACCGAAGGCACGGACGCCCAGGCCCAGGTTTCGGTGCGTCTGGAAGAGGACGGCCGCATCGCGACGGGGCAGGCGGCGGACACTGATACGCTGACCGCCAGCGCCAAGGCCTATGTGAACGCGCTCAACAACCTCTTCTCGCGCAAGGAAAAGAGCCGGCCGGAAACGGCCATCGCTTCGGGCTTCTAGCGGCCCGGCCTTTCAGGGCCGGATCAGGCGCGGATCATGATCAACAAGGATGACGACACGCCGTCGGCGTGGCGCGATCTGCTGCGCCGTTCGCAGGCGATGGGCTTTGACATGCCGTAGGACGCCCGCACCGGCGGCCATTTTCGCATGCTGGCGGCAAGCAAGCCCGGCGGCCGGGAGCGGCATCGTGCTGGCCACCGCCAGTGGCTTCTGATCGCCCGCGTCCGGCGCGGAGCCGACCTTAGCGGGCGTCAGCTTTCATGGCCGCGTCGCGCACCCGGCTTTTCAGGACCTGCAACTGGCCGTCGATCATGATCCGGTTGGGATCGTGCCCGGTGCGGGGCAGGCGGACAAAGGCCTTGGTCGGGGCGGTCAGGCTGTCGAAATAGGCTTCGGAGACGTCCAAGGGCGTGACCAGATCCTCTTCGCCCTGGAGGAGGAAGACCGGCATCCGGAACGCCGTCCCCAGACTGCGGAGGTCAATCCGCGGACCCATGCCGTCCCCGGCCAGTCCGACGAACTGAAGATAGGAGTAGTCTTCACCGGCCTCGTAGGCCGCTTCGTAGGCGGGCGTGTCGTATCCCGCCAGGGGCCTGAACCAGTCCGCCGGCGGCGGGTCGGTCCGGAGGGCCTCGTACTTGCGGGTGACGCGGCGGAGGACTCCGAAGCTTCGCGGATTGATCCAGGGCGGGGGGCCGAGGGCCTCCAGCCTGGTAATCGCGTCGGCGTCGCCGGCTTCGCGGGCCAGTCGCAGGGTGCGTGCGTAGCTGGCCCCCACGTCGTCCGCATAGCTGACGAGCTGCGCCGTGCCGACATAGGCGTGGAAAAGCTCCGGTTCCGCCTGGGCCATGTTGACGGCCAGGGCCGACCCCCAGGAGCCACCCATGAGGATCACTTTCCGCTTGCCCAGTCGTTCAGTGACGTAGCGCGCCACCTCTATTCCGTCCCGGGTCAGCTGCTCCATGCTGAGCGCCTCGTCCTCTCCTGGCGGATTGGCGGCATAGGTCTTGCCCGCCCCCCGCTGATCCCACTGAACGACGGTGAAGTCGGCCGTCCAGGCGCCGAACAACGAACGGGAGAAGGGTGTGTTCGGGTTACCGGGGCCGCCGTGGACCATGAGGACGACCGGGTTGCCGCAGTCTTGTCCCTCGATGGTGATCCATTGCTGGATTCCGCCAATACGAACCAGTCCGGCTTCTTCGATGTGCCGTCCCGGCGTGCGGCAAGCCGAACCGGGTTCGAGCATCGACGCCCGGGGTGCGGGCTGACCTGCCGCCGGCGCCGACATCAGGGTCAGTAGCGCCGCCGCGCCAATCAAAATTCGCTTCATCACATCCCGACAGGTCTGGCTTCGCCCGCACAGCGCGGGGGTAGCCAATTACCACCCCGCGACGAACAAGGCGAAAGCCTCTCGCGTCGCCCGCTCCAGACGCCAACGAGAAGTCTGCGCCAATCCCGGGGATGACGGGCGGTGAGGGGGGGTGTAGGCGAACCGGCGATGTTCTGGATTCCCGTCACCATCGTTGCGGCCGCTTTTCAGGTAGCCCGCAACGCCGCCCAGCGGAGCCTGATGACCGGCTCCGGTCCTTGGGGCGCAACGCTGGTACGGTTTCTGTTCGGCCTGCCGTTCAGCTGCTTGTTTGTGGCGGCGACGCTGGCTCTGGCCCCCCATGACCTCACATTCTCGCCCGCCTTCTTCGCCTGGTCGGCGCTCGGCGCCTTCGCCCAGATCGGGGCCACGGCGGCCTTGCTGGTCGCCATGCAGCGGTCCAGCTTCGCGCTCGGCACCGCCTTCCAGCAAAGTGGTCTGCCGTTCGCCGCCCTGATCGGCTTCTTCGTCTTCCATGACCACCTCAGCCCGGCGGCCTGGAGCGGGATCCTGCTGGCCACAGCCGGCCTCACCGCGCTCAGCTGGCCCCGACGTATCGAAGGTCCCCGGGACTGGAGCGCCGCGATCCTGGGCACGGTGTCGGGCGCCAGCTTCGCGGTCAGCGCCAACGCCTTCCGCCAGGCCAGTCATGCCCTGGACCTTGCCCACCCGATCCCCGCAGCCCTGGTCACCGTCGCCGTCGTCCAGGCGATCCAGACGGCCGCTCTGGGGAGCTGGATGCTGCTCTTTGCCCGTCAGGCCCTGATGGCGGTGGTGCGGTCCTGGCGCGTATCCATGGGCGCCGGTCTGTTCGGGGCCCTGGCCTCGGCGGGCTGGTTCATCGCCCTGGCGATGGCCCCGGCCGGACTTGTCCGGGCCGTCGGGGTCGTCGAGATGCCGATCGCAGCCCTGGCCGGCAAGCGCCTGTTCGCCGAGCGCGTCAGCCGCTGGCAGTGGTTGTGCGGCGGGGCGACGGCCTGTGGCGTGCTGCTCGCCGCCCTGGGCTGAACCCCTCGTTCCGGGGATGCGGGTTGGCCGGGCCAGGGTCCAGGGTATGCGGGAAGGAGGCCGTCGATGCGCGCCGTCTGTCTTGCCCTGGCCTTGATCCTGTCGGCGCCGGCCGCCGTGGCCGCGGACGCCGGCTTCATCGCCGCCCTCGCCGCCCGGGGACCGCAGGATCTGCGGGTGGCCGAGGGCCTGATGCCGTCTCCGCCGGACCACACCGCGCGGGTCGCCGTTGTCGACGGTGTTCTGGTCATCGAGATCCAGCCGGGACAGGGCGCTCCCGGGACGGTGTTCCGCCATGACGGCACGGACTACGACCGGGACGACCTGGGGGGCGATCCTGGCCCGGATCTTGAGATCGGCCAGTTCTGCAGGAGCGGCGGGACGGTCAGCTATCTGGAGATCGCCTGCTACAGCCGATCCGCCCTGATGAGCCGCGCCCTGCGGCCGCCGCACACGATCTGGAAGCTGTGGCTGTCGGGGGATGGCCTGCGCGTGGTGCGGGAGGGCAAGACGGAACACACGGTTCTCACCCCGCTCAATGGTCGGCCCGTCGCCCCGGGGCTCGCGCCTGGCCTGCCTGCCAATCTCGGCAACGCCCTGTCGCAACTGGCGGCGTCCGATAGGGGGTTCCTGTCCGGCGGGGCGAGCGGCGGTGGCGACTGGTACGCCTCCGACCTTCGGCTGGGGCAGGTGAGGGGGCTCGACTTCACCCTGGAGCGGACCGTCTGGCCGGATCGTGGAGGCCGCTCCGATGAGGTTCCGGCCACCTGGGCCTTCGACTATCAGGGGACCGAGCGCAATGACTCCACGACCCTCCTCTGGATCATGACGCGCAAAAGAAAGGGCGTGCGGGAGGCGGACTTCCGGTGTGTGGGCAAGGCCCTCAAGGGGACCGTTTCAGTGGGCTGTCATCGGGGCGGAAAACCGTCAGATGCCCGAGGAAAGCCCGACGTGGGCTTCACTCTTTCGCCGTTCCCGCAATGGAAAATCCATGTCGAGAGCGGAGCCGACAACCCCTTTGAGTCGGTTGGGACCTCACGGCTCGAACCGCTGCCGTTCCCCTAGGGGCGGTCCCGCGAACGAACGTTCCGCCACTTGGTCAAACGACGCTCAGTTTAGACCTTGAAATCAACACGTTCGCGGGGCAAACGCGTCACGTTCCGCAATGCTTTGGACCAAACCGCGAATCTGGGGGCCCCGGGGGCTTTTTCGCATGGTGCAAGGCTTGCAGGGCAGCGCTTCGCCCGTCCCGATTTGCACCTGACCTCAAGGCCCTGAATGTTCGGCTCTCTCTTCGGCGCCATGTCCAACGACATCGCCATCGACCTCGGCACCGCCAACACCCTGATCTATCAGAAGGGCAAGGGCATCGTGCTCAATGAGCCGTCCGTGGTGGCCCTGCGCAACATCGGCGGCCGCAAGAGCGTCCATGCCGTCGGCATCGAAGCCAAGCAGATGCTGGGCCGCACGCCCGGCCACATGGAAGCCATCCGTCCGATGCGCGACGGGGTCATCGCCGACTTCGAAGTCGCCGAGGAGATGATCAAGTACTTCATCCGCAAGGTTCACAACCGCAAGGGCTTCGTGAACCCCAAGGTCATCGTCTGTGTGCCGTCGGGCGCCACCGCCGTCGAGCGCCGCGCCATCAACGACAGCTGCCTGAACGCCGGCGCTCGCCGCGTCGGCCTGATCGATGAGCCGATGGCCGCCGCCATCGGTGCCGGCCTTCCCATCCATGAGCCGACCGGCTCGATGGTCGTCGACATCGGCGGCGGCACCACCGAAGTGGCCGTGCTGTCGCTGTCGGGCATCGTCTATTCGCGCAGCGTGCGGGTCGGCGGCGACAAGATGGACGAAGCCATCATCAGCTACATGCGCCGCCACCATAACCTGTTGATTGGTGAGACCACCGCCGAGCGCATCAAGAAGGAAATCGGCACCGCCCGTTCGCCGGCCGACGGCGAGGGTCTGTCGATCGACGTCAAGGGCCGTGACCTGATGCAGGGCGTGCCGCGCGAAGTCCGCATTTCGGAAAAGCAGGCCGCTGACGCGCTTGCAGAACCGGTCAACCAGATCGTCGAGGCCGTGAAGGTCGCCCTGGAAGCCACCCCGCCCGAACTGGCCAGCGACATCGCCGACAAGGGCATCATGCTGACCGGCGGCGGCGCCCTGCTGCGCGGCCTGGACGCCGAGATCCGCGACCACACCGGCCTGCCGGTGACCGTGGCCGACGATCCGCTGTCCTGCGTGGCGCTCGGATGTGGCAAGGTTCTTGAACACCCCAAGTGGATGAAGGGCGTTCTTGAGAGCACCCTAGTCTAAACTTCTCGAATCGGGACTGTTCAGTCCTATCGGAGACTTCGGGTGGCGTTTCGCCAGGACACGTTCGGCGATCTGAAGGTGCCCCTCGCCTGGACGGCGGCGGTGGCTCTGGTCGTCTGCGTCATCATCGGTATCGCCCTGATGGTCTCGGACCGTCGCGGCTCCGTCGAGAACACCGCCCAGCAGGCGACCCAGACCGCCGTCGACAATGTCGTCGCCCCGGTCGGTGATGTGGTCGCCCAGCCCGGCCGTTGGATCAGCGGCGGCTTCTCCTGGCTAGGCAGCTATTTCGACGCGGCCGGAGAGAACCGCCGGCTGAAGAAGCAACTGCAGGACGCCCATCGCGTCGAGGACCGGGCCCAGGCCCTGGCCCTCGAGAACGCCCGCCTGCGCACCATGCTGGGCGTGCGCACCGAGCCGGCCATGCCGATGGTCACCGCCCGGGTGGTCTTCGACGGACGCGGACCCTTCCGTCGGGCCCAGCTGGCCAACGCGGGCGCCGACAAGGGCGTGAGCATCGGCTATCCGGTGATCAGCGAGCGCGGCGTCATCGGCCGGGTGATCGGGGTCTCGTCCAACGCCAGCCGGATCCTGCTGTTGAAGGACGTGTCCTCGCGAACGCCGGTGATGATCGCCCGCAGCAACGCCCGCGCCATCCTGACCGGCGACGGGGGCGACAATCCGCGTCTGGACAACCTGCGTGGTCCCGATCCGGTCCAGCAGGGCGACCGGGTGCTGACCAGCGGCGACGGCGGCATCTATCCGCGTGGGCTGCCGGTGGGCCGGGCCGTGAAGGGGCTGGACGGCCGCTGGCGGGTGGCGCTGGACAGCGACACCACGGCGCTCGACTGGGTTCGGATCATCCAGTTCAAGGACTTTTCGCAGCTCGCCGACGACAAGGCGCTGAACTCCGGCGTCATGCCCGACGTCAAGACCGAGGATCCGGCGGCTCTCGCGGCCAAGACCATCCTAGCTCCGACGCCCAGGCCCGCCGCGCCGACGACCCCGCCCGTCGCCAAGCCCCAGGTTCCGCCCGCCGCCAAGGCCGTGACGCCGCCGGCGCCGAAGACTGCCGCGCCCGCGACGGTCATCTCCGGGCAGCCCAAGGCCGCCGCGCCGCCGCCGACCAAGGCGCCGGCGCAGAAAGCCGCGACCACGCCGGGGGGAACGCCGTGAGCCTGCAGGCCGCCCGGCCGCTCGACCCCTGGCGCTGGATGGGCGCGCCTGCGCTGATCTGTCTGGCCGCCACGCTGCTGCTCGGCCTGCCGTTCCGACTGCTGACGCTGCAACTGCCCGAGCCGATCTTTCCGATGATCTGCGTCTTCTCCTGGGCGGTGATCCGGCCCTCGATCCTGTCTCCGGTCGTCATCCTGCTCATCGGCCTGGTGCTGGACCTGCTGTGGGGCACGCCGTTCGGCCTTTGGGGCCTCAGCATGCTGGTCGGCTACGGCCTGACCCTGGCGATGCGCGCCATGATGACGGGCCAGAGCCGGATGATGATGTGGGCCTGGTACATAGGCGTCACCGGCGTCGTGCTGGTGTCCGGCTTTCTGTTCATGATGCTGCACGGCGGGGCGACGCCGAACCTGGTCGGCCTCATCTGGCAACTTCTCGCCACAGGCCTGCTGTACCCGTTCGCCCACCGCCTGATCGACCGGTTCGACGACGCGGACGTGA
>JAUMCZ010000297.1:0-20074 GCA_032122215.1 Caulobacter sp.
CACGTCGATGTCGAGCTCTTCCTTCAGCTCGCGGATGATACACTCTTCGGGCGTTTCGCCGGGCTCGACCTTGCCCCCCGGAAATTCCCACAGGCCGGCCAGCTGCTTGCCCGCCGGACGCTGGCAGATCAGCACCCGGCCGTCGGCATCAATAAGAGCGGCGGCGACGACGAGGACGGTGGGCTTCATACCATCTGCACCTAACAGCCCCATTTGCGACACGCCAGACCATCAGGGGAGGCGACAGGGGCGCATCGTCTGGTATGGAGGCCCCAACCACAGGGAGCCTTCGAATGTCGCAGCTGAGCCTTACCCGCTGGAACATCGCCTTCGGCGGCGGCGCGCCGCTGGTCGTGATCGCCGGCCTCAATGTCATCGAGGACCTGGACCTGGCCCTGCATACGGGCCGGACGCTGAAGGCCATCTGCGCCGATCTGGGCCTGCCCTATGTGTTCAAGGCCAGCTACGACAAGGCCAACCGCTCGTCGCTGAAGAGCTATCGCGGGCCGGGGCTGAAGAAGGGTCTGGAGATTCTGGCCGAGGTGAAGGCGCAGCTGAATGTGCCGATCGCCACCGACATCCATACGCCTGAGGAATGCGAGCCGGTGGCCGCCGTCGCCGACCTGGTGCAGATCCCCGCCTTCCTCTGCCGGCAGACCGACCTGGTGGTCGCCGCCGCGCGGGCGACGCAGGCGGCCGGCGGCCTGCTGCATGTGAAGAAGGGGCAGTTCCTGGCGCCCTGGGACTGCAAGAACATCCTCGACAAGGTCAAGGAAGCGACCGGCGGGGCGGACATGACCATCCTCTGCGAACGCGGCAATTCGTTCGGCTACAACAACCTGACCGTCGACATGCTGGG
Source organism: Caulobacter sp. (assembly GCA_032122215.1). GTDB lineage: Bacteria > Pseudomonadota > Alphaproteobacteria > Caulobacterales > Caulobacteraceae > Caulobacter. The sequence goes on from JAUMCZ010000297.1 coordinate 860, forward strand.
CATCGGCGAGATGCAGAAGCTCGGCGTGCCGGTGACCATCGACGCGACCCATGCGGTGCAGCTGCCGGGCGCCGACCCGCGCACGGGTGGGGCGTCGACGGGCGGGCGTCGTGATGGGGTGCCGATCATCGCCAAGGCGGCGATTGCGGCCGGGGCCGATGGCGTGTTCCTGGAATTCCACCCCGAGCCGGACAAGGCGCTGTGCGATCCGCTGAGCTGCCTGCCGCTGGACGGGGCGGCCGGGTTGTTGAAGACGTTGAAGGGGATTCACCAGCTGGTGAACTAGGGCTCGGATCCTTCTCCCGCTTGTCGGGAGAAGGTGGCCCCCGAAGGGGGTCGGATGAGGGCAGCGCCGGCCTTTGACGATTAGCGGCGGCACGGTCAGCGCCAGAACGTGCGCATCCTGACGGGCCGGCGCTGCCCTCACCCGTCAGCCTTCGGCTGCCACCCTCTCCCGACAAGCGGGAGAGGGGCGCGCCTTTGGCGCGCTAGACCGCGCGCTTGTCGGTCGCCTAACTGCGATAATCGCCGTTGATCGCCACGTACTGCTTGGTCAGGTCACAGGTCCAGATCACCGCATGCCCGCGGCCGACGCCGACGTCGATGCTGACCTCCAGCTCCTGCTTCTTCATGTAGGCGCTCATTTTCGCCTCGGAATAGTTGGCCGCCACCATGCCGTCGTGAGCCGCCATCAGCTTGCCGAACTGGACGCTCATCTTCTCGCGGTTGACCGGCTCGTCGGCGCGGCCCACGGCCATGACGATGCGGCCCCAGTTGGCGTCCTCGCCGGCGAAGGCGGTCTTGACCAGCGGGCTTTCGGCCACCGTGCGGGCGATCTTGCGGGCCGAGGCGTGGCTTTCGGCGCCGGTGACGTTGATCTTGACGAACTTGGTCGCCCCCTCCCCGTCCCGCACCAGCTGCAGGGCGAGGTCGAGCAGCACGGATTCCAGCTTCTCGCGGAAGTCGGCCAGCCGCTTGTCGCCGGCCCGGTGGATCTTGGGGGCGCCGGACTGGCCGGTGGCGAACAGCAGCAGGGTGTCGTTGGTGGAGCGGTCGCCGTCGACGGTGACGGCATTGAAGGTGCTGCGGGCGTAGAGGCTGACCAGGGTCTGCAAGGCGCCCGGCGCGATGGCGGCGTCGGTGGCGACGAAGGCCAGCATGGTGGCCATGTCAGGCGCGATCATGCCCGAGCCCTTGGCGATGCCGGCGATGCGGACCTTGACCCCGTCGATGGTCGCCGTCGCCTGCGCACCCTTCGGGAAGGTGTCGGTGGTCATGATGGCGGCCGCCGCCTCGGACCAGCCGTCGGCGTGGAGCTTTCCGTCGATCTCCGCCAGCTTGCTGGTGATCCTGGCGTCGTCGAGCAGCACGCCGATGACGCCCGTCGAGGCCATCATCACGTCGCGCTGGCGGCAGTCAAAGCGCTTGCCGACCGCCGTGGCCACCCGGCGCACGGCATCAGCGCCCGGCTTGCCCGTGAAGCTGTTGGCGCAGCCGGCGTTGACCACCAGGGCCCGCACGTCGGCGCCCTTGGAGGTGTTCAGCTGGCGCTTGCACCAGTCGACCGGCGCCGAGCCGACGCCATGGCGCGTGAAGACGCCGGCGGCGCTGGTGCCTTCGGCAAAGCGCATGATCAGGAGGTCTTCGCGTTCGTGCTTGTAGAAGCCGGCCCGCGTCGTGGCGATCTCGACCCCGGCGACCGGGGCGATCTTCGGGAAGGGCACGGCCAGCGGCGAGACCGCCAGTCCGGGCTTGCCGGGCGCGGCCGGCTCGGCGGCCCTGGGGGGCGCGGCCTCCTTCGGCGTGCGCTTCAGGGCCGCGCGGATCGGTTCGATGGCGCGCTCGACGGCGTTACCGACCGCCTCCACCGGTTTGGAGGCGGCCTCGAGGGCCATGGCGGGCAGATCCTTGGCGGAGGTGGTCTTCTTGTCGGTCATTGTTTCGGCGGCACAGGAGCGGGAACAGGGGCGGGCGCGGCGGTCGGCGGCGGGGCCGGCGGCAGAGTCGCGCCAGGCGCCGGCGGCGGCGCGTTGGCCGGCTCGCTGGGGGCGCCGGGCACGCGCTGGCCACGGGGGATCAGGGTCTCGACCTTGGCGCCGCCACGCAGCTTTTCCAGCAGGTCGCGGATCTGTCCGTAGGTGAGGAAGCGGACGATATGCGGCCGCGCCACGTCCAGGGTCAGCGGCTGTTCAGGCCGGCGCTCGTCGACCTTGACCACCGCCCAGCCGCCCTCGACCGCGAACGGCCCGACCAGGGCGCCCGGCTGGGCGTCCTTCAGCGCGGCCTGGTAGGCGGGCGGCATGACGTCCAGCGGGAAGAAGCCGCCGAAATCGCCGCCGTTGAAGCGGGTGGCGCTGTCGGTCGACCGCTCCATGGCCAGGCCCTCGAAGGGCCGGCCGGCGGCGATCAGACGCTTGATGTCGGCGGCGGCCTCCGGGCTGCCGACGACGATCTGGCGCGCCTTGAACTGTTCCGAATTGGTCGCGAGGTCCTGTTGCTCGCGGTACATTTTCTGGATGTTCTCTTCGGTGACGCCCTTCTCGACGAAGCTTTCGACAACCATGTCGGCGAGCACACGCTTGCGCACCGCCTCCAGCCGCCGCAGCGCCACGGCATCCTTGTCCAGGCCACGCCGGACCGCCTCGGCGCTGAGCAGTTCGCGGTCGACGACCTCGTCCAGCATCTGGCGGAACATCTCGGACTGGATATCGAGGGGTTCGCCCTCGCCGATCAGGCCCTGGGCGATCGCCTCGCGCTTGACGTCGGAGGCCCAGACCGTCTGCCCGTCAACGCGGGCGACGGCGACATCGCCGGTCTCCGGCGGCTTGTCATTGCTGGCCTTGGGGCCACAGGCGGCCAGCGCCAGCACGGCGACAACGAAGAGCGGGGCGAGACGTCCGAGCATGAAGACTCCGTCGATCCAGACCGGTTCGATTACGGCCTTTCGAGCGCAAAGGGAAACATTTGCGGGCCGCCCGGTCGAGAAGACCGCGTTCATCCTCAATCTGATCTTTACCCGTTTCGTGCAACGGATTGAGGACTAACCGTCAGTGGAGCCGCCGCGTACCGTGTTCAACGCCGATCCGAAGATCCTGTCGCGCATGGCCCCGCACCTGCAAAGGGTGCTGGTGGTCGATCCGCAGCCGGCCTCCGTCAAGCTGCTGCAGGATCTGCTGCGCAGCCTGGTGACCTGTCAGGTGTGGTCGGCGAGCAGTGACGCCAAGGCGATCCAGGCCGCGCGCGCCGTGGATCCGCAGATCATCTTCCTGGAGCATTCCGGCCCGGAGATCGACGGGGCCCGTCTGGCCCGCGCCCTGCGGCGCAGCGATCTGTCCTGCCGCAAGGTCCCGATCATCATGGTCACCGGCGAGTCCACCGCCCAGGCGATCCTGGGAGCCCGCGACGCCGGGGTGCACGAGTTCCTGCGCAAGCCCTACACCATCAAGGACCTGACGCGGCGGCTGGAGGCCGTGGCGCTGAAGCCCCGGGACTGGGTGGAGGCGGTGCATTACGTCGGGCCGGACCGGCGGCGTTTCAACAGCGGCGAGTACGCCGGACCCCGCAAGCGGCGCTCGGACTCGCGCAAGACGCCCGACCAGGATCGCATCCTGCAGGCGCTGAAGATCACCCGGGCGGCGATGGCGGCGGTCGACAGCGACTGGATGCAGGCCCGCCGGGCCCTGCTGGCCCAGGCGGCGGATCTGCAGAAGGCGGCTGTGTCGGTCGGCGACCTGAAGCTGATGGACGCGGCGGTGAACCTGAACAAGGCGATCGGCGAGAAGCTGGACCGGGCCAAACTGGAACCGGCTGTGATCGCGATCACCGCCTTCCTGCCGAAGGACGAGGGTCGGGCGGCCTAAGGCAACCCCAGGCCGTCATCCCGGCCGTAGGCCCGCAACGCGGGCCGGAGAGCCGGGACCCAGGGGCCAGATTTCCGCTATCGCCACAGCGACCGGTCGGCGGGACCGTATGAGCCCTCGGCCCCTGGGTCCCGGATCGCCCCTTCGGGTCGTCCGATGACGGAGATTTGGGTGTCCGGACGAGTGAAGGGACAGGTTGGAGGCCAACCTGTCCTTGCGGTCTCGCGCAGGCTTAAGCGTTGACCAGGTTCCGGTCGCGGGCCGCGGCCTGCATGGCCTTCTGCAGCTTCTCAAACGCCCGCACCTCGATCTGACGGACTCGCTCGCGGCTGACGCCGTATTGCGAGGCCAGATCTTCCAGGGTGGTCGGATCATCCCGCAGCCGGCGCTCGGTCATGATGTGGCGCTCGCGGTCCGAGAGCTCGGCCATGGCTTCCTCGAGCAGGCCCATGCGCAGGGACTTCTCTTCGTTCTCGGCCAGCTCGGTCTCTTGCGAAACCTGATTGTCGTCCGACAGCCAGTCCTGCCACTCGGCGTCGCCGTCGACGCGCATCGGCGCGTTCAGCGAGGCGTCGGGACCGGACAGGCGCCGGTTCATCGACACCACTTCCGATTCCTGCACGCCGAGCTTGGTGGCGATGGAGGTCACGTGCTCGGGCAGCAGGTCGCCGTCCTCGAAGGCGCTGATCTGGCTCTTGGCCTTGCGCAGGTTGAAGAACAGCTTCTTCTGCGCCGCCGTGGTGCCCATCTTCACGAGCGACCAGCTGCGCAGGATGAACTCCTGGATGGAGGCGCGGATCCACCACATGGCGTAGGTGGCCAGGCGGAAACCCTTGTCGGGCTCGAACTTCTTGACCGCCTGCATGAGGCCGACGTTGCCTTCGGAGATCACTTCCCCGATCGGCAGGCCGTAGCCGCGGTAACCCATGGCGATCTTGGCGACGAGGCGCAGGTGGCTGGTCACCATGCGGTGCGCGGCCTCGGGGTCCTCGTGTTCCTTCCAACGCTTGGCGAGCATGAACTCTTCGTCCCGCGCCAGCATGGGGAACTTGCGGATCTCACTCAGGTAGCGCGACAGGCCGCCATCGGGCGACATGACGGAAAGTGATGCAGCAGCCATAATACTCGTCTTCCCCTATATCGGCAGGCGATCCCGGGTCTGCCCGCTCTGCGGCACAGGCCACCCGCCCCCGTTCCAATGGATGACATAAGAACCCGTTGCGGCGTTTCAAAGGCCATGACGCGTTTGTAATCCGAGGGTGGTTGTAATCCTGAGCGCGGGAGTCAGGTATCGAAAAGGCTTGAGAGGGTTTTCAGAAAAGATGGACACAGGCATTCAACCTTGCCGACTTTAGCGTTCAGACGCATCCTGTGATGCATGGAGGCGCGAATGCAGCGACGGATGGTTCTCGGGGGCCTGATGGCCATGGCGGCCTCGGCAGCCTGTGCGCGCGGTGAGGAGGGGCCGAAGGTGGTGTCGACCGTGCCGGCCGACGGCGATCTCGACGTCGATCCGGCCCTTGCCAGCTTCACGGTCGTGTTTGACCGGCCCATGCGCCGCAGCTGGTCCTTCGTCACCAAGGGGGACGGCGCGATGCCTGACGTCGGCCAGCCCGAGCTGGTCGACGAGCGGACGGTGGTCGCCAGCCTGGTTCTGGAGCCGGGTCGGGACTACGTCGTCTGGCTCAACAGCGACCGCTACCAGAACTTCGCGGACAAGGCCGGACGGCCGGCCGCACCGACCAGGATCGCCTTCCGGACGCGGTCAAAGCAGGCCTAGGCCTGCCTCCAGCGTCGCCATATCGGGCGGCAAAGGCGTCTCGAAACGCAGCCGCTCGCCGGTCACCGGATGCACGAACCCCAGCACCGCCGCGTGCAGCGCTTGCCGCGTCAGGCCGGCCTGCTCGATGACGGCCCGCACGGCGTTCACCGGCGAGGCGGAACCGTAGACGGGGTCGCCGAGGCAGGGTGCAGCCTTGCTGGCCAGGTGGACGCGGATCTGGTGGGTGCGGCCGGTTTCCAGCACGCAGCGGACACGGGCGGCCACGGGCTTTGAACCGCCGTAAGCCTGTTCGACCGTGTAGTGGGTGATGGCCTCGCGGCCGCCGGTCTTCAGCACCGCCATCTTCTTGCGGTCGTGCGGGCTGCGGCCGATCTGGGTCTGGATGACCCCCTGGGCGGGGGCCGGGGCGCCGCGGGTGAAGGCGATATAGGCCCGCTCGATGTCGTGCGTCGCGAACAGGGCCGAGAGGCCGGCGTGGGCGGCGTCGGACTTGGCGGCGACCATCACGCCGCTGGTGTCCTTGTCGAGCCGGTGGACGATGCCCGGCCGCAGGACGCCGCCGATGCCCGAGAGGCTGTCACCGCAATGATGCAGCAAGGCGTTGACCAGGGTGCCGCTTTCCGTACCCGGGCCAGGGTGGGCGGCCATGCCGGCCGGCTTGTCGATGACGATGAGGTGCTGGTCCTCGTAGAGGACGCTGAGCGGGATGTTCTCGGGTTGCGGCTCGGCCGCGACCGGCGGCGGGATAGCGATTTCGTAGAGGCCCGCCTGGGCCTTGCCCGAAGCATCGGTCACCGGCTTGCCGTCGCGGCTGATCAGTCCGGCGGCCATCAGCGCCTGTATGCGGCCCCGCGACAGCTCGCTGACACGATCGGCCAGCACCTTGTCAAGCCGCCCGCCGGGCTGGACAACCTCGACGACCCGGACGCCGAAGTCGGCCGCCTCTTCATCGTCCTCGACACGGGCGTCGGGAAGGGTCTCGTCGGCGTCAGGGCTCATTCGGCTATCCGTGCCGCCGGCCGGGGTGCGGGTCAACCGCCAAGCCGGGGCGCGGCGCCCGCCGGATCGCCGCAATCCCTTTAAGTTTCCCGATTTCCGACATTCGTCGTGACACCGTCACGCAATCCCCTTAGCTCCGCCTGATCACTGTTCAGGTTCGAGGGGATACGAACTATGACGTCGTCATACCGTCGCCTGCTGCTCGCCGCAGCGGGTCTTTCCGCCATTGCCTTTTCCACCGCCGTGCACGCCCAGGAGGCGGATACGGTCGAGGAAGTCGTCGTCACCGCCCAGAAGCGCGAGCAGCAGGCGGTCGACGTGCCGATCTCGCTGACCGCCTACAGCGGCCAACGGCTCCAGTCGCTGGGCGTCGAGGACTTCGCCGACCTGGCGCTGTTCACCCCCGGCTTCGAGGTCCAGGACCAGTCGCCCAACAACCCCGGCTTCGTGATGCGCGGCATCACCTCCGATTCCACCGACAGCTTCTCCGAAGCCCGAGTCTCGGTGTTCCAGGACGGCGTCTCGATCTCGAAGGCGCAGGGCTCCTACGTTGAGCTCTTCGATCTGGAGCGCGTCGAGGTGGCCAAGGGGCCGCAGTCGACCCTCTATGGCCGCGGCGCCCTGATCGGCGCGGTCAATGTCGTCCAGGCCAAGGCTGACCCGTCCGGCTTCGATGCGGCGCTGAAGGTCACCGGCGGCGATTTTGGCCTGATGCAGGTCGACGGCATGGTCAACGGCGCCTACAGCGACGCCTTCGCCGTCCGCCTGGCCGGCCGCTGGCGCCAGCGCGACGGCTATGTCGAGAACCTGGGAACCGGCGACGACTTCCAATCGGTCGACAGCGCCGCCTGGCGCCTCGCGGTCGCCTATGAGCCCAACGACGCCTTCCGCGCCGACCTGCTGGTCAACTGGCAACAGGACCGCGCCTCCGGCACCGCCTTCAAGTCGCTGAACTACAACCAGACCGACCCGGTCACCGGCGCTGTGCTGGCGGGTTCGGACATCCGCGACGGCGCCGCCATCCGCGCCCCGGCCAGCTTCATCGGCGGCAATGACCTGGGCGTCGACCGCACGGTTCAGGGCGTCACCGGCCTGATCACCTGGGACCTGAACGACAACTTCACCCTGAGCTCGATCACCGCCTACCGCGAGTTCGACAGCCAGGAAGTGTTCGACGCCGACGGCCTGTCGCTGCCCCTGCTGACCGGCCTCAACGACGCCCAGGACAAGCAGTGGAGTCAGGAGTTCCGCCTGAACTTCGACGACGGCGGCCGCTTCAAGGGCTTTGCCGGCCTCAGCTGGTTCAAGAACCAGAGCGACCAGTTCATTCCGCTGCAGTTCGACGAACGGGTTGGACTCGCCGACCTGACCGGCCAGCTCAACGCCGGGGCCGCCGGCTCCGGCCTGCCGGCCAACACCCCGGCCCCGTCGGCCTTCTTCGGCAACACCGCCTTCACCGGCGCCTTGGTCCAGGGCCTGGTCGCCCAGTTGTCGCAGAATCCCAACACCCCGGCCTTTGACCCGGCCATCGTCCTGACCACGCCTCAGGCCCAGGCCATCGCCGCCAACCTGCGCGCCAATCACGTAGAGGCCGTGCAGACGACCAGCGACCTCGACGCCATCGATCTGTTCGTCGACGGCACCTTCGCGGTGACCGACCGGTTCGAGCTCTCCGCCGGCCTGCGCTATACCCGCGATGAAAAGGACACCGGCTTCCGCTCCTTCACCGTGGGCGGCCGCAGCGTGCTCGGCGGCGCGGTCGGGGCGGCACAGCTGGCCGGCCAGGCCAACCAGCTGATCGCCAGCGGCATTCCGGCCAACGTCACCCAGGGCAACGCCCTGCTGGCCCAGGCCAACGCCATCCTCGGCGCCCTGCAGAGCCCGTTCGTGCAGCTGATCCCGATCTCGGCCCTGCCCAACTTCGGCCTGACCTTCCAGCCGACGGCGAACAACGGCGATCGCACGGTGGTGAGCCACACCGACGAGGCCTTCACCTGGCGCCTGGTCGGCCGTTACGCGGTCAGCGACGACGTCAACCTCTACGCCTCCTACGCCCGTGGCCGTCGCCCGGAGATCCTCGCCACCGGGGCTCCGACGACGCCAGGCGGCGCGGCCCGTTTCGACGCCATCGAGGCTGAAACGGTCGACAGCTACGAGGTCGGCGCCAAGGCCGCCCTGCTGGACGGCCGCCTGCGGCTCGACGGTTCGGTCTACTATTACGACTATCAGGACTTCCAGACCGTCATCCAGGACGGGGTGGTCTTCACCATCGCCAACGCCGGCAAGGCCAAGGCCTATGGTTTCGAAGGCCAGGCGGACTGGCGGGTGGCGAGCGGCCTGACGCTGTACGCCACCTATGCCTGGAGCCACGCCCGCTTTGACGGCGGCGCCTACGACGGCAACCAGTTCCGCCTGTCGCCGGACCACAGCCTGTCGCTGGCCGCCAGCTGGAGCTTCGACGCTCTGGGGGGCACGTTCGACATCCGTCCCAGCTACAGCTGGCAGTCGGAGGTCTTCTTCGACGACAACAACGACCGCGCGGTGTTCCAGCAGCCGCCGGGCGCCTTCGTCGCCGACAACATCCAGGATGAGAAGCAGGACAGCTACGGGCTGGTGAACCTGCGGGCCAGCTATCGCCCGGCGGACACCAACCTGACCTTCGAGCTGTTCGCCACCAACCTGACCGATGAGGACTACATCATCGACGCCGGCAACACCGGCGACAGCCTCGGCCTGCCGACCTTCATCCCCGGCGCGCCGCGCATGGTGGGCGGCAGCATCGGCTGGAAGTTCTAGCAGGCCGCGGCGCGGGGAAGGCTCAGCCCTTCCCCGTCGCTTCCTCTTCCTTCCCGGTGATCGAACCTTCGGTGAAGAGGTACTCCTTCAACTGATCGTCGAACTCGCTGTCGTTGCGCCGGATCCACTCCAGCGCCATGGCGGCGTGCTCGATCTCTTCATGGGCGTTATGGAGCAGGATTTTCCGCAGCTCCTCATCGTCGCAGTCGTCTGCCCGCTGGCGATACCAATCGACGGCTTCAAGCTCCTCGATCAGCGAAGAAATCGCATAGTGCAGGTTTAGGGTCTTCGCTTTCAGCTTTTCGCGGGGAACGTGGAGGCCTTCGCTGGACACTGTCATCTCCTTGTTGTCCGATGGTTGGACAAGAACGCACGAACGCGCCGGAGGGGAAGACCATGAATATCGATCGACGCAAATTGTTGGCCGGCTTTGGCCTTGGCGCGTCCGCCATCGCCGGCGCGGCCCGCGCCCACGGCGACCATGTCATGGGCGCCTTCAACCACGGCGTCGCCTCCGGTGACCCGCTTCAGGACCGGCTGATCGTCTGGACCCGGCTGACCCCGCATGACGGCCACGGGCTGGAGGACATCGGCGGCGAGTTGCACATCGCCACCGATGCGAAGTTCGCAAAACCCCGCGTCATCAAGGTCGCCGCCACCGCCGACCGCGACTGGACCATCAAGGTCGATGTCGATGGCCTCAAGGCCGGGACCGAATACTTCTATCGCTTCAAGTTCGGTCCGAGCGTCTCGCCCGTCGGCCGGGGCCGGACCCTGCCCGAGAAGACCGACGAGGTCGTGCTGGCCGTCGCCAGCTGCTCGCTGTTCATCCAGGGCTATTTCAACGCCTATGGCGCCATCGCGCAGATGGACCGCGTCGACGCGGTGCTGCACCTGGGCGACTACATCTACGAATACGGCGCCGACCAGTACGGGGCCCAGTCGCCGGTGGCCAAGGACCGCAAGCTCGATCCGCCGACCGAGATCGTCACCCTGTCCGACTACCGCCGCCGCCACGCCTGCTACAAGGCCGATCCCCAACTGCAGGCGGCTCACGCCCGCGCGCCCTGGATCGTCGTCTGGGACGACCATGAGACGACCAATGACAGCTGGGTCGGCGGGGCCGAGAATCACACGCCCGCTACGGAAGGCGACTGGGCGACCCGCAAGGCCGTGGCGCTCAAGGCCTATTTCGAATGGATGCCGATCCGCGATCCAGCCGGAGCGATGTCGGCGGCCATCTACCGGTCGTTCCGCTTCGGCGATCTCGCTACCGTGCTGATGACCGAGACGCGGCTGACGGCCCGCACCGAGGCCATGGACGCCGGCCGCGATCTGATGGTCGATGGCAAGCCCGATGTCGCCGGCTTCATGACCAAACTCAACGACCCGGCCCGCCGCCTGATGGACGAGCGCCAGCATGCCTGGCTGGCCGGGGAACTGGCCTGCTCGGTCAAGGCCGGCGAGACCTGGCAGGTAATCGGCAACCAGATCGTCATGGGCAAGGTGCTGGCCCCTGACCTGCGCAAGGAAATGGGTGAGGAGGCCTGGGGCAAGATGCTCTCATCCGTGCCCGAGTTCGTGGCCCAGGCGGTGACCGCCTCCTCGATGCTCGCGGCGACGCCGATCCCGGTCAACCTCGACCAGTGGGACGGCTATCCGGCCGACCGCGAGCGGGTCTATGCCACCTTCAAGGCGACGAAGGCCCGGCCGATCGTGCTGGCCGGCGACAGCCACAGCTTTTGGGCCAACGAGCTGTCCGATCTTTCGGGAACCCTGGTCGCCGCCGAGTTCGGCACGACGGGGATCACCAGCCCCGGGTTTTCCGACATGCTGCCGGGCGTGCCGCTGAACGAGGCCTTGGTGGCGCGCAATCCGGAGGTGAAGTTCGCCGACAGCGCCGCCAAGGGGTTCGTGAAGCTGACCCTGACGAAGGAGAAGGCGGTGGCCGACTTCGTGACGGTCTCGACCATCTACAAGCCGGAGTACGAGGTGAAGACGTTGAAGAGCTTCACCGTGACGCCGAGTGGAACCGGGGTGAGCAAGCTGTCCTAGGGGCGCTCGACCAGCTGGCCGTCGACGACCAGCCGGTAGAAGCAGGACCGAAAGCCGACGTGGCAGGCGCCGCCGTCGCCCTGCGGCCGCACCTTGAGCAGCACCGCGTCCTGGTCACAGTCGAGGCGAACCTCGACGATGGTCTGCACCTGACCGCTGGTCTCGCCCTTTTTCCAGAGGGCGTTCCGGGAGCGGCTGAAGTAGTGAGCCTCGCCGGTGTCGAGCGTCAGCCGCAGCGCCTCGGCGTTCATCCAGGCCAGCATCAGCACCTCGCCGGTGTCGGCGTGCTGGGCGATGGCGGCGATCAGGCCTGAGGCGTCGAAACGCGGCGCGATAATCGCGCCGCGCTCGAGGCTCTTCGTGTCCGTAGCGGTCGGGAACATTCAGTCCTCCTCCCTCCCCTTCATGGGGGGGGAGCAACCGGGGTTGTGGCGCCTAGCGCTTGCCCATCTCGACAAAGCCGAGGAAGCGGTCGCGCAGGCTGGCGTCGGTCTTGAAGACGCCGCGGAACTGGGTGGTGATGGTCGAGACGTTGCGGTGGTGCACGCCGCGGGTGGTCATGCACTGGTGCTCGGCGTCGATCAGGATGGCCACGCCAGCCGGCTTCAGGCTGTCGCAGATGGCGTCGGCGATCTGCTGGGTCATGGTTTCCTGGGTCTGCAGGCGCTTGGCGAAGATCTCGACCACGCGCGCCAGCTTGGAAATCCCCACCACCCGGTTGGTCGGCATGTAGGCGACGTAGGCCTTGCCGAGGAAGGGGGCCATGTGGTGCTCACAGTGGCTCTCGACCTCGATGTCCTTGAGGAAGACGATGTCGTCGTAGCCCTGAACGTCCTCGAAGATGCGCGAGAGTTCCTTGCCGGGATCGGCGGTGTAGCCCTCGAACCATTCGCCGTAGGCGTCGACGACCCGCTTGGGGGTGTCGAGCACGCCTTCGCGGCGCGGGTCGTCACCGGCCCAGGCGATCAGGGTGCGGACAGCTTCCATGGCCTCTTCGCGGCTTGGACGCTTTACGGGTTCAAGATCAAGGCCTGAGGTAGCCAGGGTTCGCTCGGTAATGGCGTCCATGTCGTAGAGGGTCCCTTGAGGCTGAGTTGCGCCGGAACGACGATCGTTCCGGAAAGACGCGTGCCACCTCAATCACGTTCCCGCAGGCCGTGGCCTACTCGGGCGGCCACAGCTATATGGGACGGCCCCGCAAGCGGGCAAGCCGCTACGTCGCGTAACTGTCACCAGAAAAACTGCACCAGAGACCATGACCCTCAAGCTGTACGACACCATGGCCCGCAAGAAGCGGCCCTTCGAACCCGCCAACGACAAGCGGGTGACGATGTATGTCTGCGGCCCCACCGTCTACGGATACGCCCATATCGGCAACGCTCGCCCCGTGGTGGTCTTCGATGTGCTGTTCCGTCTGCTGCGCCATCTCTATGGCGAGGACCAGGTGATCTATGCCCGCAACGTCACCGACGTCGACGACAAGATCAACCAGAAGGCCGCCGATGAAGGCGTCGAGATCGGCGTCATCACCGAGCGCTTTTTCAAGGCCTATCTGGAAGACATGGACGCGCTCGGCGCCCTGCGCCCGACGCACCAGCCCAAGGCCACCGACTACATTCAGGCGATGGTCGATGCGATCGCCGACCTGATCGCCAAGGGCGGCGCCTACGAGGCCGAAGGCCATGTGCTGTTCGATACCCAGGCGGCCAAGGACTACGGCCAGCTGTCGGGACGTTCGTTGGACGACATGATCGCCGGCGCGCGCGTCGAGGTCGCCCCCTACAAGCGCCACGCCGCCGACTTCGTGCTTTGGAAGCCGTCCAAGCCGCACGAGCCGCGCTGGCCCTCGCCCTGGGGCGATGGCCGCCCCGGCTGGCACAGCGAGTGCTCGACGATGATCGAACAGGTTCTCGGCCTGCCGATCGACATCCACGGCGGCGGGATCGACCTGGTCTTCCCGCACCATGAGAACGAGCTGGCCCAGGCCACCTGCGCCCACCAGGGCGGCGAGTTCGCGAGGTTCTGGATGCACAACGGCTTCCTGGACATGGACGGGACGAAGATGTCCAAGAGCCTGGGCAACGTCATCATCCCGCATGAGCTGTTGCAGGTCGTGCCGGGCGAACTGGTCCGCTGGGCCCTGCTCAGCGCCCACTACCGCCAGCCGCTCGACTGGACCGAAAGCCTGCTCGACCAGAGCCGCAAGGCCCTGGACCGTCTCTACGGCGCGCTGCAGGACGCCGCCCGCGAAGTCGGCACAGCCAAGGCCGGGGCCGAGGTCGGGGAAAAGGCGCAGGACGTTCTCTACGCCCTGCTCGACGACCTCAATACGCCCAAGGCGCTCTCAGCCCTGTTCGCGCTCAGCGATGACCTTCGCACGGCCATCGGCGAGGGCGACAAGTCGGCCATCGCCACGGCCCGAGACGACCTGGTCACCGCCGGCGCCCTGCTGGGCTTCCTGCAGAAAGCCCCCGGCGAGTGGTTCCAGGGCGCGGCCGCCGACGGCCTGAAGGACCAGGTCGAGGCCCTGCTGGTGCAACGGGCCGAAGCCCGCGCCTCGAAGGACTGGCCGACCGCCGACCGCATCCGCGGCGAGCTGGACGCGCTGGGCGTCGTTGTGATGGACGGCCCGCAAGGGGCGACATGGCGCTTGAAGGCCGCCGGGGAGTAGGAGGCCGGGTCATGAAGATCGAACATCGCATCGGCATCCAGGCCAATACCGACTCCATCTGGGAGGTGCTCAGCGACCTCGAGCACTGGGGTGACTGGTGTCCGATATATCCGCGCGCCGCCGGGACGATCCGCATCGGCGAGGTGCTGGATATCGACGAGCATGTGCCGGGTCTGAAGGTTCACAACATCCGGCCCGTTGTCCTAGACTGGGCGCCCTACGACCACATCCACTGGCGGACGAAGATGATGCGCGGCTGGGTGACCGGCACCCGCTTCTTCGAGATCGAAGAACTGACCCCCGGCAGCTGCATCTTTTCCAACGGCGAGCTTTATGCCGGCCTGCTCGTCGACTTTGCCGTGCCGCGAGCCATCCGTTTCAAGATCCGTGAGGCCTATGAGCAGTTCGGCGAGGCGCTGAAGGCCGAGGCCGAAAAGCGTTGGCATGCGGGCGGCGACCGCCCAAATAAACCCCGATGATCGACGACCTCTACAGCGCCCGCATCCTGAACCTGGCCGCCAACATGCCGCGGGCCGGGCGCCTGACTGCGCCGCAGGGCTCGGCGGAGCGGGTCGCCAAGCTGTGTGGCAGCCGGATCACCGCCGACGTCATCCTCGACCAGGCCGGGCATGTTGCGGATTTCGCCCAGGATGTTCAGGCCTGCGCGCTGGGCCAGGCCGCCGCCGCCGTGCTCGGCGAGAACGTGATCGGGGCGACCGCTGACGAAATTGAAACGGCGCGCGATGCATTCCGTGCTATGTTGAAGGAAGGCGGCGCACCGCCTGAAGGACGTTTCAAGGACCTGGCTGTGTTGATGCCCGTGAAGGACTATCCCGCCCGTCACGCCTCGAGCCTGCTGGCTTTCGAGGCGGCGCTGGCTGCTGTCCAACAGGCGAAAGCGCGAACTAGCGGCGCCGACGCGGCTTGATCCTGCGCGACAGCGTGGGATAAGCGCCGGGTTTCGTTCACCCACGAATTTGCGTCGGCATGACCCTCTATGAACGCAGCGTCCGGCTGGCGCACCGCGCCTACAAGGTCACGCTGTCCCCGTGGACGGGGCGCCAGTGCCGCTTTCTTCCGACCTGTTCGGACTACGGCCGCGACGCCCTGATCCAGCACGGACCGATCAAGGGCGGCTACCTGACCGTCCATCGCCTGTGCAGATGCCATCCCTGGGGCGGTTCGGGCTATGACCCGGTGCCCCCGCCTAAGAAATGCGAAGTGTCATGATCGACCTGATTTTCCCCGACGGCTCCGTTCGTCTGTATCCCGAAGGCAGCAGCGGCCGCGATGTCGCCGCCGCCATCTCCAAGAGTCTTGAGAAGCGCACGCTGCTCGTCCGCCTCGACGGCAAGCTCTACGACTTCGACCGCCCCCTGCCCCATGGCGGCAAGGTCGAGTTCGTCGACCGCAGCGACCCTGACGCGCTGGACACCATCCGCCACGACGCCGCCCACGTGCTGGCCGAGGCGGTGCAGGAGCTTTTCCCCGACGCCCAGGTGACCATCGGTCCCAACGTCGAGGACGGCTTCTATTACGACTTCGCCCGCGAGACGCCGTTCTCGACGGACGACTTCGCCGCCATAGAGAAGAAGATGCGCGAGATCGTCGATCGCGACGAGAAGATCACGCGCGAGGTCTGGGACCGCGACGAGGCGATCGCCCACTTCGACAGCATCGGCGAGCAGTACAAGGCCCAGATCATCCGCGACCTGCCCGGCACGGACGAGATCACGGTCTATCGCCAGGGCGCCTGGAAGGACCTCTGCCGGGGTCCCCACCTGCCGTCGACCAAGCATGTCGGCAAGGCCTTCAAGCTGACCAAGCTGGCCGGCGCCTACTGGCGCGGCGACCAGAACAACGCCCAGCTTCAGCGCATCTACGCCACGGCGTGGGCTACCGAGGAAGACCTAGCCGCGCACCTGAAGCGCGTCGAGGAAGCCGAGAAGCGCGACCACCGCAAGATCGGCAAGATCATGGACCTCTTCCACATCCAGGAAGAGGGCAAGGGCATGGTCTTCTGGCACCCCAAGGGCTGGACGATGTACCGCGCCCTGGAGGCCTACATGCGCCGCATGACCGAGGCCGGCGGCTACGTCGAGGTCAAGACGCCGCAGGTCCTCGACCGCAGTCTGTGGGAGAAGTCGGGCCACTGGGAGAAGTTTGGCCACGCCATGTTCACCTGCGAGACGGCCGAGGGCGAGAGCCTGGCCGTCAAACCGATGAACTGCCCCGGCCACGTGCAGATCTTCAACGTCGGCCAGAAGTCCTACCGCGAGCTGCCGCTGCGCATGGGCGAGTTCGGCGCCTGTCACCGGTTCGAGCCGTCGGGCGGCCTGCACGGCATCATGCGGGTGCGCGCCTTCACCCAGGACGACGGCCACATCTTCTGCCGGGACGACCAGATCGAGTCCGAGACGACGACGTTCGTGAAGCTGCTCTACCAGGTCTATGAGGACCTGGGTGTCGAGCTGCACAGCGTCAAACTGGCCCTGCGGCCCGAGCTTCGCGCCGGTACGGACGAGATCTGGGACATCGCCGAACAGAAGCTGGAGCGGGCCGCCATCGCCGCCGGCATGAACGTCGAGATGCTGCCGGGCGAAGGCGCCTTCTATGGTCCCAAGCTCGAGTTCCACCTGAAGGACGCCATCGGCCGGACCTGGCAGTGCGGCACGCTGCAGCTCGACTTTGTGCTGCCCGAGCGGCTCGACGCCGAATACGTCGGCGAGGACGGCCAGAAGCATCGCCCGGTCATGCTCCACCGCGCCATCCTCGGCACATTCGAGCGTTTCCTCGGCATCATGATCGAGAACTACGGCGGGGCCTTCCCGCTGTGGCTGTCGCCGGTCCAGGCCGTGGTGGCGACGATCACCTCCGACGCCGATGGCTTCGCCGAAGAGGTCGCCGCGAAGTTCAAGAAGGCCGGCCTGCGGGTCGAGACCGATCTTCGCAACGAGAAGGTCGGCTACAAGATCCGCGAACACAGTCTGGCCAAGGTGCCGGTCATCGCCGTCGTCGGCCGCAAGGAAGCCGAGGAAGGCAAGGTCGCCATCCGCCGGCTGGGGTCTCAGGACCAGACGATCGTGACGGTCGAGGAAGCCATCGCGATGCTCACCACCGAGGCGACGCCGCCCGATCTGAAGCGGTAGGCGAACAGCGCGCGCGGTGAGGTCCTCCCTTATCGGGGGAGGACGTTGCCTGCGGCCGCTTCGTCGCACCGAGTCTTCACGACCGCTTAACGCCATCGGCCCAGAATCGGCAGCCTGTAACCCGGTTCGGATCTTCCCCCCTTGCGCAGTCTCATTGCCGCCGTCGAGCGTATCGAGCCTCTGACCGTCTACGGTCGGGTGGCGGCCGTGAACGGGCTGCTGATTGAGGCGCGAGGCGGGCTCTCCCACCTGGCCATCGGGGCCCGGGCCGAGATCACCCGCCGCGCTGCCACGCCGCTGGCCGCCGAGGTGGTCGGGTTCCGTGACAGCCGCGCCCTGCTGATGCCCTTCGGTCCGGTCGAGGGCGTCGCGCCCGGGGCCGAGATCCGTATCCAGCCGGACGGCGCCTCGGTGCGTCCCAGCAAAGCCTGGCTCGGCCGGATCGTCGACGCCTTCGGCGAACCGATCGACGGCAAGGGCCCCCTGCCCCAGGGCGAGTCCAGCTATCCCCTGCGCGCCTCTCCCCCCGCCGCTCACGCCCGCGGCCGGGTCGGCGAGCGGCTGGATCTCGGCGTCCGCGCCATGAACGTCTTCACCACTACCTGCCGGGGCCAGCGCCTTGGCATCTTCGCCGGGTCCGGCGTCGGCAAGTCGGTGCTGCTCTCCATGCTGGCCCGTCAGGCCGACTGTGACGCCGTGGTCGTCGGGCTGATCGGCGAACGGGGCCGGGAAGTGCGTGAGTTCATCGAGGAGACCCTTGGCGAGGAGGGCCTGAAACGCGCCGTCGTCATCGTCGCCACCTCGGACGAGCCAGCCCTGAAGCGCCGTCAGGCCGCCTACATGACCCTGGCGGTGGCCGAAGCCCTGCGCGACCAGGACCTGGAAGTGCTCTGCCTTATGGACAGCGTCACCCGCTTCGCCATGGCCCAGCGCGAGATTGGTCTCGCAGCCGGCGAGCCGCCGACCACCAAGGGCTATACGCCCACCGTCTTCACCGAACTGCCGAAGCTGCTGGAGCGGGCCGGGCCCGGGCCGATCCGGCCGGACGGCACCACGGCGGGTCCGATCACCGGCCTGTTCACCGTGCTGGTCGATGGTGACGATCACAACGAGCCGATCGCCGACGCCGTGCGCGGTATTCTCGACGGCCACATCGTCATGGAGCGGGCCATCGCCGAGCGCGGCCGCTTCCCGGCGATCAATGTGCTGAAGTCCATCAGCCGGACCATGCCAGGCTGCCAGAACATGGACGAACGCGACGTGGTCAAGGGCGCCCGCCAGGTGATGGCGGCCTGGGCCAATATGGAAGAACTGATCCGCATCGGCGCCTATCGCGCCGGGGCCGATCCGGTGGTCGACCGGGCCATCGCGCTGAACCCGGCCATCGAGGCCTTCCTCGGCCAGGACGCCCATGAGGCGACCTCGCTGGAAGACAGCTTCGCCCATCTCGACCAGATCCTGCACCAGGGTGAGTACGCATGAAGGCCGTTGGCTCCCTGATCCGCCTGTCCAATTTTCAGGTCGAGGAACTGCAGAAGCGCCTCAGCGTCATCGTCGACGCCCGCACCCAGTGGGAACTGCGCATGGCTGTGCTCGAGGCCGAGGCCGAGAGCGAACTGGCCAACGCCCGGGCCGACGCCGAGGCCGGCTGGTATCTGGTCGGCTTCCGGGACGGCGTGAAGGTCCGCCGCAAGGCCATCCAGGACAACATCGACAGCCTGATCGCCGAAGAGGAAGGGGCCCGCGACGCCCTGAACGAAGCCTACGAGGGCCTCAAGAAGTACGAGCAGGTGGCCGAGAACGCCGCCATCGCCGCCCGCCGGGAGATGGCCAAGCGCGAGACGGCCGCTCTGGACGAGCTCGGCCTGCGCCGGGTGGCGGCGCGGTGACAGGCGCGACCCG
>JAUMCZ010000298.1:0-11647 GCA_032122215.1 Caulobacter sp.
CGTCCACCTTCAAGGCCCTGTTCCTCGACGGCCTGGCGGATGGCCTGGAGCCGATCCAGTCGCTCGGCCTGTTCAAGGATTTCAAGGATCTGACCCCCATCGGCGCTGACGGCGACCAGATGGTGCGCAAGATGGTGCGGCGACTGGTCGACGTCGATCTGCTCGACCAGGCGGCCGAGCTGCTGCAGTACCAGGTCGACAACCGCCTCGACGGCGTGCCCAAGGCGCAGGTGGCCACCGATCTGGCGCTCATCTATCTGATGAACCGCAAGCCGGAGCAGGCGCTGCAGGCCATCAACGCCAGCCGAACCACTGTCCTGCCCACGGCCCTGAACACCGAACGCCGGATGATCACCGCCCGCGCCCTGATGGCGGTGGGGCGTCTCGATGCGGCCCTGGAAATTCTCGAAAACGACAGCGGTCCCGCCGCCACCGAGGTTCGTGCAGAGGTCGCCTGGAAGGCTCGCAGCTGGCCGCTGGCTGGCGACATGTTCGAAAAGCAGCTGGGTGAGCGCTGGAAGAACCCGGTTGCCCTGCGCCCCGAAGAAGAGGGCCAGCTTTTGCGCGCCGGGGTGGCCTACAGCCTGTCCGGCGACGAAGCGGCGCTGGAGCGCATGCGTAGCCGCTATGAACCGATGTTCGAGGCCGCTCGCAATCCCGACGCCCTGCGTGTCGCCTTCGCCGCCATGGACGGCGGCCGCCTGACCACCGCCGATTTCGGCCGCTCGGTCGCCGAGTCGGAAGCCTTCAACGGCTGGGTCGGCAGAATGAAACAGAAGTTCCGCGAAAAGCCGGCCCCGGTCATGGCGGCCGGCAAAACCCCGCCAAAGGCCGCCGCCGGCCGCTGATTTCCCTCTCCCAAAGGGAGAGGGAGGGGCCCACGCCAAAGGCGTGGGAGGGTGAGGGGTTACGCTGCCTCCGGACGACCCCCAGCAAACTTCCAGCCGGCAGTTGCTTCCCCCTACGGGAACAGCGCGAAATACCCCCATGACTCACGACCTCACCCCCATCCTCATCGGCGTCGGCGAAGCTTCGGAGCGGATCGACGCCGCCGACTATCAGGCCCTCTCGCCGGTCGCCCTGGCCGCCAAAGCCAGCCAGGCCGCCATCGCCGACGCCGGCGGCGCTGATCTCGCCGCCCACATCGACCTGATCGCCGCCATCCGCCAGTTCGAGGTCTCCACCCCGGTCGCCGCGCCGCCCTTCGGCGCGTCCAACAACTTCCCCCGCTCGGTGGCCAGCCGCATCGGCGCCGACCCGGCCCGCGCCGTGCTTGAAGTCACCGGCGGGCAGGGGCCGCAGCATCTGGTCAACGAAATGGCCCACGCCATCGCCGACGGCTCGGTCAGGATGGCCCTGCTGACCGGCTCGGAGGCCATCTCCACGGTCCGTCACCTGCAGACATCCGGTGAAACCCGCGACTGGTCCGAATCCCTGGACGGCCAGCTCGAAGACCGCGGCTACGGCCTCGAAGGCCTGCTGACCCCCGAGGTCGCCAACCACGGCGGCCGCACCGCCATCCAGCTCTACGCCCTGTTCGAGAATGCCCGTCGGGGGCGTCTGGGCCTGGATCGCGAGACCTATCGCGGCAAGATGGGCGAGCTCTTCGCCCCCTTCACCAGGGTCGCCGCGGGCAACCCCCACGCCATGTCGCAAGAGGTGCATGACGCCGCCGCCCTGGCCACGGTCACCGCCTCCAACCGCCTGACCAGCGACCCCTTCCCGCGGCGCATGGTGGCCCGCGACCAGGCCAACCAGGGCGCCGCCATCCTGCTGACCTCGGTCGGCCTGGCCCGCGAGCTGGGCGTTCCCGAGGACCGCTGGGTCTACCTCTACGGCGGCGCCGACGTGAAGGAGCGCACCGCCATCGAGCGGCAGGACCTTTCCCGCAGCCCCGCGTCCGTCGAGGCCGTGGAGGCGGCCCTCTCCGGCGCCGGTGTCTCCCTGCCGGACCTGCGCCACCTCGACCTGTACAGCTGCTTCCCGATCGCCGTCTTCAACATCACCGACGCGCTGGGTCTCGGCATCGATGATCCGCGCGGCCTGACCGTCACCGGCGGCCTGCCCTTCTTCGGCGGGGCGGGGAACAACTACTCCATGCATGCCATCGCCGAGATCGTGCGGCGCCTGCGCGCCACCGGCGGCGTCGGCCTGATCGGCGCCAACGGCGGTTTCCTTTCCAAATACTCGGTCGGCGTCTACGGGACGGCGGCCCGCCCGTTCAAACCCTTCGACAGCAAACCCCTCCAGGCCCGCATCGACGCCTGGCCCGCGCCCGTCGTTGCGGCCCCGGCAGCCGGGCAGGGGATGGTCACCACCTACACCATCGACTACAGCGCCAAGGACCCGCGAGGCATGGTCATCGGCCAGACGCCCGGGGGCGAGCGTTTCGTCGCCATGACCGACAAGGACAGCCCGCTCGTCCAGCGCCTGATCGACGAGGAGCCGATCGGCGGGGCGGTCACCTTCGAGCCCGACGACAAGGGCCGGCTGCTGCTGACAGGGTTCGAACCGGCCTGACGCGTCAAAAAACGTGAACTAAAACAAAGGTCTGTGGAATATGTCTAGACATATTCACCACAAAATGGGGGCATGGCCCACCCCGTCGTCCGACCTGCGCACCTCGCGTAGGTCGGACGAGGCTCTTTGCGGGCTACATTCACGGGGCCGCGGGCTACGCCTGGGCTACACGGATGGCCACGTTCACAGACATCCGGCCTACGCAAAAGGCACTTAGTTTCAACAGCTTGCGGCGTCTCAGGGGCTTCCCCGGCCGATGCCGTGTTATAATGTAGGTCGCTTCGATAGCCGCCCTATCCGGGCGTAAAGCTCTCGACCAGGCTCCCGGCCACCAATCGCCAGCCATCCACCAGCACGAAGAAGATCAGCTTGAACGGCAAGCTGATCACCACAGGGGGCAGCATCATCATCCCCATGCTCATCAGCACGCTGGCGACGACCAGATCGATGACCAGGAAGGGCACGAACAGCAGAAAGCCGATCTCGAAAGCCCGCTTCAGTTCGCTGATCATGAAGGCCGGCGTGACCACCCGCAGCGGCGTTTCCTGGATGTTGGCCGGCCGCTGGATCTTCGAGAGGCGGATGAACAGGGCCAGGTCATCGCGGTCGACCTGGCTGAGCATGAAGGTTTTCACCGGCCCGGAGGCCGCATCAAAGGCCTGCGGCAGTTCAACCTGCTGATCGAGCAGGGGGCGGATGCCTTCGTCGTAGGATTTCTGGAAGGTCGGGGCCATGACGATGGCGGTCAGGAACAGGGCCAGGCTGATCAACACGGCGTTCGGCGGGCTCTGCTGCAGGCCGAGGGCGGTACGAAGCAGGCCGAGCACCACGACGATGCGGACGAAGCTCGTGGTCATGATGACGATGGACGGCGCCAGCGACAGGACGGTCAGCAGCCCGACCAGCTGGACGACACGCTCGGTCAGGCCGGCCCCGGTGCCGAGGTCGATGTTCACGGCCTGGGCCGCCGCCACGCCGGGCAGGGCGATGGCGACGCCCAGCAGCAGGGCGAGGCCGATCTGGCGCTTGATGTGCCAGGGGTTGTTGTTGACGGGGCGGTGCGCCGCCGGCTTCCGGAGCCTGGCCATCAGGTCGTCTCCACGGTCGGGGTCTTGCGGGCGCGCGGCGCCTTCAGGGTTTCTAGCGTGCGGCCTTCGCCCAAAAGGATCAGGCGTTCTTCGTTGTCGAGCCGGATCAGAACGAGGCGGCGGGTCGGATCGAGAACGAGAGTCTCGACCAGTTTGAGTCTGCGCTCCTTGGCGGCAACGCCCTGAAAGCGGGTGATGATCCCAGGCGCAAACTTCCGCAAGGCGACGGCGGTCAGGCCGATAAGGCCGAGCGTCACGAGCAAGGCGAACAGGACTTGAAGGAGATACATCGAAGCGCGGCCGCCGGGTGACTTGATCCACCTCTGAGCCTCAAAACTTAAGGCCGGATTAACCCTGTTTGTTCACCATGATTTCCATGAACATCACGGACATCCCGCTGTTCTCGATGCTGAAGGGCCGGCTGGGCTATCTGTCCGACCGCCAGAACGTCATCGCCGAGAACATCGCCAACGCCAACACCCCCGGCTTCGTGGCGCGGGACGTCAAACCGTTCAACTTCGGCGCCTTCATGCAGGGCACGGGCGGGGCGGGGGCCGGCGGTCAGTTGAGCGTCGCCGCGCCCGTCATGACGCGCGCGAACCACATGGCGGGAACGCCGATCCGGTCCACCAGTGACCAGAAGTACGCCAAGGCCGTGAAGGCCGGAGACTCCGAGACCACCCTCGACGGCAACGCCGTGGTGCTCGAGGACCAGATGATGAAGCTGACCGAGACGCGGATGGAATATGACGCGGCCATCGGCTTCTACCAGAAATCCATGGGCCTGCTGCGCATGGCCGCCCGTCGCCCGGGTTCATAGGAGCCGTCTAGATGGCCGACATTCCCTCGACCTCGAACTCGACCATGCGGATCGCCGCCTCGGGCCTGCGGGCCCAGCAGGCGCGGATGCGGATCATCGCCGAGAACCTCGCCAACGCCAACTCGACCTCGCGCACGCCGGACGGCGACCCCTACCGGCGGCAGATCTCGGTGTTCAAGCCGGAGATGGTCGATGGCGGCCAGGGCGTGCGTCTGGCCCGCGTCGAGCAGGACCAGAAAGAGTTCAAGACCATCTACGACCCCAGCCATCCGGCCGCCAACGGCCAGGGCTATGTGAAGATGCCCAACGTCGATTCCCTGATCGAGGCGTTGGACCTGCGCGAGGCGCAGCGGGCCTACGAGGCCAATCTGAACGTCATCGAGACGGCGCGCTCGATGGAAATGCGCACCCTCGAACTGCTCAAGAAGTAGGGCCTGACCGATGATCACCGCGCTCGCCGCCGCCAAGGCCTATGCCGCCACCCAGCAGACGGGCGGCATTCCGGGAACTGACGCCGGCGCCGTCGGCGGCGCCAGCTTCCAGGACCTGCTCAAGAACGTCATGGGCGATGCGATGCAGAGCTCCAAGGCCGCCGAGGCGCAGATGGCCTCGCACGTTCAGGGCAAGGGCCAGCTGATCGATGTGGTCACCGCCATCAGCTCGGCCGAGGCCAGCCTGGAGACGGTGATGGCTGTGCGTGACCAGGTGATCAGCGCCTACCAGGAAATCATGCGGATGCCGATCTGACGCCCGGGTATTGGCAAGGTCTCGATCGGCTGTGGCAAATATGAACCGAACATAACGGCAGCCTCAGATCACGGTCAGGTCGGGGCAACTAAAACTCTCCTCAAGCTGTTCATCCTGCCTCGGGTGGACATGACCTGAAGGAGAACGACCATGATGAAGAAGATCCTGCTGACCGCCGCTGCGGTCGCCGCTGTCGCCGCCGCCGTCCCGGCCGCCGCCCAATCCTACGACCGTGATGGCCGCGATGGCCGTGGCGGGTTCGATCAGAACCGCGACTACAACCGCGATGGCCGGTTGAACAACGCTGACCGCGAATTCTACAATCGTCAAATTCGCGACGATCGTAGCGACCGCTATGACCGTGGCGACCGCTACAACCCGGGTGAATTCGGCAACCGCCGCTGGAACGACGGTTCGCGCCGTGAGTGGGTCCAGGCCCGCCGCATCGACGAGCGCGAGGCTCAACTGGCCCAGCGCATCGACAACGCCGCCCGTCGCCGGGCCCTGACCGCCGGCGAAGCTCGCAACTTCTTCTTCAAGCTGCAGAACATCGAGCAGCTGGAGCGCGGGTACAAGCGCCACAACCGCGACCTCAGCCGCGCTGAAGTCCAGGTCCTGAACTACCGCCTGGATCTCCTGCAACGCGAGATTCAGTACAAGACCCGCACCCGATAGCGGCTCGATACATTGAGACAGGGGCGGCCTTGACGGGCCGCCCCAATGTCATGATCAGACCGCCAGGGTCGCCACGACCGGCACATGGTCCGACGGCTTTTCCCAGTCGCGGACATCCTTGTGAATTTCCACGGCCCGCAGCCGGTCCGCCGCCTGCGGACTCAAAAGGTGGTGGTCGATGCGGATGCCGTGGTTCCGCTGCCAGGCCCCGGCCTGATAGTCCCAGAAGGTGTAGCCGCCATCTCGCCCGTCAATCTGCATATAGGCGTCGGTGAACCCCAGGTTCTTCAAGGCCCTGAAGGCCCCGCGGCTTTCGGGCTGAAACAGGGCGTCGCCCAGCCAGCCCTCGGGCTTGTCGGCGTCGCCGGGCTCGGGAATGACGTTGTAGTCGCCGCAGATGACCAGCGGCTCCTCCAGTTCCAGCAATTTCCTGGCATGGATATGCAGCGCCTTCATCCAGCGCAGCTTGTAGTCGAACTTCTCTGTCCCCACCGGATTGCCGTTGGGCAGATAGATCCCGACCACCCGCACCGGCGTCGGTCCGGAGACCACCGCCTCGATGTAGCGGGCATGGTCATCGCCCTCTCCGGTCAGGCCGACGATTTCCGGCAGGCCCTTGCGGACATCCTCGAAAGGCGTCTTTGAGAGCATTGCCACGCCGTTGTAGGTCTTCTGGCCGTGAACCTCGACATTGTAGCCGAGGCGCTCGAACGCCTCCCTGGGGAACTTCTCGTCGATGCACTTGATCTCTTGCAGACAGGCGACGTCGGGCTGCGCTTCCTCGAACCACTTCAGCACAGTTGGCAGGCGAGCATTGACCGAGTTTACATTCCAGGTGGCGATACGCATTGACGGCTCCGGTGCGGGCCTGAAAGGCTAGGGCCCATGAACGAGGGGCTCAAGGGGCGAGATCGCCGGGAGAAGAAACAGCGGGCGTTTCTGCTCGGCCTGCTGACGTTCGGCTGGCTGGCGACCCTGCCGTTCGGGGCGGTGGGAGCGGTGTTCTCGCCGCTGGTCTTCGATCACCGGCCGAACCTGCTCAACCCCATGGCCTGGATCGCCTTCCTGTTGATGATCGCCTTCTGGATCGTCTGCATCGTGGCGCCGTTCGTGGCCTGGGTGACCTGGAAGCGGGACCAGGAGCGCTTTGCCTGGATCGCCATTGCCGTGCCGGCAGTGTGGCTGACGGCGATGGCGGTGGCGCTGCAGTTCGTACCCCAATAACGGGCTTCAGTGCGCCTTGATGAAGCCGGCGATGGCCGGGGCGACCCGTGGGCTGAGCGGCAGGTTCGGGTCGGCATAGGTCGCCAGATTGGCCGCCCGATCTGCGGGCGCGTCCTTCAGAAGGTGATTGACGCCGTTCAGGATCGTCAGGGTCGCCTTCGGCTGGGCGGCCTTGAGCAGATTGGCGTCCTCGACCGTGACCTGCACGTCGGTCGATCCCTGCAGGATCAGCACCGGACCCTTGTATGAGGCGATCAGTTTCGCCGGGTCCTTGCTCATCGCGTTGATCAGGAAGTCCTGCACGGCGGGGTGAAAGAGGCTCAGCAGGGCAGGGTGCATTCCGGTCGTGTCGGTACGCTTGCCGGCTTCCAGCGCTTCCAGCGCCGGCACAGCCTGGCCCATCAGCGGGCCGTTCGCGGGATTGGCCTGCAATTGCGCCCGCAGGATGGTCCCGTACGGCCGACCGCCGCCCGACAGCAGGATGAGGCCGCAGACACCCTCGCCCTTCTGAGCCGCGACCAGCGCCACCAGTGAGCCTTCGCTGTGGCCGGCCAGCCAGGCGCAGGGCGCGCCGGTCTCGGCCCGGGCCTTGGCCGCCCAGGCCAGGGCGTCGGTGGCCAGGTGGTCGATGAACACCCGGTTGGGATCGGCGGCCGCCGGGGCGTTGGCGAACATGCCGCGCTTGTCCATCCGCAGCGAGGCTATGCCCTCCGCCGCAAGTCCTTCGGCCAGCAGCCGGTAGCTCGAACCCTTGACGCCGTAGGGGTTGTTTCCGTCGCGGTCGGTCGGGCCGGAGCCCGGCAGGATGACGACGACGGGGGGCCTGGCGACGCCAGCCGGCTTCACCAGCGTCGCCTTGAGGGGGCCGGTGATTTCCACCTCACGCGAGGCGGCGGTCTGAGCGGCGCAGGGGAGGGCGATGACCGCTGCAAGCGCGGCCAGGAGGAGGCATTTCATGGGGGCGGTCCTTCTAAACCGGGCGGCGGTCGGGGTCGGCGCGCCAGACGCGCCAGCTTTCGAAGACGACCAGAACTGCGATGAGCAGCGTTGCGGTGATCACGCCACTCATGGCCATGGCCGGCGGCAGCAACAGAGTCAGGGGCAGGCCGACCAGTCCGCCCCAGAAGAAGAGGCGTCCCGCGAGCCGGTTGGAGCGGTCCCAGGCCAGGCGGCTGGTGAGGCTCCAGGGCGTGCGCACCCCGATCAGGGCGTTGGGCGGAACCTTGCCGAGCAGGGCCCCGACGACTGCCAGGATCAGGCAGAGGAAGGCGCCGCCCAGTCTGCCGGCCTGATCGGGGCTGAATACCGGCGTGGCCAGAAGGAAGGGCAGAAGGGCGACGGCGCCGGTGAGGGCCAGGGTGATCCCCATGCCCAGCGTCAGACCACGCCGGCGCGCCGCGTCAGGACGATCGCGGCGCAGGCTGAAGGCCATGAACACGGCGCAGGCCGCGGTGATGGCGGCGATGATCAGGATGACGCCCGCCGCCTGGGTGCGATCACCCCAACGGTCGACGTTGCCGGCCATATCAAAGTGCATCGGCACCGGGCCGGCGATCCCGAACCGGGTCGTGTAGGCCGCGAGGGCCAGCTGCGTGAGGACGACGACCCCGGCGGCGGTTTCCATACGGGTCAGTTTGAAGGTCATTGCGGCGCTCCCTTGGGGGTGGCGGCCGGCGCTTCGCCGGTCTTCATGAGGTCCATGAGGAAGCTCAACGCCTCCTCGACGGCCGAAATGTTCAGCCGGTAGATGATCGACGCCCCGTCGCGCTCGGACTCGACGAGCCCGGCCTCGCGCAAGGAGGTCAGGTGGCCGGTAATGGTCGGCCAGGCCATGTCGAACGCCCCGGCGATGTCGCCGGACGACTTGGGGCCGGCACGCAGCATCTCGATGATCTGGCGGCGGGCCGGGTGCGACAGAGCTTTGAACAGGGTGTTCATAGGGGGGAGGCTAATTAGGAGTTTCGCTAATTGCAAGGGGTAATTAGCCACTTTCCTAAATCAAACTACCGAGTGAGCTTGATGATGACGGCCAAGGAGGGGCCGATGACCAGCGCTGCCAACGCCAAGCCGGCGATTATGGCCAGCGACAGACCAACGGCGCGCGTCAGCCCCTTGAGCTGAAGGAGGAAGGGTATCAGGCGCCAAAACACAAATGCGAACAGGCCGAGGCTGGGAACGAAGGCCCAGATGCCGAGATTGAACCCCACCCAGCCCATCGCCGCGCCTGTCGTCAGCATGGAGGGAAAGGCTACAAGCGCCCAGGCAGTCTTTGGGTTCAGGGCTCGCAGAAAGTCCTGATAGGTCACTCGGCCGGTGGCCGCGCTACAGCGAGAAGCTCACGCCGCAGCCGCAACTGCTCTTGGCGTTCGGATTGCGGACCCGAAATTCCGCGCCGGCCAATTCGTCGACGAAGTCGATCTCCGAACCCTTCAGCAGGCCCAGCGAGATATCGTCCACCAGGGCCACGGCCCCGTCCCGCTCGATCTGCAGGTCATCGGCCTCGACCGCGTCCACCAGGTCGAACCGGTACTGAAATCCCGAGCAGCCGCCGCCGTCGACCGCCACGCGAAGCATCAATGCCCGCCCTTCGGCCGCGCCGATGGCGCGAATTCGGGCGGCGGCGGTTTCACTCAAGGTTACGGGCGTGGCGGTCATGCTGTGGAAAACTCTCGTATGCCCCTATATGTGCAACCCCGCGCCCGCTGGAAAGGGGCGCACGCTCGAAGGCTACAGATGACGTCCAGCTACACCGTCTTCCGTTCTCCCTATTCGGAAGTTCCGAAGGCGTCGCGCGGGCGACTGTTTCCGGAACCCGAGAGCCGCACCCGCAATCCCTTCGCCCGGGATCGCGACCGCATCATCCATTCGACGGCCTTTCGCCGGCTGAAGGAAAAGACCCAGGTCTTCGTCGCCCACGAAGGCGATCACTACCGCACCCGCCTGACCCATTCGCTGGAGGTGGCGCAGATCGCCCGATCGCTGGCCGGCGCGCTTGGACTGGATGCGGATCTGGCCGAGACGATCGCCCTGGCCCACGATCTCGGCCACCCGCCCTTCGGCCATGCCGGCGAGGATGCCCTCGACGACAGCATGAAGCCCTGGGGCGGCTTCGATCACAATGTGCAGACCTTCCGGGTCGTCACCGAGCTCGAGCACCGCTACCCCGACTTCCTCGGCATCAACCTGACCTGGGAGACGCTGGAGGGGGTCATCAAGCACAACGGCCCGGTCACCGACAAACTGACGCGGCCCAGCTGGGCCGCGGTCACCCGCTTCAACGAGAAAATGAACCTGGAGCTTGGCGGTTGGGCCTCGGCCGAGGCCCAGGTCGCCGCCCTGGCCGACGACATCGCCTACAACAACCACGATGTCGACGACGGCCTGCAGGCCGAACTCTTCCGGCTCGAGGAACTGCTGGAAGTGCCGTTGATCGGCCCGATCCTGCAGGGCGTGCGCAGCGAACGGCCGGATCTGGATGACCGGATCACCCGCCTCGAGGCAGTGCGCCGCATGATCGGGGCCATGGTCGACGACGTCATGGGCGAGACCCTCAAGCGGGCCGCCGTCACCGGCGTCGCCAGCCCCTCGGACGTGCGGGGTCTCGACCAGGCCCTCGTCGCCTTCTCGCCGGACATGCTGGAGGACCTCGCCCGTCTGCGCGAATTCCTGTTCGAACGCATGTACCGCCACTGGAAGGTCAACCGCACCCGCAGCCAGGCGCGCCGCATTCTGGCCGAGATGTTTTCGTTGTTCATGGCCGAACCCGAGGTGCTGCCTACCGAGTGGTTCGTGAAGTCGCAGAACCGCGACGAGGCCGGACGGGCGCGGGTGGTGTGCGACTACATCGCCGGCATGACCGACCGGTTCGCCATCGAAGAGCACCGACGCCTGTTTCAGCTCGAAACCTGGACCTGACTGGTCACGCGGGCGGTGCGATTCGATAGACTGGCGGGACGTTCGGAGCGATTCGCTCCACTCTCGCGCATGCTCACTCGAGCGGAGCCCTGATGTCCGACTACAACCGCGGCGCCTACACCCCGCCCAGCCATGACGCCCCGCTGGCCTTCGACGCCCGACGGCCTGTGCGCGGTGGCTCGCCGGCGCCCGTCACCCTGATCATCAGCGCCCTGGTGCTGGTGGTGCTGATCGCCGGCGCCTGGTTCATCTACCGTGACGGTTTCCGCGGCGCCGGCGATGCGCCGAAGGCTGTCGGCACGCCGGTCGCCGAAGCCAAGACCGCCCCGAAAGCCGAGGATCAGCCTGCTGCGCCGGCTGACGACCTGGTGATCCTCAACGGCGAGGAAGGCGACACCGCCCCCGCCTATGCGCCTGAACCCGAACAGCCGTTGCCCCGTCCGGAGGTTCCTGTGGTCGCCAAGGCGCCGGTGGCGCCGGTCACCGCCGGTCCTGGGCTGAAGCCTGCCGTGCCGGCCAGCACGCCGAAGGTTGCGCCGACCCCGCCGCCCGCCAAGGTCGCCACGGCGCCGGTCACACCGGTTGCTCCGACGCCAAAGGCCGCCGCCGGTGGGTCATTCCTGGTGCAGATCGGCGCCCTGTCCTCGACCGCCCTCGC
>JAUMCZ010000299.1:0-8969 GCA_032122215.1 Caulobacter sp.
ACCCGGTGCTTGTCGGCGTTGTCGTCGTCGCCGATGACCAGGTGGTCGAAGTAGCGTTTGTGGGCGTCCTGGTGCTTTTCCAGGTTCATCGACATGAACGAGGCCAGCTGCACGAAGCCCGGATAGACGCGCCGCAGGGCGCCCGGATGGGGCGGCGGCACGGTGTAGATCATGTTCGACTGGAACCAGGCGAAAGGCCGTTGCTCGGCCAGCTGGTTGGTCACGGTCGGCGACAGGCGCGCATCGATGGGCGAGCCCATGAAGGTCATGCTGCGCGGACGATTGGGGTCGTTATCGGCGGCCATCAGGGCGGCGGCGGCGAGCACCGGCGGCCCGGGCTGGCAGACGGCGATGACGTGGGCGCGCGCGCCCATGACGCCCAGCATCTCGCGGACATGGTCGATGTAGTCATGGAAGTCGAAGCGACCCTCCATCATCGGCACGTCGCGGGCGTTGACCCAGTCCGTGACGAAAACGGCGTGGTGGGGAATGAGCGCCTCGACCGTGCCGCGCAGCAGGGTGGCGTAGTGGCCCGACAGCGGCGCGACCAGCAGGACGGCGGGGTCCAGCTGCATCTTGCCGGCCCGGCGCATGTCGCCCATGTCGCGGTCGAACTGGATCAGGCGGCACCAGGGGCTTTCCCAGACGACGGTTTCGCGCACCTTGACGGTGTGGCCGTTGACCTCGGTCTTATCGATGCCCCAGGCCGGCTTGCCGTAGCGGCGGGTGACGTTGGCGTAGAGATCGGCGGCGGCGTAGAGATTGCGACCGACAGCGGAATCCCGGGCCGGGTTGAGCGGCGACGACCAGAAGTCGCGGGTCGCCCGCGCCATCCAGCGCATGGGGGTCGACGCGTAGTATGTCGCTTCTTGCAGGGTGTAGAGCATGGGTCGGACCTATTTTGCAGTGCAGCATAACACCTGATCACTTAACGAAGTCCAGCGGCAAATCGCTCCGCACGGTTGCCCAATTGCCTCACCGGTGGTCTATGCTCGGCGGATCGAAAGGGGAGTAAACGGGCGTTGTCTGAGGGGCGTGTTCTGGCGGGGAGCGACCCCTACGCGGCCCTGGTCATCGCCATCGCCGAGCGCGGCGACCGCGCTGCATTCCGACAGCTGTTCGACCACTATGCCCCGCGGGTGAAGGGCTACCTCGCCCGCCTCGGCCTCGACCAGGCTCGCGCCGAAGAGCTGGCGCAGGAGGTGCTGGTCACCGTCTGGCGCAAGGCGGGGAGCTTCGATGCCCGGCGGGCGTCTGTCTCCACCTGGATCTTCCGGATCGCCCGAAACCGCCGCATCGATATCTATCGCCGCGACCGCACCGCTGAACTCGACGCCGAGGAGCCGGCCCTGCAGCCGCCGCCGATGGCCGGGCCGCACGAGGAGCTGGACGCCGGACAGCAACAGCAGCGTATCGCCGCGGCCCTGAAGACTCTTCCTGAAGAACAGCGCGATCTCGTGCGGCGCGCCTTCTACGATGACTTGAGTCACAGTGAGATCGCCGAGGTCACCGGACTCGCCCTTGGCACGGTCAAGTCGCGACTTAGACTGGCCTTTGGCAAGCTACGCTCCGTGTTGGAGGAGCCGGCATGAATTGTCCCACCTGGCGCCGCCTTGACGACTTTGGACCCCGCCCTATCTCGCCCTCCGTGATTGGATATCTGAGGTTTCTGACGTGATTGCCGCCGCTGCGAAACTTGACGCCAATATCGACGTCTTCGCCAACCGTCTGGCCAATGCGCCCGACGCTGGCCTGAAGCTGCTGGCCTCGGCGGCTGCGGCCGTGCGCGACGAACAACCGCTTCCGAATGAAGGTCTGGCCGGGCTTTTCCTCGACGACGAGGCCCCGATGGCGCTGGCAGGCGGGGCCGACGCGGCCCTGGCCCGCATCGACGCCCTGGGCGGTCTCGACGCCGGCCACGCGGCGCCCACGTCCGACAACCGCGCCGCCGCCGGCGCGGCCAGAACGCTGAGCGAACTGCTCGACCTTCCCGACCCGGTCCGTGAGGCCGCCTTCGAGGCGATCATGGGCGGCAAGAACTTCGGTTTCGCCGGCTTCGGCATCAAGCGGCTGCCCATCCCCATGGAAGGCCCGGGCAAGGTCGATCTGCTGCGCATCGAGCCCGGCGCCGGCGTCGCCACCCACGACCACGACGGCGAGGAATTCACCCTCATTCTCACCGGCGCCTTCAACGACGG
Source organism: Caulobacter sp. (assembly GCA_032122215.1). Taxonomy (GTDB): domain Bacteria; phylum Pseudomonadota; class Alphaproteobacteria; order Caulobacterales; family Caulobacteraceae; genus Caulobacter. The sequence continues at coordinate 2,199 of JAUMCZ010000299.1, forward strand.
TCACCAGACCTTCGGTCCCGGCGAGATCAATGTCGGCATTCCGGGGTTCAAGCACGAGCCCAAGGCCCTGCCCGGCGACGTCTGCTACGCCCTGGCCGTCTCCTACGGCTCGGCTCGCTTCAACGGCTCCATCGGCCTGCTCCAGAAACTCACAGGTTTCGGCAGCTAGATTGGCCTGAGGCGCCCCGAGTGCGCTCAAGGTAAATCGCCTCTTAACCCTCCGCGCGCACAACGGGCGGCTGTTGGGTTCTAAGGGCTTGTTGGCATGGCGAAGGCGGCGCGGCGGTCTGGCGCGGAACTGCTTGTGGAAGCGGCGATCATCGCCTGGAGCCTGCCGGGAACGGCGCGGTTCCGGGGTGGGGTGACGGCTGCGGCCGGGGCGGCTCTCGCCATTGCACTGGCCACCTACAATCCACTCGATCCCAGCTTCAACGCCGCCTCGGGCGGCGCCGCCACCAATGCGCTGGGCGGGGCCGGGGCCCTGATCGCCGACCTTGCCATGCAGTCCCTGGGCCTCGGGGCCTGGCTGACCGCCATCCTGATGACCGCCTTCGGCATGGCCCGCGTCCTGGACGCCGAACCGGATCGGGGTCGCAAGGCCCTGCGCATCAAGGCCGCCGTCGGCGCCGTCGGCGTGCTGCTGCTGTCGGCCGCCGTCGCCGCCCCGCCGCCGCCCGCGGCCTGGCCGCTGGCGCTCGGCCTCGGCGGCCTGTGGGGTCAAGGCCTGTTCGGCCTGGTCCGTGATCTGTTCGGTTTTGTCCACCTGCCGGGGGCGGCCCTGTTCGCCGGCCTGCTGCTGGCGGCCGGGGGCCTCACGGCCACCGTCTGGTCTCTGGGCCTGCAGAAGCTGGCCGCCGGCTTTGATCCGGAGACCGTCGCCCGCCTGTTCCACCGCGAGCCGAAGGCGGCGCCCGAACCGGTCGCCCCGATCCGAAAGCACGCCAGACCCCGCGCCCAGGCCGCCGCCCGCGCGCCGCTGCCGCCCGTCGATCCCGCCGACGACACCCCGATCGCGACGCCCGCCGCCGAGCCGGTGCTCAACATCCGCCAACCCAAGGTCCCGGCCCGCGCCTCCACCCGCGAGACCCGCGAACGCCAGCCGGCCTTCGAGTTCGAGGAACGCGAGGACGGCTTCCAGCTGCCCGAGCTGTCCATGCTCGCCCAGCCCAAGCCGCGCGCCAACACCTTCGACGAGGCGGCCCTGCGCCAGAATGCCCGTCTTCTTGAAAGCGTACTGGCCGAGTTCGGCGTCCGCGGTCAGATCGACCAGATCCGTCCCGGCCCCGTCGTCACCCTCTACGAACTGACCCCCGCCCCCGGCGTGAAGAGCGCTCGCGTCGTGGCCCTCAGCGACGATATCGCGCGCTCGATGAGCGTCGCCGCCTGCCGCGTCTCGGTCGTCTCGGGCCGCAACGCCATCGGCATCGAACTGCCCAACGCCAAGCGCGAGACCGTCTATCTGCGGGACCTGCTCGCCAGCACCGACTACGAAAAGCAGGGCGCCATCCTGCCGATGGCGCTGGGCGAAGGTATCGGCGGCGAGCCCTACATCGCCGATCTCGCCAAGATGCCCCACCTGCTGATCGCCGGCACCACGGGCTCCGGCAAGTCGGTGGGCGTCAACGCCATGATCCTGTCGATCCTCTACAAGCTGCCGCCGGATCAGTGCCGCTTCATCATGATCGACCCCAAGATGCTGGAACTGTCGGTCTACGACGGCATCCCGCACCTGCTGGCGCCGGTCGTCACCGATCCCAAGAAGGCCATCGTGGCGCTGAAGTGGACCGTCCGCGAGATGGAGGACCGCTATCGCCGCATGTCCAAGATCGGCGTGCGCAACATCGGCGGCTACAACGAGCGGGCCAAGGAAGCCCTGGAAAAGGGCGAGCACTTCGAGCGCACCGTGCAGACCGGCTTCGATGACGCCGGCCGCGCCATCTACGAGTCCGAGAAGATCCGCCCCGAGCACATGCCCTATCTGGTCGTGGTCATCGACGAGGTCGCCGACCTGATGATGGTGGCCGGCAAGGACATCGAAGGCGCCGTCCAGCGCCTGGCCCAGATGGCCAGAGCCGCCGGCATCCACCTGATCATGGCGACGCAACGCCCGTCGGTCGACGTCATCACCGGCACCATCAAGGCCAACTTCCCGACCCGGATCAGCTTCCAGGTCACCAGCAAGATCGACGCCCGCACCATCCTGGGCGAACAGGGCGCCGAGCAGCTGCTGGGCATGGGCGACATGCTCTACATGGCCGGCGGCGGCCGCACGACGCGCCTGCACGGCCCCTTCGTCTCCGACGGCGAGGTCGAGGCGGTGGCCAAGTTCCTGCGCGACCAGGGCATGCCCAACTACCTCGAGGAAGTCACCGCCGGCAGCGAGGATGACGAAGACGGCGGCGACGGCGCCGTGGCCTCCGACGGCTCGGGCGGCGACCTCTACGACCACGCCGTGGCCGTGGTCACCCGCGACCGCAAGGCCTCGACCAGCTACATCCAGCGCCGCCTGCAGATCGGCTACAACCGCGCGGCGTCTCTGATGGAGCGGATGGAGCGCGAAGGCATCGTCGGCGCCGCCAACCATGCCGGCAAGCGCGAGATCCTCGTCGGGCCGCCGCCGTAAGGCAGCCGCGTTTTAGCCGCTTAGGTGCGCGATGTTGCAACCCGAAGGACGACCAACGACTTTAGGGCCGACATGACCCAACACCTGAACCGCCGCGACACCCTCGTCGGCCTGATCACCCTTTCCGCCACCGGCCTCGCCGGGGCTGCCTTCGCCGCGCCCCTTTCGGCGGCCGACAAGGCGCTGGTCGACAAGGCCACCGCCTATTTGCAGGGCCTGGGCTCCGCCAAGGGCCGCTTCATCCAGACCGACCCGCGCGGGACCCAGACGCAGGGGGCCTTCTATCTGCAGCGCCCCGGCAAGGCCCGCTTCGCCTACGACGCTCCGGCCAGCAAGCTGCTGGTCAGCGACGGCCGATTCGTCTCCGAGGCCGACACCCGGCTGAAGACCGTCAACCGCTATCCGCTCGGCCAGACGCCGCTGGCCCTGTTCCTGGCCCAGGACGTGCGGCTCGACAAAGGCGTCGTGATCACCAAGGTCAGCCGGCTCGACGGTGGCTTCTCCCTGACCATGGCCGACGGCCGCAAGCAGACGCGCGGAACCCTGACCATGAACTTCAGCGACAGCCCGATCGGGCTGATGGGCTGGGTGGTCAGCACCGTGCAGGGCGCCACGCGGGTGCGGCTGACCAGCCTGGAGCGGGTGGGCGGCCTGGATCCCAAGCTGTTCGCCACGCCCTTCCCGCCGGCCAGGAAAACCGGGCGGCCCTGAGGTGATCACCCCTGTGTCATTCCCGACACAGCCAAGGTTTCACAGAAATGTCGTTGACGTTTCCGGGTTGAAGTTGTTCTAATGCAACACATGGCGGTTGGCGCGTCCGACCTCGCGCCGCCCGCGGACCGTGCCGGAAACCTATCCCCTCCCGGCGGCGGCATGAGAGACAACTTTTCCACCCGGCGCTGCAAGGCGCCGGGTGTTTTTCTTCTGGGGGACGGGTTGGCCGTCTTGCGGCCTACCTGTCCCCGGCTTGCCCAGACGGTTGGATCAAGCGCGTTTCAACCGATTGCGCTGACCGGGGACAGGTACGGCGCTGGCGCGCCGAACCTGTCCCCACTAGTTAACGTCCCCATGCGCCTTCGACTCGCCACCTGGAACATCAACTCCGTCCGTCCGCGCGGCGACCTGATCGGCCGCATGGTCGAGGAGATCGCCCCCGACGTCATCGCCCTGCAGGAGATCAAGTGCCAGGAGCATGAGTTCCCGCGCGAGATGTTCGAGGCGCTCGGCTATCGCCACTTCCGAATCCACGGCCAGAAGGGCTGGCATGGGGTGGCCATCGTCTCGCGCCTGCCGCTGGAGGACTCACCGCCGCTCGACGTCTGCAAGAACGGCCACGCCCGCTGCGTGGGGACCATGGTCGGCGGCGTCGAGATCCAGAACTTCTATATCCCGGCCGGCGGCGACACCCCTGATCGCGAGCTGAACCCCAAGTTCGATCACAAGCTCGACTTCTTCGAGAAGCTGACCGCCGAGTTCGGCAAGCGCGATCCGCGCAATCCGCTGATCGTCACCGGCGACCTCAACGTCGCCCACGGCGAGAATGACGTCTGGAACCACAAATACATGTCCAAGGTGGTCAGCCACACGCCGGTCGAGGTGGCGGCCATGGAGGCCCTGATCGCCTCGAACAGCTTCATCGACCTGCCCCGCGAGGTGGTTCCGCCGACCGAGAAGATGGCCAGCTGGTGGAGCTACCGCGCCGCCGACTTCCGCGCCTCGAACCGCGGCCTGCGGCTGGACCACATCCTGATCAGCCCTGGCCTGCGCGAGGCGGCCTTCCACACCGGCAAGGCGATATCGAAGATCCATGAGGATGTGCGCGGCTGGGAGAAGCCGAGCGACCACGCCCCGGTGACGGCCGATTTCATGATCTGAAGCCTCAGCCGGCGGATGCGCAGGCGGCCAGATCCCGATCGAAGGTTTCGGGGTTCTGCATCAGGTCGACGCTCAGGACCTGGCGGCCATCGCCGTGGACGAAGCCGACGAAGCGATGGCCCACGTTCGGCAGCATCTCCGGACAGCTGCTACTTTCCAGGTCCTCGAACACTGGGTAGGTCGCCGTTTCTGTGACAAGCCCGCCCTGGTAGGTCTCCAATGGCCTGACCGTGGCAAGGCCGCTCAGGACATCCGGGTGCCTGTCGACGGGCTTCGCATCGACGGCAACGACCTCAAACAGGGCGACGGTGGTGACCTTGCCCATGGCCTGGCGCACCTGGGCGCAGCGCTCTGCATCCGACAGCCGGACCGAGCCAGTAATGCTGCAAGCCGCCGACAGGGTCGGCGCGGCGTATAGCGCAAGACCGAGGCCCGCGCCGACGATCGACGCCTTCACGGCTGCAACCGATACCCGCCGGCTTCCGTGATCAGCAGCCGCGCCTGGCCGGGGTCCGGCTCGATCTTCTGCCGCAGCCGGTACACGTGGGTCTCCAGCGTGTGGGTCGTGACCCCGGCGTTGTAGCCCCAGACCTCGGTCAGCAGCTCTTCCCGCGCGATGGCCTTGGCGCCGGCGCGGTAAAGGTATTTGAGGATGTTGGTCTCTTTCTCGGTCAGCCGGACCTTCTTGCCCTTGTCGTCGACCAGCAGCTTGGCGGCGGGGCGGAACTCGTAGGGGCCGATGCGGAAGACGGCGTCCTCGCTGGCCTCATGGCTGCGCAGCTGGGCGCGGATGTGGGCCAGCAGGACGGCGAACCGGAAGGGCTTGGTCAGGTAGCCGTTGGCCCCCGATTCGAGGCCCAGGATGGTGTCGGCGTCGGTCGAGGCGGCGGTGAGCATGACGATCGGCGCGGTCACCCCGGCCTTGCGCATCAGCCGGCAGGCCTCGCGGCCGTCCATGTCCGGCAGGTCGACGTCGAGCAGGATCATGTCCGGCCGCACTTCCTTGGCCATCGTCGAGCCTTCGGTTGCGGTGGCCGCCTCGAGGGTGGTGAACTCCTCGTGCAGACGCAGCTGCTCGGCCAGTGCGCCGCGCAGGTCGTCGTCGTCGTCGATGATCAGGAGGGTCTTGCGTTGCGCCATGAACAGAACCATGCACCGTTTCGGCCCCCGCCGCCAAGACATGTGGGGCCAGGCGGGAAACGCCTGACCGGGGAGCTGGACAATTGAACTTCACCGCCCATGCCGACGGTCGTTTCGAGATAGGGAGCCGAACCGTTTCCTGCATCCTCGGCAAGGGGGGCGTGAAGCCCGCCGCCGACAAACGCGAGGGTGACGGCGCCAGCCCCCTGGGAACCTGGCCGATCCGTCGCCTGCTGTACCGGCCCGACAAGACCCCGCCGCCGAAGACGGGGTTGCCGGTGCATCCGATCCAGCCGGACGAAGGCTGGTGCGACGCGCCTGATGACCAGGGCTACAATCGCCCGGTCAGGCTGCCCTACGCCGCCAGCCACGAGAGACTGTGGCGGGACGACGATGTCTACGATCTGGTGCTGGTATTGGGGCACAACGATGACCCGGTGGTCCCGGGCATGGGGTCCGCCATCTTCCTGCACCTGACGCGGCCCGAACGGACGCCGACAGAGGGCTGTGTGGCGCTCGACCGGCCGGACCTGCTCGATATGCTGGCGCAGGCCCGGCCGGGCGACACGGTGACGATTACCGCTACTTGAGGCCTTCGCGGATCCCCTTGGCCCTGGTCAGGTGTTCCTGGACGACCGGGGCTGTGGAGGCGGCGGCGGCCTGCAGGGCCGGGACCGTGCCATCGGCGGCGTAGCGGGTCATCAGGTCCAGGGCCGCCTGGTGGCCGTCTACCTGGGCATCCATGTAGGCCTTGTCGAAGTCGGCGTCGGACGCCTTGACCAGATCGTCCAGCTTGCCTTGCACATCGGTCGGCAGGGCGGTGGGCGGAACCAGCGGCTGGCCGGAGTCGGCGATGGCCTTTTTCAGGCCGGCGGTGGTCTGGGTGTGCATCTCGATCATCATCTGCGCGAAGGCCTTGATGTCGGCATTCCTGGTCCGGGTGAGGGCCAGCTTGCTGCTCTCGATCTCGAACATGTCGCTGGCGGCGGCCTTGGCGACGAAGTCCGGGGCGCCCGCTTCATTGGCCGGCGTCGGCACGGTGGCGGCCGGGTTGGCGTCCGGCATGGCGGCGGCGGTCTCCTCGGCAGGCTTGCCGCAGGCGGCGAGCGCCAGGGCGGCGCAGGCGGCGCCGG
>JAUMCZ010000300.1:0-25169 GCA_032122215.1 Caulobacter sp.
CCGTCCGACACCTTCCAGAAGGCCGGCCCGCCGAGGTTGGACGAAATGACCAGTTCCTCGACCAGCGTCCCCTCGGGATCGTCGCCTGACGCAGTGACAGCGGGTTGCGCCGTGGCGATCACCGGCGCGAAGGGCCATATGGCCATCATCACGGCCAGCGCCGTGGTCAGGATGGGTCTGCGGATCGCTGCGGTCATGGCGCCCGGAATCGGTTAGGTTGCTGCTCTTATGCCCATTCGCCGCCTTCCGCCCGAGACCGTCAACCGCATCGCCGCCGGCGAGGTGGTCGAACGCCCGGCCAGCGCGGTCAAGGAACTGGTCGAAAACGCCCTCGACGCCGGCGCCCTGAAGATCGCCATCGAGGCCGACGGCGGCGGTCTCTCACGCATCCTCATCGCCGACGACGGCTCGGGCATGGGCCCGGACGACCTCACCCTGGCGGTCGAGCGCCACGCCACCTCCAAGCTCAGCCCCCAGGCCGACGGCAGCTGGGACCTGCTCAACATCTCGACCATGGGCTTTCGCGGCGAGGCCCTGCCGTCGATCGGCTCGGTCGCCCGCCTGACCATCTCCAGCCGCCCCAAAGGCAGCAGCGACGCCTGTGCCATCCTCGTCGAGGGCGGCGCCACGGGCGCGCCCGGCCCCTCGGCCTTCGCCGGTCCGCACGGGGCTCGGGTCGAGGTCCGCGACCTCTTCTACGCCACCCCCGCCCGCCTGAAGTTCATGAAGTCCGAGCGGGCCGAGCAGATGGCCATCACCGAAGAGGTGAAGCGCCAGGCCATGGCCCATGAGGCCACCGCTTTCAGCCTCGACCTCGACGGCCGCCGCGTCCTGCGCCTGCCCGCCGAACCGCCCGGTCCCGAAGGGCGCCTGGCCCGACTCGCCGCCGTGCTCGGCCGCGAGTTCCAGGAGAACGCCCTGGAGATCGACCAGGAGCGGGAAGGGGTCCGCCTCAGCGGTTTCGCCGGCCTGCCGACCTACAACCGCGGCAACGCCGCCCATCAGTACCTGTTCGTCAACGGCCGCCCGGTCCGCGACCGCCTGCTCCAGGGCGCCCTGCGCGCCGCCTATGCCGACTACCTGGCCCGCGACCGCCACCCGGCCGCCGCCCTCTATCTCGAGCTCGAGCCGACCCTGGTCGACGTCAACGTCCACCCCGCCAAGGCCGAGGTCCGCTTCCGCGACCCGGCCCTGGTGCGCGGCCTGATCATCGGCGCCCTGCGCCACGCCCTGGCCGGCGCCGGCCACCGCTCCTCGACCACCGCCTCCAACTCGGCCCTGGCCGGTTTCCGTCCCGGCGGGGGAGGCGGCTACGGCGGCTATCGCCCGGGGCCGCCCGCCACCGGCTTCTCCGCCTGGCAGCAGGGCGGCTGGCAACCGGCCCAGACCGGCAACCTGCCCGGCCTCTCTGACGTCTCGGCCCGCGTCGAACCCGGCGGCATGGCCGAGGCCATGGCCGGCTTCGACCCAAGCGCTTTTGGGGGCCTCATGGAGCGGCCCGCCGCCCCTCAACCGGGCGTCATCGATCCCGTCGACTTCCCGCTCGGGGCCGCCCGCGCCCAGGTGCATGAGACATACATCGTCGCCCAGACCCGCGACGGCATGGTCATCGTCGACCAGCACGCCGCCCACGAACGGCTGGTCTACGAGCGGATGAAGAAGGAGATGGAGGCCGGCGGCGTCGCCCGTCAGACCCTGCTCCTCCCCGAGGTCGTCGACCTCGACCCCTCGGAGGCCGAACGCGTCTGCGCCCGCGCCGACGAGCTGGCGGCGCTGGGCCTCGTCATCGAACCCTTCGGCCCCGGCGCCGTCCTGGTCCGCGAGACCCCGGCCCTGCTCGGCGAAACCAACGCCGCCGGCCTGATCCGCGACATCGCCGACGACCTCGCCGAAAACGGCCAGGCCCTGGCGCTGAAGGAGCGGCTGGAAGAGGTCTGCTCAACCATGGCCTGCCACGGCTCGGTCCGCGCCGGCCGCCGCCTCAACGGGGCGGAGATGAACGCCCTGCTGCGGGAGATGGAAGCCACCCCCCACAGCGGCCAATGCAACCACGGCCGCCCGACCTACGTCGAGCTGCGCCTGGCCGACATCGAACGGCTCTTCGGCCGGCGTTGACTAATAGCCGACGGTGAACCGCGCCCGCCGGTGTTGCGGGGTCTCGATCTCGTCGACGAGGGCGATGGCGAAGTCCTCGGCCGAGATCCGGCTGGACCCGTCCGGCGCGGACAGCAGCGCATCCCCGCCCAGCCGGAACACACCCGTCCGTTCGCCCGGGAAAATATCCGCCGACGGTGACAGGAAGGTCCAGTCCAGGGTCGGCTCGGCCCGCAGCCGCGCCAGGTATTCGGCGCCCTTCTGCGCCTCGGCCCGGTACTCGGCGGGAAAGGCGGGCTGATCGATCAGCAGCGCTCCCGGAGCCACCTCCAGGCTGCCGGCCCCGCCGACCACCAGGTACCGCTCCGGCCCCGCCGCCTTGACCGCCGACAGCAGGACGTCGGCATCGGTGGCCAGGTAGTGGACCGAGCTGATCACCACCGCATGGCCGGCCAGCGCCGCCGTCAGGCCCTCGCCGTCATGGATGTCGGCCGCCCGGGCGGTCACACCGGACAGGGCGGGGACCTTGCCGATGTCGCGGGCGATGGCGGTCACGGCGTGGCCGCGATCGGTCAGTTCCTTGAGAATGCGCGAGCCGATGAAGCCGGTGGCGCCGATCAGGGCGATGGTCATGAGGTATCCTTCGTGCTAACCAGATCGTACCTGGTATATTTTCGATACCGACTAGATCGCCCCTGCCGCCGGCCCCCGCAAGAAGGGTCGGCGGCGTAACCCGGTTACCGCGCGGTGACCGCCTCCCGCCCGAAAAGGACAGGCCGTGAGCGCATCCGAAGACCCCGCGACCTGCCCCATCCGCAATGTCCTGGACCGCATCGGCGACCGTTGGAGCGTGCTGATCCTGCTGATCCTGGCCGACGGCCGGCCGGTCCGCTTCTCGGCCCTCAAGCGCCGCATCGGCGATATCTCCCAGCGCATGCTGGCCCAGACCCTGCGCCGGCTGGAGCAGGACGGCCTGATCGTCCGCACCGTCCACCCCACCGTCCCGCCGCAGGTCGACTACGCCCTGTCGCCGCTGGGCCTCAGCCTCGGCGGCCCGCTCTCCGCTCTGGTCGCCTGGGCCGACGAGAAGCAGCCGCAGATCCTCGCGGCCCGCGCCGCCTATGTCCCGCCGCCCAGCCAGCCGGCGCTCTGATCAAAGCCACTGGCGAACCGGCGTTCTCCGCGCTAACCAGAGCCGTCAACTGAGGTACGCCCTATGTCACCCCTTGCCGTCGAGGCCTGGGCCTAAGGCGACCGGATAACCACGCCGGTCGTCGCACGAGCCCGCTGAACCGCCCGCCCCGTCTGATGACGTGGGCGCGGCTCGTCATGCCTCACGACATCGGACTTTCCAGTGAACATCTCCAAGACGCAGCAACGCGTGCTGCATGCCCTGGCCCAGGGCGGCCGGATCGACCTCGTGCGCGAGGATGACAGGATCACGGACGTCGAATGCTGGTCCCGCGAGGGCTGGCTGCTGACCGACTGCACCCTGTCGGTCTTCAAGAGCCTCAAACAGAAGAAGTTGATCGCCAGCACCGGCGGCGGCCCCTACCGCATCACGCGCCAGGGCCTCGCCAACCTGCGAGCCCAGTTGAACAACCGGGTCACCGCCAAAGCCTGGTGATCCCCTCCCGGTCCCTTCTCCCGCTTGTCGGGAGAAGGTGGCCCCGAAGGGGTCGGATGAGGGCAGCGCCGGCTTCTACAGCTGCGCCTCCGCAAACGACCGCATCGCCTCGGTCATGTACTCGGCCAGCCCCGGCGCGATCGCCTCATAGCGGGCGGTGAACTCCGGATGCTCCAGGTACATGGCCCCCAGGCCCGCGAACGCCTCCGCCGTCGGCGGCTGCGGCCAGCTCTTCGCCACCCAGGCATGATGCCGCGCCATCAACGCCCGCACCGCCCCGCTGTCGACCGGCAGTCCGTCGACCAAGGCCTTCCCCATGGCCTGCTCGATCGCCTCACCCTCGGCCTTGAGCGCCTCATAGTCGCCCTTGCCCCAGGCCTTCCGCTTCGCCTTCGACCCGTCGATCTTCGCCTTCGCGTCCTCGCCATAGCGATCGACCAGCCAGGCCTCATGCCCGGCCTGCGTCTCCGGCGAAAACCCGCCAAACAATTCCGTCTCTGTCACGCTCGTCTCTCCTTCCAGATCGGCGAGGGTCGCATCCAGGGTCTTGAGCAGTTTCCGATACCGCGCCGCCTCCTCGGCCAGCGCCGCGCGTTGCCGTTTCAGCGCCGCCAGCCGGTCGAACCCCGGCGCCTCCAGCACCGCCTTGATCGCCTCCAGCGGAAACTTCAGCTCACGGTGAAACAGGATCTGCTGCAGCCGCAGCAGTTCCTCCCGCCCGTACAGCCGATAGCCGTTGGCGCCGACCCAGGCCGGTTTCAGAAGCCCGATGGCGTCGTAATGATGCAGCGTCCGGACCGAAACGCCCGACAGCCGCGCCACCTCCGCCACCGTGTATGGCCTGCTCATAACCCTCTCGCTCCTCGTCACGAGACAGCTGTGCGCTCTCACGTCCCGTGAGGGTCAAGCGGGGGACAGGTTGGCCACCCTCAGGCGGCCTACCTGTCCCCGGTCAGCACAACCGGCTGGATCGCGCCGGGTCCAACCGCCCGTGCAAGCCGGGGACATGTACGCCGCTCGCGCGTCGAACACGTCCCCTACGCAAACCGCAGAAAATGCACCCGCGCCGCGCCATAGTCCCGCGCGTCCAGCACCTCAAACCCCGCCGGCGCAAAGGCGTTCTCGTCCGACCCCCGCTCGACCATCACCACCGCCCCGGGCTTCAGCCAGCCGAATTCGACCAGCTGGGCCATCGCCTTCTCGGCCAGGCCCTTGTGATAGGGCGGATCCAGCACCGCCAGGTCGAACGGCGGCCCGGCGCTGCCCGGACGCATGCCCAGGTCCGTCGCGTCCCGCCGATGGATGCGGGTGCTCCCGAACAGCCCGAACGACTCGATATTCTCCCGGATCGCCCCACGGGCCGCATCGTCGGTCTCGACGAACAGACAGAAGGCCGCCCCCCGCGAGATCGCCTCCAGCCCCAGCGCCCCGCTGCCGGCGAACAGGTCCAGCACCCGCGCGTCCTTGAGCTCCGGCGCCCAGGCCGCATGCTCCAGAATGTTGAACACCGCCTGCCGGGCGCGATCAGACGTCGGCCGGGTGGTCTGGCCGGGCGGGGTGACGATGGGGCGGCCCTTGAATTGGCCGGAGACGATGCGCATGAGCCCCGGTTTGCCTCCAAAATGCAAAGCGCGCCAGCCCCGCCATCCGCCGGCCACAGTCCCCCCAATCCGCTCATCCCGGCGAAACGAAGTTCGGCGCAAGCCAATGCCGGGACCCGGCCGCGTGATCTCTGTCCGTCCGGAAGGGCTCAAGCAACGACTTTGGAAGCGCCCGATCCCTTTGCAACGCGCTCTGGCGGCTGGGTCCCGGCATTCGCCGGGATGAGCGGATAGAAGGACAGCCCGCTTTAGTCCTTGGGCGGATCTTCCTCGTCCTCGCTCCACCGCAACGGCGGCGCCTCCGCCTTCAGCGCCAGCAGCGCGTCCCGCAGGTCCTCCATGAACGCCGTCCGTCGTCCTTCCCAGCGGATCGCCTCGCCGACCAGCACGCAACAGGTCATCGGCACCGGGATATACTGACCCTTGGGCAGCACCCGCCCGGCCCCCTGGATCCACACCGGGATTACCGGCGCCTCCGGGAACGCCTCGGCCAGCCGCGCCACCCCGTTCTTCAGCTGCGCCATGGTGTCCGACGCATCGCCCCGCGTCCCTTCCGGAAACACCACCACGATGGCCCCCTCGGCCAGCGCCTGCCTCGCCGGCGCCAGCACATCCTCTCCGGTCCCCGCCTTGCGCCGCGCCACCGGCACGATGCCGATCAGGTTACGCGAGAACCAGCCGATCACCGGGTCCTTTAGGAAGTAGTCGCTGGCCGCCGCCGGCCGCACCAGATGCACCGCCCGCGCCTTGAAGATGGTCAGCATCAACAGGGTGTCGACATGGCTGTTGTGGTTGGCGGCGATGATCGCCGGCCCGGTCACCGGCAGCCGCTCGCGGCCGATCACGTCGGTCCCGGCAAAGAACTGCGCCACCGGCCGGGCGACGGCGACGATCAGGGCCAGGCGCAACCAGCGCAGCATCTAAAACTTGGCCACGGCGAAGAAGGCCAGCAGGTGGAAATACAGCGGCGCGGTAAAGGTCAGGCTGTCGATCCGGTCCAGCAGGCCGCCGTGCCCCGGGATCAGATGGCTGGTGTCCTTCACCCCGATGTCGCGCTTGATGGCGCTCATCGTCACATCGCCCGCGAACCCGGCCAGCGGCAGGCTCACCGCCACCGTGAACAGCCCCCAACCCGACAGCGGCGTCAGGTAGGGCCCGGCGAACCAGATCAGCAGCGCCGTGCTGATCCAGCCGCCGATGAACCCTTCCCAGGTCTTGTTGGGGCTGACCGTCGGCACGATCTTGTGCTTCCCGAGCGTCTTGCCCCAGACGTACTGCGCCACGTCGTTGAACTCGGTGGCCACCAGCAGCATCAGCACCAGCCCCGCCGCCCCGGCCGGCGTCTGCTCGTCCGGCACCCGCATCAGGAAGGGCGCATAGCCGATGTTGTAGACACAGGTCATCAGCCCCCAGTGGAACATCGCCACCCGCGCCAGATACCCCTTGGTCTGCCCCAGCGCCGCCATCAGGAAGGGCGTCAGCAGGAAGGCGTAGACCGGCACGATGACCAGGAAGATCATGTACAGATCGAGGGCGATGAAGGCGTAGCTCACCGGGATGGCCAGATAGGCCGCCAGGATGATCAGCCGGTCCTCCCGCCGCGTCCGCGCGATCGACAGGAACTCGCGGAGGGCGATGAAACTGATCGCCGCAAACAGCAGCGTCGTCGCTTGCCACCCGGCCAGCAGCGCGGCGGCCAGCAGGGCGATCATCACCCACCAGCTGGTGATCCGCTGCCGCAGCTCGGTGTAGTCCTTGGTCCGGTTGACCAGCGGCAGCACCGCGCTGATCACCGCCGCCACCGTCATCAGCGCGACAACACCGCCCAGCCCCCACAGCAGGACCGGCGACTGCGCTGCCAGGAAGCTCTTCACCATCTCGAGGATCTGCACGCACCGCCTCCGTGCGCCCACCTTGCCGGGGTTGCGCCGGGGGTCAAGCGGCGAGGCTGGCGAGACGCGCTTTCGCTCTCCCCCACTGGGTGGGGGAGTGGCTCTGGCGAGCGCTGCAAGCGAGCCAGACCGAGGGGGTCCCCACCGGCGGTTACAGGGTCTAACCTTGAACCGGCGGTCCCGCCTCCTGGTCCGTCGCTGACGCTCCGAACCGTCCTCCGCCCACGTCGTGGGCGGAGAGCGAAGGCGCCCGTCTCACGCCTCCTTCTCCCCCAACCGGTCCCCAACACCGCCGCGCCCCGCTATACTCCCCGCCGGGAGAGGCCATGAACACCCTGCAGACCCTGGAAGTCCTGCTGCGCGGCATAGCGGTCGGGGCCATGCTGTGCACGGCCCTGGCCCTCATCCGCGGCCGGCCGCTGATCCCGGCGCGCTGGACCGGAGCCCTGTTCGCGCTCGCCGCCGCCGCCTTCACCCTGCATTCGGGCGGGCCGGAGACGCGGGCCGTCATGCCGATCATCGTGCCGATCTGGCTGCTGTCCCTGGGCGGCACCGCCTATTTCTGGATGTTCGCCATCACCCTGTTCGAGGACAGCCGCTTCACCCTGGAGCGCTGGATCCCGGCGGCGGTGATGACCCTCGTCGGCATTGCCGGCGTCCTGGTGCCCGAACCGGTCAACCGGGGCGTCTGGGTGGTGCACAACATCCTGGAAATGGCCCTCGTCCTCCATATCGTCAGCATCATCTGGCGCCGCCGCGAGGGCGACCTGGTCGAGGCCCGCCGCGCCCTGCGCACCCCGGTCATCCTGATCATCGGGGTCTACGCCCTGATCGACTCGGTCTTCGAGATCGCCTGGGCGCTCGGGGGCGACAATCACTGGCTCTCGCCCCTCCAGGCGGCCAGCCTGGCTCTGGTCAGCCTGCTCACCGCCGCCGCCTTCCTGCAGGCCCGGCCCGAGCTCTTCGTCGCCACCCGGCCCGCGACCGCCGTCGATCCTGACGCCATCGACCCCCAGGATCGCCCGGCCCTGGCCCGGCTGCAGGCCCTGATGGACGACGGCGCCTGGCGCCGCGAAGGCCTGACCATCGGCCAGCTGGCCGCCGACGTCGGCGTGCCCGAACACCGCCTGCGCCGCCTGATCAACGGGGGCCTCGGTCACCGCAACTTCGCCGACTTCGTGGGCTCCAGCCGCATCGCCGCCGCCAGGGTCGCCCTCGCCGACCCGGCCAATGCCCGCGCCTCCATCTCCGCCCTCGCCTTCGACCTCGGCTACGCCAGCCTCGGCCCCTTCAACCGCGCCTTCAAGGAAGCGACCGGCCAGACGCCGAGCGAATGGCGGGTCCAGGCGCTGGCGAAAAACTCCTAGCGCGTTCCTTCTCCCGCTTGCCGGGAGAAGGTGGCCCCGAAGGGGTCGAATGAGGGCAGAGCGAGCGGAGGGTGATTGGCGGACAGACCGGGCCACAATGCGCCAGCCTTGAAAGGCCGGCGCAGCCCTCATCCGTCAGCCCTGCGGGCTGCCACCTTCTCCCGGCAAGCGGGAGAAGGACCGCCACCGGCCACCTCGCCGATCCTGAAAAACCCTCGCCGTTTCCAAAACCGGCGACCGCTCCACCCCTCAAGGAAGCGCCCCAACCCCCTCCGCCCCACGATCTCGCCAACGTCACCGCGAGACCCATCCCATGACCCTCCCCGAAACCCTGCTCGAGCTCGGCCACGCCTGGCTGGTCGGCCTGCAGGTTGACCTGATCCGCTACATCATCGCCGCGCCGCTGGTCTGGCTCGTCATCTGCGTCCTCCTCGCCCCGGTCCTGAAGCGCTGGAAGATCCGCCCCGATCGCCCGCCGGCCCTGCAACACCTCGTCGAGCTGCTCTGCTCCGTCCGCTCGGTCGCCGTCTTCTCCACCGTCACCGTGATCACCGTCGGCCTCGGCAAGGCCGGCCTGCTCTGGGGCCGGGAGTTTCGCCTCGACCCTGGCCTGGCCTGGACCGTCGTCTCCCTGATCCTCACCATCCTGGCGCACGACGCCTACTTCTACTGGGTCCACCGCCTGATCCACCGGCCGCGCCTGTTCCGCGCCTTCCACCGCCGGCATCACCGCTCGAACAACCCCACCCCCTTCACGGCCTACAGTTTCGATCTCGGCGAGGCCGCGCTGATGGCCGCCTTCTCCCCGCTGTTCTTGCTGCTGGTCCCGGTCAGCTGGCCGGCCTTTGGCCTGTTCATGATCCACCAGATCGCCCGCAACGTGATCGGCCACTGCGGCTACGAACTCTTCCCCGCCCGCCGCGACGGCCGCCCGCTGTTCGACTGGATGACCACCGTCACCCATCACGACCTGCACCACGCCCAGGCCGGCTCCAACTACGGTCTCTACTTCACCTGGTGGGACCGGCTGATGGGCACCGAGAACCCGCGCTACCTCGCTGAGTTCGCCAGGGTCGTGGCCCGGCGGCGCAGCCCGGCGACGGCGACCGTCCCGGCCACCAACGGCTGACATACCCGGAATTCAAAAAAGCGGCGGCGCGTCGAAATCCGGCCGGGCGACAGACCCCGGACCGGGCGCCGCAATGCCGCGGGATCTGCCCCCCTCCAGGGCCCACCTTGCCGCACGTCCTCGCCGCCGCCGCCCCACCGGGTCCCCACCGCCACCCCCCGCCCTCGCCCCGCCTTCACCACCCTCGCCCCTTGCAGGGCAGGGACCGGCGAGCAACGAGGGCCCTTGCCGCCCACCCATCGTGCTACAAGGGTGGGGCGCTTCGATAAGCGGGGAGGGGCCATGATCCAGCGCCTGATGAAGTCGAGCCTGGTCCACATGGCCTTCGGCTTCCTGCTGATGGGCGGCTGGGCCCTGTTCGCCAACCGCCACCACGGCCTCGCCGCCTGGCCGCCCGCCATCGCCCAGGGCGTGATCAGCGCCCTGCTGACCGGCGTCATCAAGCGGGTGCTGGAGGGGTTCGGCGGCCGCTTCACCGGCCCGCTGGCCTTCGCGGCCCCACCCCTGGCCACGGCGCTCGGCGTCCTCGCGACCCTGGTCGCCGTCCACAGCCTGATCCGCACCCCGGAACTTGTGACCACCATCGCCTTTCCGTGGAGCCTCTCGACCCTCTACGCCATTGTCTACAATGCGGCGCTGGTCCGCAGCCGGAACGCCGCATGACCGATCTCGACAACCGCCGCCCATTGAAAACCCGCTCGAAAGGCTGGGCCGTCGGCCTGGCAAGGGCGCTCGGGAAGGCGCGGGTGCGGCCCAACCACATCTCGGCGATCAGCGTCGTCTTCGCCGCCCTGGGCGCCGCCCTGATGCTGGCCGCCGGCACGGGGGACGGTGTCGGCCGGGGCATCGCCCTCGTCCTGGCGGCCGTCTGCATCCAGCTTCGTCTGCTGTGCAACATGATCGACGGCATGGTGGCGGTGGAGCACGGTATGGGCTCGCCCACCGGCCCGGTCTGGAACGAGCTGCCCGACCGCATCGCCGACGTGCTGTTCATCGTCGCCGCCGGCTATGCCGCCGCGGCCAGCCTGCCGGCCGGCGAATGGCTGGGCTGGCTGGCCGCCGTACTGGCCGTGCTGACCGCCTATGTCCGCGAACTTGGCCGGGGCCTGGGCTTCGCGGCCGACTTCTCAGGACCGATGGCCAAGCCGCACCGCATGTTCGTGCTCACTCTGACCTGCCTGCTCGCCGCCTTCGAACCCCTGTGGGGCGGCACCGGTCAAGTGATCCTGGCGGGACTCGCCGTCATCGCCCTCGGCAGCGCCTTCACCTGCTATCGCCGCGCCAGCCGCCTGATGCGCCAGCTGCGCGACGCGCCGGACGCGCCCAATCCCTGAGGAAGCCGCCATGTCCTTCGTCACCACCGCCCGCCATGGCGCCGCCCTGGTCGTCACCTTCGCCAACCCGCCGCGCGGAACCATGACCCACGCCGGGGCCGTCGAGACCTACAGGGCCGTCAAGGCCGCCGCCGACGATCCGGCTGTCCGCTGCATCGTCATCACCGGCGGGCTGGAGGGGGTGTTCATCCGCCACTACGACGTCGGCGAGCTGTCGGCGGCCAGCAACGCCTTGGCCGGCGCCGCCGCCCCACGCGCGGCCCCGACCGAACCCGAGCCCGGCTATCTTGAACTGGTCGATCTGATCGCCGCCGCGCCCAAGCCGGTGATCGCGGCGATCAACGGGCTCTGCATGGGCGGTGGCTTCGAGCTCAGCCTGGCCTGCGATCTGCGCATCGCCTCACCGACGGTGGAGGCCATCGGCCTGCCCGAAACCCGGATCGGCATCTTCCCGGGCGGCGGCGGCACCCAGCGGCTGCCGCGCGTCATCGGCGAAGCCAGGGCGCTGGAGATGATCCTGCGCGGCCTGACGGTGACCGGCGAAGAGGCCCATCGCCTCGGCATGATCCACGAACTGGCCGCCGACCCGCTGGCCCGCGCCCTCGAGATCGCCGCCGAGTTCGAGACCCGCGGCGCCGAAGGCATCGCCTACGCCAAACGCCTTACCCGCGCGGCTTTGGACCGCCCTTTGACGGAGGGCCTGGCGGACGAGCGCCGCTCGTTCGCGGCGGTCCTGAAGACCGACTCGGCCCGCCAGGGCCTGGCCGCTTCGGCCCGGCCGGGGGTCCGGATCGAGCGGGCTTAGCCCCGGGCTTGGCCTTGCCGGCCGGGGCAGGGCGCGTGCTCGGCGCCTCGCCGGGCGCCGTGAACCAGTGGCCCTTGGCCTTGCCCTCGAGGTGACGGCCAAGCGGCTTGGGCGCCTTCTCCGGCTTGCCGGCGAAGGTCCGGGCCGGCTTGTCGCCCGCCGCTTCAGGGGCCTTGCCGGCGAACTTTCCGGCCGGTTTCTCACCGGGCTTGCCGGCGAACTTGCCCGGCGGTTTGCCGAACGGCTTGCCACCCGGCTTGCCTGCCCGACCGCCGCCCTTGCCGGGACCATCGTCCAGCCCGGCCAGCGCCTTGCGCAGGGCCAGGGCCTTGGCGTCCTCGGCGGCTGCCGCAGTCTCGCGGTCCTTGAAGTGTTGCGGGCGCAGGTCCTTGGGCGGCGGCCGGCCCGGCGCGGCGGCGGGGGTCTTGTGGCTTTTCGAGACGCGGTCGGCGTCGGTCTTGGGCGCATTGCCCCGGAAGGTGACCGGCTTGACCTCGCGCTTGCCGGGACCGAAGTCGGCGACGATCTTGGCCTTGGGCCGCTTGGGCATCACGTGGGTGACCGCCTTCTTCTTCGGCTTGGCCCAGCCTTCCTTGTAGACCGGCTTTTCCGGCTTCTGCTCGGCCAGCACCTTGGAGGTCGAGCTCAGCGTCGGGTCGCGCCGCGACTGGGCCTGCGGCGGGGCCTTGTACTGCACCCCGTTGCCGGCCGGCATGTTGGCCGGATCGATGTACTCGCCCAGCATCTCGCGGATCACGCGGGGCCCGACCTCTTCGACGAAGCCCGGCGCCAGCGTGCCCAGCGAGAAGGGCCCGTAGGCCAGGCGGATCAGCCGGTTGACCTTCAGCCCGATGGCTTCCAGCACCCGGCGCACTTCGCGGTTCTTGCCCTCGGCCAGGGTGACGGTGATCCAGCAGTTGGAGCCCGTCACCTTGTCCAGCTTGGCCTCGATGGCGCCGTAGCGAACGCCCTCGACCGTGATGCCGTCCTTCAGCTTGTCGAGTTTGGCCTGGCTGGCCTCGCCGAACGCCCGGGCCCGATAGATCCGCTTCCAGCCCGTCGAAGGCAGCTCCAGCGCCCGGGTCAGACCGCCGTCGTTGGTCAGCAGCAGCAGGCCTTCGGACGCCAGGTCGAGACGCCCGACCGAGATCAGCCTGGGCAGGCCCTCGGGCAGGGCGCTGAACACCGTCGGCCGGCCCTTGGGGTCAGCGTGGGTGGTCACCAGCCCGACCGGCTTGTGATAACGAAACACCCGCGTGGCCTCGGCCCCGGCGATGACCTCGCCATCGACCGTCAGAATGTCATCAGGTTCGACCTTGATGGCCGGGGTGGTCAGCAGCAGGCCGTTGATCGCCACCCGCCCGGCCTCGATCAGCCGCTCGACCTCGCGCCGCGAGCCGACGCCGGCCCGGGCCAGCACCTTGGCCACCCGGTCATGGCCCTCGCTCTCGGCGCCCTCCGCGACCTTGTCGCTGGCGTCATAGGGCATGGGCTCGTCTTCGTAGTCTTCCGCAGCCATGATTGCCGCTCCATAAACAGGACTTGGGCCGTCTCCCGACGGTCGGACACGCCCCATAGCATGAACGCCGCCCCTTTGCTCCCCTCTGACGAATCGCTGATGCAACTGGCCCTCGACCAGGCCCGCGCCGCCGCCGACGCCGGCGAGACCCCTGTCGGGGCGGTGATCATGGACCCGGTCACCGGCCATATCGTCAGTGTCGGCGCCAACCATCCCATCGGCGCCCACGACCCCACCGCCCACGCCGAGATCGCCGCCATCCGCAGCGCCGCCGCCAAGATCGGCAACTACCGCCTGACCGACCTGACCCTCATCGTCACCCTGGAGCCCTGCGCCATGTGCGCCGGCGCCATCAGCCACGCCCGCCTCGGCCGCGTCGTCTTCGGCGCCGAAGACCCAAAGGGCGGCGCGGTGGTCAACGGCCCCCGCTTCTTCGAAGGCGCGACCTGTCACTGGCGCCCGGCCGTGACTGGCGGGGTGCTGGCGGAAGAGAGCGCCGAGCTGCTGCGCGGCTTCTTCCGGGCCCGCCGCGCCAAATGATCCCCCGCTACGAAGAGCACGCCCCTCGAACCGATCTCGCCGCCCACGTCCGCTGTGTCTGGCTGTTCGAAGGCGGGGCCGAGACCGAGGACCAGCGCATCGCCCCGGACGGCTGCAGCGAACTGATCGTCCACTTCGGAACCCCCTACCTCGAGCGCGCCGACGATGGCTCGACCTTCCGCCAGGCGCCGGTGGTCTTCGCCGGCCAACTGACCCGGCCCCTGCACCTGCGCGCCGACGGGCCGGCCGGGGTGATCGGGGTGCGGTTTCACCCGGCCGGCGCCTATGGCTATCTCGGCGAGCCGGCCAGCCGCTACACCGACCGCCGCACGCCGCTGGGCATCGATCTCGACCTCGCGGGCCTCAGCGAAGCCGCCCGCCTCACCGCCGTCCAGGACCACGTCGCCGCCCGCATCGCCGCCAATCCGGCCCCGCGCGACCTGGCCGTCGAGGCCGCCGTCGCCCGTCTGCAATCGGGCCAGAGCGTCGAAGCCAGCCGCGACCTGCAACGCCGCTTTGCCCGCATCGTCGGCGTGCCGCCGCGCCGGCTGGCCGCCATCTTCCGGTTCCGCGGTGTGTTCGACGCCCTGAGCGAACCCGGCGTCACCAGCTGGACAGACGCCGCCCAGGCCGCCGGATACTTCGACCACCCGCAGCTGGCCCGCGACTTCCGCCGCTTCGTCGGCTGCACCCCCAGCCAGTTCCTCGCGCAGCAGGCCGGCCTCGCCGCCAGCCTGACCCGGGCCTGAGCTGTCGTTTCGATACAAGCGTGCGCCGCTCGCCCATGCTGTGCTGGGGCCAGACACCGGAGACACCGATGAAGACCCTGCTCGCCCTCGCCGCCGCCCTGACCATCGCCGCGCCCGCAATCGCGGCCGACAGCCTGTCCGACGTCGCCTGGATCACCGGCCAGTGGCGCGCCACGCAAGGCGACGGCGCCGTCGTCACCGAGACCTGGCTTGCGGCCGAGGGCGGGGTCATGCCGGGGATCAGCCGCACCATCGAAGGCGGCAAGGGCCGGGTCGAGTTCATGCGTATCGACGAGAAGGTCGGCCAGATCGCCTTCACCGCCATCGTCGGCCGCCAGCCCCCGACCACCTTCGTCGCCAAAAGCCGCACCGCCGACGAGGTGGTCTTCGAGAACGCCGCTCACGACTTCCCGCAGCGCATCATCTATCGCCGCTGCGGCCAGCAACTCTGCGCCGCCATCGAGGGGACGATGAACGGCAAGCTCGAGCGGATGGAGTGGACCTACGACCGGGTCCGCTAGGCGGGGAAGGTCGATTTCAGCCTGAAGTCCAGGCGGTCGCGCACCGCCGGCCAGTCATCGTCGGTGATCGACAGCACCACGGTGTCGCGGACGTGGCCGGTCCAGGTGATCTTGTGGTTGCGCAGCGTCCCCTCGCGGGTGGCGCCCAGCTTTTCCACCGCCGCCTGGCTGCGGGCGTTACGCTCGTCGATCATGAACTCGACGCGAATGGCCCCGGCGTCGAACGCCTGGCCCAGCAGCAGCCGCTTGCTCTCGGGGTTCACCGGCCCCGACCGCACGTCGGGGTGCAGGAAGGTCGAGCCGATCTCGACGCCCTTGTGCAGCTTGCGGATAGTCAGAAAGGAGCTCGTCCCGACCACCCGCTTGTCGCTGAGCTGCCGGATGGCATAGCCGATGCGCTCGCCGCGCTCGGTCTCGCCCTTCAGCGCGCCCCACCAGTCGTCGAAGCCCTCGCCGCAGCCGTTGACCGACATGATCTCCCAGGCCTCGGGATCACAGTCGACGGCGCCGCGCAGCTCTTCCTTGTGCTCAGGCGTGATCGGTTCCAGCCGCACGTAGCGGCCCTTCAGCAGTTTGCCTTTGAGATTCATGACCCCATGGTGGGGGAGTTCCCGCCGCCCGCCAACCCCTCCAGAATCCTTCACTTGCCCTTTGGTCAGGTCAGGCGCATTGTGCATTCAAACAAGTGTTTGAAACAATCGTTCGGAAGGGCCGACCTCATGGATTTCGATATCTCCCCCAAGCAGCGCCAGTTCCTCGACCGCGTCGTCGCCTTCATGGAAGAGCACATCCGCCCGGCCATCCCGCGCTACGAGGAGGAAATGAACGTCATCGGCGATGCGCGCTGGAAGGTGGTCCAGGTCGTCGAGGAGCTGAAGATCAAGGCCAGGGCCGCCGGCCTGTGGAACTTCTTCATGCCGCCGCACAGCGGTCAGATCCACGTCGACGACACCTTCCACTTCGAAGGCATCCAGCTGACCAACCTGGAATACAGCCTGATCGCCGAACAGATGGGCAAGATCGGCTTCGCCTCCGAGGTCTTCAACTGCTCGGCGCCGGACACCGGCAACATGGAAGTGCTGATGCGCTACGGCACGCTGGAGCAGAAGGAGCGCTGGCTGCGCCCGCTGATGAACGGCGAGATCCGCTCGGCCTTCCTGATGACCGAGCCGGACGTCGCCTCCTCCGACGCCACCAACATCGAGACCCGCATCGAGCGCGACGGCGACCACTACGTCATCAACGGCCGCAAGTGGTGGTCCTCGGGCGTTGGTGACCCGCGCTGCAAGGTCGCCATCGTCATGGGCAAGACCGACCCCGACAACCCCAGCCGCCACGCCCAGCAGTCGCAGATCCTGGTGCCGCTCGACGCGCCGGGCATCGAGATCGTCCGCATGCTGCCGGTGTTCGGCTATGACGACGCCCCGCACGGCCACGCCGAGGTCCTGCTCAAGGACGTTCGCGTGCCGGTCGAGGACGCCCTGCTGCTCGGCGAGGGCCGCGGCTTCGAGATCGCGCAGGGCCGCCTCGGTCCCGGCCGCATCCACCACTGCATGCGCACCATCGGCACGGCGGAAGTGGCGCTGGAAAAGATGTGCAAGCGCCTGATGAGCCGCAAGGCGTTCGGCAAGTACCTGTCGGACCAGAGCGTCTGGGAACAGCGGGTCGCCGAGGCCCGCATCGACATCGAGATGTGTCGCCTGCTCTGCCTGAAGGCGGCCGACATGATGGACAAGGCCGGCAACAAGTCGGCCCGTATCGAGATCGCCATGATCAAGGTGGCGGCGCCCCGCATCGCCCTGAAGATCATCGACGACGCCATCCAGGCCCACGGCGGCGCCGGTGTCACCACCGACTTCGGTCTCGCCTCCGCCTACGCCGGCCAGCGCACGCTGCGCCTCGCCGATGGTCCGGACGAAGTCCACTGCCGCACCATCGCGCGTGATGAATTCGGCAAGTACGGCGACCTGAAGATGCAGCAGAAGGCCGCCCGCGACCGCGACCTGGAAGTCGCCGGCATCCGCTAGCACGGCGCCGGGCAACTGTTCAAAGGGCCCCCGGACCGTCGTCCGGGGGCTTTTTCGTGCGCCTTCGATACGGGGCAGGCCGGATTTTGCGGTGACGCGCCGCCACCCCTGCGCTAAGCCCGGGGTGGGGGAAGATGCGTGCCTGGTGAAGCCAACAGTCCGATGAAAGACGATCCGGCCATCCTGGTCCGGGGCCTGTCGCATCGCTATCCGCGCAGCGCCCGTGACGCCCTGACCGGCATCGACCTCAGCATCGAGCGCGGCAGCTGTTTTGGCCTGCTGGGTCCCAACGGGGCCGGCAAGAGCACCCTGATCTCGCTGATGACCGGCATGATCGCCCCGCAATCGGGCGAGATCCTCGTCGAGGGCATATCAGCGGCGAAAGACCCGCGCGCCCTGCGCCGCGCCGGGGCCCTGGCGCCGCAGGACTTCGCCTTCTACCCGGCGCTCAGCGGGGCCGATAACCTGGCCTTCTTCGCCGGCCTCTACCGCATTCCCAAGGCCGACTGGCCGGCCCGCCGCGCCGCCGCCGTCGCCGCCACCCAGCTCGAGGACTGGCTGGACAAGCCGGCCGAGACCTACAGCGGCGGCCTCAAGCGGCGGCTGAACCTGGCCATCGCCCTGATCAACGCCCCGCGCATCCTCTACCTCGACGAGCCGACCGTCGGCATCGACGCCCGCTCCCGCCAGACCATCCTCGACGCCATCAAGGCCCTCAAGGCCCAGGGCGTCACCATCGTCTACACCTCCCACTACATGGAGGAGGTCGAGCAGCTCTGCGACGCCGTCGCCGTCATCGACCACGGCCGGCTGGTGCTGCAGGGCCGCACCGCCGACCTGCTGACCGAGGCCGCCGCCCGCCGCCTGACCGTCACCCTGGCCGCGCCCGCCACGGCGAAGGCGAAGGCGGCCTTGCAGGCCCTGTCGCCCGACTGGTCGACAGACGGAAAGGTCGACCTCGACCTCGCCAGCCAGGCCGATCTGCCGGCTGTGCTGGAACAGCTGCAGGCGGCCGGCCTCGGCGTCGCCCGCGCCGAGTACGGCGTCAGCCGGCTGGAGACCCTGTATCTGGGCCTGCTCGACCAGGCGGCGGCGGAGTCGGCGGCATGAACCCGCTTCTCGCCACCATCCTCAAGGAACTGCGGCTGCTGCGCCGCGACCTGCATGGCCTGGCCCTGCTGTTCATCCTGCCCCTGGTCTTCATCCTGATCATGTCGCTGGCCCTGCAGGACCTGTTCGCCTCGCGCGGCGGCCACCTCGCCGACATCCTGCTGATCGACCACGACGGCACGGCCAAGTCGAGATTGCTGCAGGAGAGCCTGGCGAAAAACGAGGCTTTCGGCATTAAGCGCCAAACCGCGCCAAAAGACATCAGACAGGCCCTGAAGGCCGGCGGCTACGCCTTCGCCGTCGAGATCCGCAAGGGCTACGGCAAGAGCCTGGAGGGCCAGCCCGATCCCAAGGCGCCGACCCTGCTGGCCCTCACCGTCGCCCCCGATACCGACAAGCGCACTGAAAAGCTGATGGTCGCCGCGCTCGGCGAGGCCACCGGCCTGCAGCGCACAGAGCAGCTGATCAGCTTTTTGCCGACCGAGGACCCGTTCGGCTTTCCCCTCGACCCGCCCACGGTCGAGCCGCCGAAGATCGATCTCTTCTACGCCTACGCCCCGGCCGCCCCGAGCGCCGCGCCGTCGGCCGTGCAACAGAGCGTGCCGGCCTGGCTGGTCTTCGCCATCTTCTTCGTCTCCATCCCCTTCTCCAACACCTTCATCCGCGAGCGACAGCTGGGGGTGCAACGGCGGCTGGCGACCATCGACGTCGGACCGGTGACCCAGTTTCTGGGCAAGCTGATCCCCTACTTCCTGGTCAACCAGATCCAGGTGGTGCTGATGCTCGCCGCCGGCGTCTTCCTTGTCCCCCTGCTCGGCGGCCAGGCCCTGCAGCTGAACGGCAGCCCGTTCGCCCTCGTCCTGCTGTCAGCGGCGGTCAGTCTCGCCGCCCTGGGCCTCGCCCTGCTGATCGCGGTCACCGCCCGCACCAGCGAGCAGGCGACCATGGCGTCGGGCCTCGGCGCCATCGTCCTCGCGGCCCTCGGCGGCATCATGATCCCCAAGTTCGTCATGCCTGAGGGCATGCAGGCGATCGCCGACCTGTCGCCGATGGCCTGGGGGCTGGACGGCTTCCTTGGGTTGTTGCTACGCGGGGGCGGTGTGGCGGACATCTGGCCCGAGCTTGCCAAGCTCACGGCCTTCGGTGTCGCGACCCTGGGCGCGGCCTGGCTCGTGCACCGGTATCAGAAGTAGGGATTGGATATGTCCGACCGCGCGCAAATGCTGGCCGACCTCAAGGCGATGATCGTGCGCGAGTGCGACAAGGAAGAGATGGACCCCAGCGAGATCGGCGACGACGAGCGCCTGATCGGCGGCGACCTCGACCTCGACAGCCTCGACGCCCTGCAGATCAGCATGGCGGTGAAGGAGAACTACGGCGTCCGTATCGAGGGCGGTCCCGACGCCCGCAAGGCCCTGGCCTCCATCAACGCCCTGGCCGACTTCATCGAGGCCGAGCGAAGCAGGAAGGCATGAGGCGCGCCTGGTTCCACGGGGCCGGGCTGCACACCGCACTGGGCGCCACCCTTTCCGACAATCTGGACGCCCTGCCCGCCGGCCCGCCGCCGCCGGGGATCACCGCCGTACCGCTCGGCGACGCTGTCGAACATGTGCCCAGCATGCTGTTGGCCGGCCTGCCGCTGGACGACATCGAGACCCGCCTGTGGCGCGCGCTGGAACCGGTCGTCGAGGCCGCCTTCGCCGCCAGCGACCTGACCCCGGCCCAGCGGGCGCGCTGCGCCCTGCTGCTGGGCACCTCCAGCCTCGATGTCTCCGTCGCCGAGGCGCGCTATGCCCGGGAGCTGAAGGCCGGAGTCGAGGCCCACCCGCTGATGAGCAACGCGGCCATGGGCGGCCTGGCCGAAGCGATCACCCGGCGGTTCGGCCTGCGCGGGCCCGACTACACGATCAACACCGCCTGCACTTCCAGCGCCAACGCCCTGATCTACGCCGACGCCATGATCCGCGAGGGGCTGGTCGACCACGCCCTGATCATCGGCCTGGAGATCTTCAACGTCATCACCGCGCTGGGCTTCCAGTCACTTGCGTTGCTCGCCCCGAACGGCATGCGCCCCTTCGATGCCCGGCGCGCCGGCCTGGTGCTGGGCGAGGGCGTCTCGGCCCTCGTCGTCGGGGCCACACCCGGCCCGTCCGGCTTCCGCTTCAGGGCCGGGGCCAACCTCTGCGACACCCACGGCGTCTCGGCCGCCAATCCGGACGGCTCGACCGTCGCCGCCGTCATGCAGCAGGCCCTCGATGCGGCCGGGCTGAAGGCGGCCGACATCCTGGCGGTCAAGGCGCACGGCACCGCCAGCCTGCTCAACGACGAGGCGGAAGCCGCCGGCATGCACCGGGTGTTCAGCGCCGTTCCGCCGATGCTGGCCATGAAGCCCTTCATCGGCCACACCTTCGGGGCCTGCGGCCTCAGCGAGCTGCTGCTGGTCTGCGGCGCCCTTGAGCGCGGCCACCTGCCGCCGATGCCGGGCATCAGCGCCGAGCCCGGCGAGCTGGGCCTGATGCTCAACCAGACCTGGGCGCCCGTCGGCCGCGGCGCCTTTCTGCT
Source organism: Caulobacter sp. (assembly GCA_032122215.1). GTDB lineage: Bacteria > Pseudomonadota > Alphaproteobacteria > Caulobacterales > Caulobacteraceae > Caulobacter. The sequence continues at coordinate 20,878 of JAUMCZ010000300.1, forward strand.
CAACTACTTCGGCTTCGGCGGCAACAACACCAGCCTGGTGGTGGCCAATGACTGAGGCCCGCATCGCCGGAATCGGGAATTACCTCTGCGAGGAAGGGGCTGAGCTCACCGACCTCAAGCCGATCGTCAAGGCGACGCTCGGCGCGCCGGTCCGCCGCATCGGCCGCTTCATCTCGCTCGCCCTGATCGGCGCCGGCCGCTGCCTGGAAGGCAAGACGCCGCCGGCCGACACCGCCGTCTACTTCATCACCGGCAGCGGCGACTTCGAGGTCACCGTCGAGGTCATGGAACACCTGTTCCGCGACGGCTTCCCGCCCAAACCGCTCAGCTTCATCAACACCGTCAGCAACGCCGCCTGCTTCTACGTCGCCAAGTCCTTCGGCCTGTCCGGCCGCTCGACCTGCCTCGGCAGCCGGGCTTTCGGCTTCGAGACGGCGCTGCAGCTGGCCCTGCTCGACCTGAAGATGGGCGCGGTGACGTCCGCCCTGATCGGCTCGGCAGACATCGTGCTGGAACCCGTCGCTATTCACCGCCAACGCCTGGCCCAGGCCCCGGACGCCCCGATTGGCGAGGCGGCCCATTGGCTCTGGCTGACCGCCGGGGGCGAGTCCGGCGCGCTCCCCGCCTGCCGCTTCTTCCCCAGCCGTGAAGACCTCATGGCCTGGGTCGCCACCTTCGACCCGGCCACCACCGTGCTGGGCCTCGGCGAAGCCCTCGCCGGCGACACCTTCAACCTGCCCCGCACCTTCGACTACCGCACGGGCCGCCCCTACTACGACAGCCGCACCGCCGCCGCCCCGTCGGCCTTCCTGGCGCAGGCGAAGCCGGGTGAGACGATGCTGCATGTGTCGACAGACGGCGCCGGGCGGTATGCGGCGTTTACGGTGCGGGCCTGAGCGGCCCCGATGGCCGGCGACCGGGTTCGAGTATCGACTCCGGGAGCAGCTGGCGTGAGGTCGGCTTCCGACTCTTGTGCGACATAGGGAACGTCCGCTTGTAGCCAGCCGCCAGAGCGGTCACGCTGATTGGATGACCGATCACCACGACCGACACATCGCCATTATCTTCTACAAGTTCGCGGTCGAGCCGGGCACCATCGCGCAGGCAGCGGGTTACAAGGATGTCGAAACGGTGAGAGTTGGCGACTTGGTCGGCCGCAGCCCTTCGAAGGACAATAGGATTACGTGGCGCTTCCCGTTCTTCAACGACGACACTTGGCCAGATGCGATCGCCGGGCTGGTGGCGGCCTTGGGTGGAGAACAGCGACTGCGCGAACTCCGTGAGTAAGTTGCACCAGGGTCGGCTTGGCTAAGACTTTGCGCCCCGATCAAAGGCTCACCTTGGCAGGAGTCCGGAGGGTTGGATGTGGAAAGCGTCGAGCTCTTGGGGCGTCTTGGGTTGGGGTTTGACCTAAGCGTTTTTGACTACGAGGCTGCACGGCCTACGCACGGCCTCAGGCTGGCTTAAGCATATGTCCATTTCCTAGCCATTTCGGACATTGGGCTACTTGGCGGTCCTCACGATGTTGACCAGTGCAAGCCCCTGGCTCGCGATGGCAGTTACGCACCACACGCCCGTAAATCCGTTCAACGGGACGGGCCCTCCGGCCGCTTCGTCAAATGCTGCGGCGACCTCCTCCGAAACGGCATCGGCAATACGACTTGCACGCAGCTTGTCGTGCCAAGCGCGAACTGCGGCCTGTTCGTCTGTTGCCCCCGTCTGCGCCACGTAGGTGCCGCCAGCATATTCGAGCAGGATCGTATAGAGATGCATACCGCACGCTAGCACTGCCAAGCGCTTTTTCAGATTCCGCTCCCACCCTTAGCTGAAGGTCACTGGGTCCGGTCTACGTCCGATAGACGACAATCCGCTTCCGGCCGATCGCGAGGACTGCTTTCGACCCATTGCGGACCTTCATCGCCCGGCTATCCTTCGGGTGATGACACCTTACGAGCAAATAGCCGACCTAGCCGCTGACCTTCAGCGCGAGGGTCACGCTGACATGAGGCAAGCGCTTCTGGAAGCTCACCAGGGCATCTTCAACGGGACCGAGCTATTCATGGCTTGGCGGTTCCACGTGGTGAAAGCACTTGAATATCCCCTTTCGAACCGGACGCGGGCCAAGGCGCAAGAGGTTTGGGAGACACTCGACAAAGCGCTTTCCTAGGTCTGCAAACCATCCTTCGCCGACATTCACACCGTCCGCTTTCGGGCATCACCCGCGAAGGCCCACTTTCCGACGCGATGCCAACGGCGACTTCCGACCCGTTGCGGACATTGGGGTGAGGTCGCTAACGTGGCGACCATGGCAGTGGTGAATACCGACGCCCTCCTTCGGCTGGCCTGGGCGGCGGTCGAGCGTGGCGACCTTGAATCGGCGAGACGGCACTACGAGCAGGGCGCGGTGCTTGGCGATCCTGAGTGTCTCCAGGCGCTCGGCTCCATGTATGACGTCGGCGAAGGGGTGACCCAGGACAAGGCGCGGGCCATGACGTTGTACCGCAAGGCTTGGCGACTCGGCAGCCACGCGGCTGCGGCCAATATCGCGATCCTCTATCGAGAGCAGGGCAAACCCGGGCTCATGTTCCGCTGGTTCGAACGGGTCGCGAAAGCGGGCGATGGCAGCGCTCACCTGGATATGGCCCGGTGCTATCTCAGCGGCGTAGGGGTTCGGAAGAACCTGCAGGCCGCACTGCGATGCCTCGCCGTCGCCAAAAGCGCGTTCTACATCTCCGAGTTCGAGCGCGAGGAGGCCCAGGCGCTCCTGGATACCCTTTCCCCGCGAGTGGTCTGAACGTCCGCCAGCCACCGAACGGCGAAGTTGCGAGCGTCCGCTTGCGCCCCCGGATCGCTCCAGAACGTCGATGAATATGTCTAGACATAATCATTCTCGGCTCGATCCGCGCGCTTTCACCCGTGCGGCAAATCCGGCCCGCCAATGTAGGTCCCGCCGCCCACAAACAGACCCACATTCGCTGACAGACGACCTACGCCCGACCTACGCGCGAGGCTACATTTTCAAAGCCTCGAACTACGCCCCGACCACCATTCCCTGAGACTTTTCAAAGCCAAAGCTCACCCTCCGCCCCTTGCCGCCCCGCCGCGCGGTATAATGGTAGCCCGCTTCGATAAGCGCCGCCGGCCGCCCTGGCCGTCGTCCCGGCCCCGTCCCGCCTGGCGATTGGCGAACAACCGGTGGCCGTTCGCGAAGTTACGGCCGTTCGATCGATGACCGCCCGAGCGGAAGTCTGCTTTCTCCGAGGGCGATAGCCATCGTGCGTCCTTCGACACGCGGCCTGCGGCCGCTACTCAGGATGACGAGCTTTGTGGCGTTTCACAGGCGTTCGTCATCCTGGGTAGCCCGCTCCAGCGGGCATTACGAGCGTTGGAGCGTTTCACAGGCGTTCGTCATCCTGAGTAGCCCGCTCCAGCGGGCGTGTCGAAGGACGCAGGGACGTCGCCTCAGATCCCCTTCAGCCCCTGCCACATCGCCAGTTCCTTGTCGGCGATGCGGTTGAGGATCGCGTCCAGCTCCTTCACGTCGAGCTTCTGACGCTTGCGGGCCATCTTGGTGGCCACCAGCGCGAACCGCCGCCAGTCGTCGCCGGCGTCGGTCAGCGCCACGGACGCCTCCTTCAACCGGTCGTTGCCGAGGATCCTGCCGCTCTCCTGCAGGAAACTGGCGTACAGGAAGCGGAAGCCAGCCCCGCCGGTGCCGATCTCTTCCTGCATGCGGACGATGTGGCCCAGGTACTGCGGCAGCTTGGTTTCCGCGTCCGCCCCGGCCGCCACCCTGGCGATGTTCCGGCCCAGGAACCGGATGCCCTTCACCCCGATGATCGGCAGCGGCGCCCCGACCATGATCCGCCGGTTCATCCGCACCGCCTTGGGCACCGCCTTGGCGTAGTCGATCTCGCCGGGCGTGCCTTCCGGGTAGTACATCATCCCCTTGGCGGCCATGGCCCCCTTGGCGAACCGGGCCTTCTGCAGGCTGGCGGAATCACAGCGCACCGTCTGTTCGAAGATCGGGTCGCTGATCAGGTAGTCGTCGCCGTCCCTGCCGAAGACCACCAGGTTGTGGGCGTTGAAGTGGAAGCGCATGTCTTCCGGGAAATAGGGCAGCCAGTAGACGCAGGTCTGCAGGCCGACCGCATGGCCCTGGTCCAGCTGCGCATCGAGCGCCGCCTTGCCCGCCGCCGGATCACTGAACGTCTGGCGTTTCCACGACATGCCCAGCTGCTTGGCCACGCCCTTGATGATGTGGCCGGGCGGCATGCGGTAGGCGATCAGCG
>JAUMCZ010000301.1:0-3474 GCA_032122215.1 Caulobacter sp.
TTGGGGGCTGCTGCCCTGGCTCGCCCTGGTGGCGGCGGTGGGCCTCTGGCCCCGCAGCAGGCCGGTGACCACGGCCGGCCATGGCGACAAGGTCATCCCGGGCGCTTCCGACGATCGCCAGATGAGCGCCCAGGCCTTCGAGACCGCCCAGCCTGGGCGAGGCCGCGACGCCCGACGACCGGGCCACATTCCCCTGATCGGCTGGCGCGACGTCTTCTGGCGGGTGATCCGCGAGATCGGCCAGGACAAGCTGCCCAGCGTGGCCGGCGGCGTCACCTTCTACGCCCTGCTGGCCATCTTCCCGGCCATCGCCGCCTTCGTCTCGGTCTACGGCCTGTTCGCCGACGTCACGACCGTGCGCGAGCAACTGGACCAGATGAGCGGCGTCTTCCCGGCCAGTGTCGTACAGATCGTCGGCGACCAGATGCTGCGCATCGCCGGCCAGCACGAGGGCAAGCTCACCGTGGCTCTGGTCATCAGCCTGCTGATCTCGGTGTGGAGCGCCAACGCCGGCATGAAGGCGATGTTCGAGGGCCTCAACGTCGCCTACGACGAGGCCGAGGATCGGCCCTTCTTCCGCCAGACGGCGCTGTCCTACGTCTGCACCTTCGGGGCCATGCTGTTCCTGACCTGCGTGGCCGGCCTGCTGGTCGCCCTGCCGGCGGTGCTGACGTTCCTGCGGCTGGAGGCCCTGCTGGTCCTGTGGATCCCGCTGCGCTGGCTGTTCGTGCTGCTGCTGGCGGCGTTCGCCTTCACCCTGCTCTACCGGATCGGCCCGTCGCGGGCGAAGGCTCGATGGCGCTGGCTGACCTGGGGCGCGGTGGCGGCCTCCCTGATGTGGCTTGGCGGCTCGCTGGTGTTCAGCTGGTACGTCGGCTCGATCTCCAACCTCGACGCCACCTATGGGCCGCTCGGGGCGGTGATCGCCTTCATGCTGTGGGTCTGGTTCTCGGTGCTGACCGTGCTGATCGGCGCCGAACTCAATGCCGAGATCGAACACCAGACGGCGGAGGACTCCACCACCGGCCCGGCCGCCCCCATGGGCGCCCGCGGCGCGGCCATGGCCGACACGGTCGGCGAGCACCTGGACCTCAGCCAGGAGATCGCAGGCGGGGTGGGGGCGGTGAAGGGCGCGTTGAAGGGTCTGATCAAGCGCTGACCATCCCTCCCCGACTTGGGGAGGGCAGACGCGCGGTTACGCGCGTCGGGTGGGGAAGTCGGTTCGAGACCTTTAAGACCAAGCGCTGAGAAGCTTAACCGGTGGGGCCGGTGACCCACTTCCCCACCCGGCGCGCAACGCGCGCCTGCCCTCCCCAATTCGGGGAGGGAGGTTACAGCGCCTCGCCCCTACGCCTCTTCCAGCGCCGACAACCTCGCCGCCTGGTCCTCGGCGATCAGCGGCTTGATGATGTCGTCAAGCGCATCGCCCGGCATGATCCGCTCCAGATTGTAGAGGGTCAGGTTGATGCGGTGGTCCGTCACCCGCCCCTGCGGGAAGTTGTAGGTGCGAATCCGTTCCGACCGGTCGCCCGACCCGACCTGGCTCTTGCGCGCCTCCGAACGCGCGTCGTCCAGCGACTGGCGTTGCATATCGTAGAGCCGGGCCTTCAGGTTCTTCATCGCCTTGCGGCGGTTCTCGTGCTGGCTCTTTTCGGAGCTGGTCACCACCACGCCCGTCGGGATGTGCGTGATCCGCACCGCCGAGTCGGTCTTGTTGACGTGCTGGCCGCCGGCTCCCGACGACCGATAGGTATCGATCCGCAGGTCGCTGTCGTTGATCTCGATCTCGACATCCTCGGCCTCCGGCAGCACCGCCACCGTCGCCGCCGAGGTGTGGATGCGGCCCTGGCTCTCGGTGGCCGGCACCCGCTGCACCCGGTGCACGCCGCTCTCGAACTTCAGGCGGCCGAACACGCCGTCGCCGGTCACCGAGGCGATGATTTCCTTGTAGCCGCCCATCTCCCCCTCGGAGATGCTGTCGACCTCGACCTTCCAGCCCTGCAGCGACGCATAGCGCGCATACATCCGGAACAGGTCGCCGGCGAACAGGGCCGCCTCGTCGCCGCCGGTGCCGGCGCGGATTTCGAGGATGGCGCTGGCGTTCTCGTCCTTGTCCTTGGGCGCCAGCATCAGGGCCAGCGCATGTTCCATCTCCGGCAGGGTGGCCTGCAGCCGCTCCAGTTCGTCGCGGGCCAGCTCGGAGATGTCGGGGTCCGGATCGGCCGCCATGGCCTCCAGTTCGGGCATCTCGGCGCGCACCTTTTCGAGGCCCGCGACCGCGTCGGCCACCGGCTTGAGCTCGGCGTGCTCCTTTGACAGCTTGACGATCTCGGGGCCCTCGGTGGCCGCGCCCATGCGCGCTTCCACTTCGCGGAAACGGTCGAGCACCTGATCGAGACGGGCCTGGGGCAGTCGCAAGGGATGAGAACTTTCGTAGCAGAGGGGCCGCATCCTCTACTCTTCTCGCGTGGGAGGCGCCAATCCTCTTGCCAAAATCGCCCCCGTGAGGTTCGTTAACCATGGTTATCGGGGGTTCAGTGGGCATGCGTGGGATGATCACCATGAAACGTGGGGATTTGGGGTCGTGAGCGACGCTCAGCGCAGCTCCCTGGACAGCCGCTACGAGCGGGAAGGGTCGGACCACCATGGTCATGACGCCCACCCGGTCGCGCCCGCCGCCACGCCCGCCCCCTACCTCGGCCAGCATGCCGTTTCGGTCGGCCTGCCGGGCGCGCCGGGCCAGGTCTTCACCACCCCGATCTCCAGCGTCACCGGCCCCGGCGCCAACGTCTTCACCGGCGCGGTGACCACCGTCCCGGTCGCCACCACTCCGGCCATCATGGTCCAGCAGCCGATGATCGGCGTGCCGCTCGGCGGCATCACCGTCATCAACAATCCCCCGGCCGCCGGCAGCCCCTGCCCCGTCTGCGGCAAGCCTTTGGGCGACCAGGCCGCCCACAAGCCGCACGAACACCACGGCCCGCCCTCGGCGCCCCGCTTCAGCAAGGCCACGCCGGAAGTCTTCCGCGACGGCTTCAAGCCCCTGTGGGACGCCGCCCAGGCCGACCAGGCGGCCTATGTCGTGGTCTCCGGCTGCAACAAGCTGCTCAACGTCCTGCTCAAGGAGCTGGAGGTCAAAGCCAAGGCCGACAAGTCCGACGACGACAGGCCCAAACCCTCCTCCGGCTGGTCGCTGTTCGGCGGCAAGAAGGAAGAGAAGAAGCCGACCTACGCCGAGCGGATCGAGAAGCTGCAGAAGAAGGGCTACCTTCTGAAGAGCACGGTCAACGCGGCACGCGAATCGGGCATGACCGAGGTGCTGACCGAGAAGATCGACGCCTCGGCGGTGACCGGCGAGATGGCCCGCCGCTACGTCCAGCTGCTCTGGCAGGTGGCCGACCAGGGCTTCGAGCAACCCGGCTGGAGCCAGTCCGGCGAATTCCCCAAGGCCGTCCCCGGCCCGGTGGATCCGCA
>JAUMCZ010000302.1:0-2714 GCA_032122215.1 Caulobacter sp.
AACAAGGGGGGGGGGGCACCGGCAGTTACAGGTTCTAACCTTGAACCGGCGGTCCCGCCTCCTGGTCCGTCGCTCACGCTCCGAACCGTCCTCCGCCCGGAGGGCGGAGAGCGAAAATGCTGCGCGGCCGCGCCCTACCGCGCCCCGAACAGCGCCGTGCCCACGCGCACGCTGGTCGCGCCGAACCGGACCGCGGTTTCAAAATCGCCGCTCATCCCCATCGACAGCTTCTCGACCCCGTTCCGCCCGGCGATCTTGCGCAGCAGCGCGAAATGCAGGCCCGCCGGCTCGGTCTCCGGCGGAATGCACATCAAGCCCTCGATGGTCAGGCCGAGGTCCCGGCAGCGGGCGATGAACCCATCCGCTTCCGCCGGGGCAATGCCCGCCTTCTGAGGCTCCTCGCCTGTATTGACCTGCACATAGAGCCTGGGCGTCCGCCCGCTCTTGCCCATCGCCTCGGCGATCGCCCCGGCGATCTTCTCGCGGTCAACGGTCTCGATCACATCGAACAGGGCCACAGCCTCGGCCGCCTTGTTGCTCTGCAACGGCCCGATCAACCGCAGCTCAACGCCCTCCCGCCGGTTCTCGCCCGACCACCGGGACGTCGCCTCCTGCACCCGGTTCTCGCCGAACACCCGCTGGCCGGCGTCCAGCATGGCGGTGATCTTCTCTTGCGGCTGCAGCTTGGACACGGCCACAAGGGTGACGTCCGACGCTGCGCGACCAGACCCCTTCGCCGCGACGGCGATACGGTCGAGAATCGCGGTCCGGCGGTCGGTGATGGAGGGATCGGTTGGCACAGGGCGAACTCGCAAAACTGCTGGAGGCCGCCAAGCGCCTACGCCCGGCCCGCGCCCCTGCCAAGCCCCTGCCGCGCCTGCTGTTCCTCACCGACCCGGACCGCACCCCTGATCCCGAAGCCATCCTCGCCACGCTCCCCGCCGAGGTCGGGGTCATCTACCGCCCGTTCGGCGCCGCCAACGCCGTCGAACAGGGCCGCCGCCTCGCCACCATCGCCCGTCGCCGTGGCCTGACCCTGCTGGCCGGCGCTGACGCGGACCTGGCGGAGGCCATCGGCGCCCAAGGCGTCCATCTGCCTGAACGCCTGGCCCATCAGCTGCCGGCCCTGCGCGCCGCCCATCCAGGCTGGGTCCTCACCGCCGCCGCCCACAGCCTAGCCGCCGTCCAGGCCGCACGGGGCGCCGACGCCTTGCTCGTCTCGCCGGTCTTTCCGTCGAACAGTCCGTCAGCCGGCGCGCCGCTTGGCGTGGAGGCCTTCACCGACCTGGTGGCTGCCGCGCCGGCCCCGGTCTATGCGCTCGGCGGGGTGACCGCCGCGACGGCGGCCCGGCTGGAATTCAGCGGCGCGGCCGGGCTCGCCGGCATCGAAGCCTTTTTTACCGGGTAAAACTCAACGCCCGAAGGCGTGCAGTCCCGCGCCATGCGCCCGCAGCCAGTTTCTGTGCGGGGCCGGATCGCCGAACAGCTCGTCGACCAGGGCCCAGAACCTCGGCCCATGGTTGGCCTCGATCAGGTGGGCGCATTCGTGAGCGGCGACATAGTCGGCCACCGCGAAGGGGGCCAGGGCGAGGCGCCAGCTGTATCGGATGGAGGCCGGCTTCGCGATCCGGGCCGGGGTGCAGCTGCCCCACCGCGCCTTGGCGTCGATGACGCTGACGCCCGGCGTCGAGACCTTCAGCTGGGCCGCATAGCCGGCGGTCATCTGGGTGAACTTGCGTTTGGCTTCCGCCTTCATCAGCCGCATGACCCGGTCACCGAAGGCGGCATCGTGCGGCGCCGCGATGATCCCGGCCTCAAGGTCGATCTTCGCCCGCCCCGCCTTCGCCTCCAGCCGGAAGGGCCGCCCGAACAGCTCGACCACCATGCCGGGGACGACGACGCGGGCTTCGGGCAGGTCGGCCAGCTGGGCCTCGATCCAGCCGACGCGCTCGCGGGCGAAGGCGACGGCCTCGCTCAGGCGCCGCGCGGTCGGGGCGGTGGCGATGATCTCGCGGCGGGTGCGGTCGACGCGCAGCGAGATGCGACGGGCCCGGGCGTTCACGCTGAGACGCAGCACATGGCCGGCCGCCTCAAGGCGGTCGCCGTGATTGTAGGCGGGCGGTTTGAACAGACTCATCACCCTTCCGACTACCGCGTAAATCGGGGCCGGAAAACGGTCATTCCGTTGCTGGACGAAATGCGATCAGGCGGAGCTCAGCTGTTGGGGAAGTCCGGATCCACCCGGCGAATGAACTTCGCCACCCGCGGCTGGATTTCCTCGTTGAACCGGCGGCCGTTGAACACCCCGTAGTGGCCGACGCCCGGCTGGACGTAGAGCTCCTTCATCTCCTCGGGGATGTTCGGCGTCAGGCCGTGCGCGGCCTGGGTCTGGCCGACGCCGGAGATGTCGTCCAGCTCGCCCTCGACCGTCATCAGGGCGATGTCGTTGATCGCCGCGAGATCGACCTTTCGGCCCCGATGGACCAGCTCGCCCTTGGGCAGCAGATACTTCTGGAAGACGATCTCGACCGTCTGCAGGTAGAATTCCTCGGTCAGGTCGAGGACCGACAGATACTCGTCGTAGAACACCCGGTGCTTGTCGGCGTTGTCGTCGTCGCCGATGACCAGGTGGTCGAAGTAGCGTTTGTGGGCGTCCTGGTGCTTTTCCAGGTTCATCGACATGAACGAGGCCAGCTGCACGAAGCCCGGATAGA
>JAUMCZ010000303.1:0-5431 GCA_032122215.1 Caulobacter sp.
AGGCGATTGACGGTGACCTTCTCGCCGTTGACCGTCTGGATCGTCGGCGCGAGGCTGGTCAGGATCGCCCGTTGCTTGGCGTCGATGAGGATGGCCTCGCCGGTATTGGGCGCCAGGTCGATCCGGTCAGTCCGGTGGATCGATGTCAGATTGGCGCACCCACCGAGCGCCACCACGGCCAACAGCCCGGTCACCGACTTGCGAAGCATGATGTCCTCCCCGGAGGATAAAAGCTTGAACACGAACAGTGTTATCGCGCAACCCAGTCACGAATTCCGGCGATGGAGCCGCCGGTCAGCCGCGCCCGGAGACCAGTCGGTTCTTGAGCGGCTCGCCCTTCGGGCTTTTGCTGGACCAGGCCGTTCCAACCTTGCCGGCCGGGATTTTCGAACAGAAGGTCAGCGGCAGGCCGTTCTGCTTCAGACAGACCTTGCCGTTCTTCAGCGTCCACCTGCCGGCGGTACGCTTGCCGTTGGTTCGCTGGCCCTCGTAGGCGCCGTTGCGGTTCAGCCAGAGCCTGGTCGACCGGCCGCTGGGGTAGGTCGAGACGATGGTGTTGCCGAACGCGGCCTCCAACGGCGAAGCCGCCTGGGTGGTCGTCGGCGCAAGTGAGAACAAGGCGAGCGTTGTCGCCACCATGAGAGACTTCGTCATGGCCGAGTAACGCGCAACTTGAGCTTTGGTTGACTTGACCAAATCTGGCGCGAACCCAGCTTTGCATTGACTTTGCGGGGATAACGCCTATCTAGGCCCCCATTCGGGACAGGTCTGGCGATTCCGCGCCGCCCGCTCGTCCAGCCTGGGCGGTTTCGAATTCATGCAAAGTGATAATGACCGAATTTTCCCAATTGGGGCTGTCGCCCCTCACCCTGCAGGCGGTGATTGACGCCGGCTATACCGTCGCCACGCCGATCCAGGAACAGGCCATCCCCGTCGCCCTCGCGGGCCGCGATGTCCTGGGCATCGCCCAGACAGGCACCGGCAAGACCGCCGCCTTCACCCTGCCGATGATCGACAAGCTGGCGTCGGGCCGCACCAAGGCCCGCATGCCGCGCGGCCTGGTCATCTGCCCGACCCGCGAACTGGCCGACCAGGTCGCCATGAGCTTCGAGAAGTACGCCAAGGGTCAGAAGCTGACCTGGGCCCTGCTGATCGGCGGCGTGTCGTTCGGCGACCAGGAAATGAAGCTGGACCGCGGCGTCGACGTGCTGATCGCCACGCCCGGCCGGCTGCTCGACCACTTCGAACGCGGCAAGCTCTTGATGACCGGCGTCCAGACGCTGGTCGTCGACGAAGCCGACCGCATGCTCGACATGGGCTTCATCCCGGACATCGAGCGCATCTTCAAGATGACGCCGCCGAAGAAGCAGACCCTGTTCTTCAGCGCCACCATGCCGCCGGAAATCACCCGGCTGACCAAGCAGTTCCTGAAGGACCCGACCCGCATCGAGGTCGCCCGTCCCGCCACCACCGCCGAAACCATCACCCAGCACCTGGTGCGCGTGCCCGTCGTCTCGCCGAGCGCCAAGCGCATGGCGCTGCGCTCGCTGGTCGAACGCGCTGACGTCCGCAACGGCATCGTCTTCTGCAACCGCAAGAGCGAAGTCGACATCGTCGCCAAGTCGCTGACCGTCCACGGCCATGACGCCGCCCCGATCCACGGCGACCTCGACCAGGGCACGCGGATGAAGACGCTGGAGCGTTTCCGCAAGGGTGAGCTGAAGCTGCTGGTGGCCTCCGACGTCGCGGCGCGCGGCCTCGACATCCCGGATGTCAGCCACGTCTTCAACTACGACGTGCCGCACCACGCGGACGACTACGTCCACCGGATCGGCCGCACCGGCCGGGCCGGGAAGCTGGGCGAGACCTACATGATCGTCACGCCGGCGGACGACAAGAACCTCGACAAGGTCCTGAAGCTGACCGGCAAGATGCCGAACGAGGTCGTCCTCGACCTCGACTGGGCTGCCGCCAAGGACAAGGACGCCCGCCGCAAGGAAATGGACAAGGAACGCGGGGGTTCGCGCGGCGGCGACCGGGGTCGCGAGCGCAAGCGCGAGTTCAGCCGTGGCCGTCCGGAAACGGAAACCTCGATGGTCGGCACGGACGCCATCAGCGCCCCGGCAGAACGCCCCGAACGCGCGCCGCGCGAAGACCGCCCGCAACGCGCCAGCACCGAGCCGGTGTTCACCGCCGAGGAAACCGCGCCGGTCGAGCGCGAAGCCCGCGAGGAGCGTCCCCGCCGTGAACGGGGCGGTCGCAGTCGCGATCGTAAGCCGCGCGACGAGGCGCCGCGTGAAGCCGCGCCGGTCGAAGCCCGTGAAGAGCGTCCCGCTCACGAAGATCGTCCGGTCCGTGACGAGCGTCCGGCTCGTGAGGAGCGTACCGCCCGTGAGGAGCGTCCGGCTCGCGAAGAGCGTCCGGTCCGTGAGGATCGCGCCGCCCGGGAAGAGCGTCCCGAACGTGACGAGCGCCCTGCCCGTCCCGAGCGTCGCCCTGACCCCGTGCGCGGCGTTCGTGCGCCGACACCCCGTGAGGACGACGATCGCCGCGTGGTCGGCTTCGGCAACGAACTGCCGGCCTTCCTGGCCCGCCCCGTGCCGACCGTCGCGCCGTCCAAGGACGACTGAGGGCCCGTTTGAATCGAAGCGTGGGGACTGGATCGCCGCGCAGGATCGACGACGCCTCTTCCCCGGCTGCCGGGGCGGCGTTCCTGTCCCCAACGGAAAACGCCCGCCTGCATCAAGCAGGCGGGCGTCTCTGTGTTCGGGCCTGAGCCTAGTAGCCCAGCGTCTTGTCGCAGGCCTTGGCTTCGTTGATCAAGGCGTCCTTGTTCATGCCGTCCAGCTTGTCGGCTTCCGCCGACTGGATGGCCGAGGGGTTGGTCCCGGCCGGCAGGTCACGACGGGCGGCCAGGGCCAGGGCGGTGCGTTCGCGGTTGCGGTCGAAGCTCTTGACGAGGGCCTTGTCGCCACCGCCCTGCTCGACCGCGCTGGCGGCCGCTTCATAGACAGCAAGGCACCGCGCCTGCGCGCGAAAATCGACAGTGCCCTGGGCCTGAACCGAGAAACCGGTCAGGGTCGCCAGGATCAGCCCGCCCAGGATGGGGGCGCGCATGAGCATTCTCCGTTTCGAGTCGCGACGATCCGCGACCCCTATAATGTAGGTAGGAATAGCGGCGCTGAAAGGGCGCGACGTTGCGGCTCTATGCCCCGCCGTCACGCCCTCGATATTCAGCCCGGGTTCAGCCTAGCGGCTGATCTGGCCCGCCAGCATCTTGCGGATGGCCGGCCCATAGGGCGGCCGCATGGCCACCAGCGGACCGATGTCCTTCTTGAGCTGGGTGTAGATCGCCTTGCGGTGGCTGAATTCCTTGAAGCCGTCGTGACCGTGATAGCTGCCCATGCCCGACGGCCCCACACCGCCGAACGGCAGCTCTTCCTGGGCGACGTGCATGATGACGTCATTGATCGTGACGCCGCCACTGGTGGTCGTCTCCAGCACCCTGGTCTTCTCCACCTCGTCCGTGCCGAACCAGTAGAGGCCGAGCGGACGGTCGTGGGCGTTGATGTAGCCAGTGGCCTCATCGAGCGTCTTGTAGGTTTTCACCGGCAGGACGGGGCCGAAGATCTCTTCCTGCATGACCTTCATGTCGTCGGTCGGGTTGAGAATCAGGGTCGGGGCGATCTTGCGGTGTTCCTGCTGGGTCAGGTCCTCGCCGTCCGGCTTGATCTCGATGATCTCGGCGCCCTTGGCGCGGGCGTCGTCGATATACCCCATGATCCGGTCGTAGTGACGCTGGGCGACCACGGCGGTGTAGTCGGGGTTGTCCTTGATGGTCGGGAACAGCCTGGTCACGGCCGCGCGTGCCTGGGTGACGAACTCGCCGACGGTCTCCTCAGGCGTCAGCACATAGTCGGGCGCCAGGCAGATCTGACCGGCATTCAGGGTCTTGCCGTTCATCACCCGGGCGGCGGTCAGCGCCATGTCGGCGCTGCGCGAGATGATCACCGGGCTCTTGCCGCCCAGCTCCAGGGTCAGCGGCACCAGATTGTTGGCGGCGGCGCGCATCACGTGACGCGCCACGCTGGTGGCGCCGGTGAAGATCATGTGGTCGAAGGCCAGCTCGCTGAAGGCCTGGCCCACGTCAGGGCCGCCGGTGACCACGGCGATTTCCTCTTCCGAGAACACCTTGCCGAACATCACCTTCATGAGCTCCGACGTCGCCGGGGTGAATTCCGACGGCTTGATCATCGCCCGGTTGCCGGCCGCCAGCACGCCGGCCAGCGGCGCGAAGGTCAGGTTGACCGGGAAGTTCCACGGGCTGATCACGCCCACCACGCCCTTGGGCTGGAAGACCACCTCGGCCTTGGCGCCGAACAGGCCGAGGATGGCGGGCGAGGTCTTGCGCTTCTCGCCCTTCATCCATTTGCGCAGGTTGTCGCGGGCGTGCTTCAGCGGCCCGATGGAGCCGGCGATGTCGGTCAGCTGGGTGGCTTCCCGCGAACGGTTGCCGAAATCGGTGTTGAGCGCATCCTCGATCGCCCGGGCATGGTCGACCAGCAGGCCGATGCAGCGGTCGATGCGGTCGATGCGCTGCTCCGCTGTCGGGGCGCCGTCGCGCAGGTGGGCGGCCTTCTGGCGGTTGAGGATATCCTGCATGGCGGCGGCGTCAGTCATGGCTTCACTCCCAGGGGGCCGGTTCGTTCCGGCTCAGGTGATCGATGATCAGAATGGCTGCGGAACCGCCGGTCGGCAAGCGACCCGATTAGAGGCGCCTTTAACCAGACGTTTGGCGTTACCCATTAGTGTCGTTTCACTGAAACACGCGCATCCGCCGAAAGCGGCTGCGTTTCGGGGGAAAGCGGGACGATGGCCGGCGATTTTGAACAGACCTTGCGGGGGCCTCAGGCCTACAAGATCACTCGCAAGGCCATCGACATGATGGAACGCCACAACATCTGGCCGACCCCGCTCAACTTCGAGCTCTGGTCGCACTTCGTCGCCGATCCCGAAGGCGCCCTGGCCAAGGAACTGACCCGCCTGATCGGCGCCGGCGAGCCGATGACCGAGGCCGTCAGCGAGGAACTGGCGGCCGCCTACCTGGCCAAGGCCAAGCTCAACGAACAGATCCGCGACGCCGGGGATCAACTGACCAAGGAACTGGCCTCGGTCGCCAAGGCGATCCAGATGGCCCAGAAGTCGACGGCGGCCTATGGCGAAACCCTGTCCACGGCCAGCGAAGGCCTGGGCGCGGCGACGGACGCCACCACCATCAAGAAGATGGTCCAGACCCTCGCCTCGGCCACCGAGCGCGTCCAGAAGCAGAACGACACCCTCGAGCAGAAGCTGTCTGACTCGACCACCGAGGTCGCCCGCCTGCGCGAGCATCTCGAGCAGGTGCGCCGCGACGCCACCACCGACGGCCTGA
>JAUMCZ010000304.1:0-2588 GCA_032122215.1 Caulobacter sp.
GAGGGGACGAATCTGGGACATGGGGAGGACTCCGAAAGGACTGGAGACCTGCAGATAGGAAGCCAAACTAGAACCGCAACGGTTGCAGATTATGTTTTGGTGCGGCCGCTGTGGATTTCGAAGCCGCCGCGATGTCGGGAGGAATGGTGCCGCTTACAGGACTCGAACCTGTGACCCCCTCATTACGAATGAGGTGCTCTACCAGCTGAGCTAAAGCGGCCTGACAGACGGGTCTGTCTTCTGGAGGGGCGCTATTTAGCTGGACGCGGGGCCGTTGCCAAGCGGCGGCGTTTCGCGGGCGGCTTTGCGGGTGGAGGTTCGTCCGGAACGCCCTCGTAGAAGCCGTCGATGCCGGGGTCGTCCGGGATCGGCAGGGCCATGGCTCCCGTCTCGGCGGCGGCCAGGAAGGGCGTTGATTCGACGTAGGAGACCGGCAGCTCGGGCAGATCGCTCATCGCCCGCTCGCGGCGCTCCAGGCGCGGGTGGATCAGCTCGCCGGTCTCGGCGTAGGTCGAGACAAGGCGGGCCCAGTCGTCGGGCTGGTAGGCGAAGGCCTGGCCTTCGGGATCGAGGTCGGACCAGTCAGCCTCCTGCGGGGCGGCGACGCCCCTCGTCATCCAGGCGCGGGCCTCGTCGAGCGCCCCGGCGGCGTTGGCGGTGCGGGCGAACAGGCCGGCCAGGCGGGCGGTCAGGGGCTCGGCCTGCAGGGCGGCGGCGGCGGAGCGGGCGGCGCCGATCTCGCCGGCGATCAGGGCCTGTTCGACCATCAGGATGCGGCTCTCGCGATCAGCCGGGTTAAGGGCGGCCAGGGCGGCCAGGCGGCGGGCCCGTTCGCGCGGCGTCTCGGTGGTCTTCAGATCGCGATAGGCCAGCCACAGGGCCGGGTGCGGCTTCTGCTTCCAGGCCGCCTCGATGAAGCCGGTGGCGCGGGCGGCGCGGGTCTCGCCACTGAGCCGGGCGGCCATCACCGCGCCGGGCGCGAAGTCGGGGGCCAGCTTGGCGGACTGGGCGGCGTAGTCGGACGCCTGCCGGCGGGCGCGTTCGTCGCCGCCTTCCAGACTGGCGGCCGAGGCGGCCAGCAGGGCAGCCCGGGCCCGGTCGGCGACGATGGGGGAGACGATCTTGCGCTCCAGCGCGCTCTTGACCAGCTCCAGGGCCCCGGCCCAGTCGCCGGCCTCCAGCCGGGCCTCGAGCACGGCGCGCCAGGCCCAGCGGGCGGTGCGGGCCAGCCCATAGGCGGCCTCGGCGTGTTTCAGGGCGCCGGACTTGTCCCCTTCGGCGAGGGCGGCGGTCATCAGGCCCTTGTGGCCGGCCAGGCGCATGTCGGGGAAGGCGACCATGGCGCCATAGGCCCCCTTGGCGGCGGCGACGTCGCCGGCGGCCTCCGCCGCCTGGGCGGTCAGGATGCGAACCAGGGCGGGGCTGTCGTCGGCCAGTTCGCCGGCCTTCAGGGCCAGGCGGCGGGCCTCGCCGCCATCGCCGGCGGCGGCGGCCAGGAAGCCGCGCGCCAGGGCCTCGCCGGCCTCTTTTCGTTTGCGCTCGATGCGGGCCAGTTCGGCGCGGCGGGGGATTTCCAGCAGCCAGATCGCCAGGCGCCACAGCAGGGTGGCGGTCAGGGCCGTGAAGATGACCAGCAGCACGGCCGTCGAGGCCGTCATCTGGACCCGCCAGCCCAGCCAGACCAGATGCGCCTGGCCGGCGTCACGGGTCAGGGCCATCAGGGCGACGGCCGCGGCGGCCAGGATGAAAACGACGATGGCGGTACGGATCACGGGCGGACGCCCCCGACGGAGGGGCCGCTGGCGGAGGCCAGGTCGCTCAGCGCCTGGGCGCGGATATTGGCCAGGTGCTGGTCGACGGCGACACGTTGCCGGGCGCGGACTTTCCAGGCCTCCATCGCCGTGGCGGCGACCGGCGGCAGGGCCCGCAGGCTGGACAGGGCGCCGACAAGGTCGCCTTCGGCGGCCTGTCGTTCGGCGCGGGCGAGGACGGCGTCGGGCGAGTTGCCGGTGGTCTCGCCGATCCGGCGGATGCTGACGATGCCCGACAGGGCGTGCAGCACGCGGTCGACGATGCCGGCCCCTTCGCCGGGCTCGCGGGCGGCGGTCGAGGCGCGGGCGGCGATGTCGGCGTACTCGGCGGCCAGGGCGGCGCGGCTGGGCACGCCCGTCTCGGCCATCGGGCGCAGGGCGCGGGCGTCGGGCGACAGGGGCAGGATGCGCTCGAGGGCGGCCAGTTCGGCCTCGAAGGGCCGCGAGGTCTGGGCCGCCTCGGCCAGGCCGGCGGCGGCCAGGGCGGCGCCGGCGGCGACCAGGGTGCGTTGCTGGCCGGCCTCGATGTTGGCCAGCCGAAGCTCCAGGTCCGCATAGTCGGAGGCGGCGGCGGCGGCCGGCGGCGCGCCCGCCAGGGACGGCGCGCCGGCCAGGGGCAGGGAAGGGGCGCTGGCCGGTCGCTCAGGCCCGGGCGGCGCGGCGACGATGGGTTGCGGCTGGGCCGCCTGCCGGGGCGCGAGCCAGTCGGCGATCTGCTTTCCGGAGAAGCCAAGCGCGACGCAGATCACGCACAGGGCGATGATGGCGACGATGCCG
>JAUMCZ010000305.1:0-34802 GCA_032122215.1 Caulobacter sp.
GCACAGCCCGGCCTACTACCGCGTGGTCGGCACCCTGCGGAACGTCGACGCCTGGTATGCGGCCTTCAACGTCCAGCCCGGCGACAAGATGTACGTCGCCCCCGAGAACCGCGTCCGCATCTGGTAGGCGCGTCCCTCAGGCTTGAGAGACCAACGGCGGCCGGCCTTCACACCCGTGAAGGTCGGCCGTTGCCTGTCCGGGCCACCCTGCTATCCCTTGTGGCTTGGCAGTCCGGAGTGATCGATGCGAGGCCCCCTTCTCGCCCTGGCGGCGATTCCGTTGCTCCTTCAGTCACAGGCCAGCCTGGCCGCCGAGAAGCCCGCCGCCGCGCAGATGCCGCCGCCCGCGCCGGTCCTGGCCTGGTCCGAGCGCGGTTCGCCCGGCCCGTGGGGTATCTACCTGAACGACATGGACCCATCGGTGCGGCCCGGCGACGACTTCTACAGCTATGCCAACGGTGCCTGGCGCGCGCGCTTCAAGCTGCCGGCCGACCGCGAGACCTGGAACACCATGACGGGCCTGCGCGCCGACGCTGAAAGGCAGATCGACAACCTCATCGCCCGCTCGGGTGACCAGCAGGACGCCGACGCCGATTCCCGGGCGGTGTTCGCCCTCAACGCCGCCTTCATGGACACAGCCGCCATCGAGGCCCGAGGCCTGACGCCGATCGCGCCGGAGCTGGCCCGGATCCGCGCCGCCGCCACCCTGGACGATATCGCCGACATCATGGCCCGGGGCCACGAGCGCCTGCCGGCGGCGGGCCTTCGGTTCTTCGCGCGCTTCCGCTACATGGGCCAGTCCGGCTCAGGCGTTGGCTTTGGCCTTGGTGCGCCGGGCGCCGGCGCCAACCGCATCTATCTTGAGGCCGGCCACGCCAACGCGTTGAAGTGCTACCAGGCCCATGCACAGCGCCTTCTGGCGCTGGGCGACTGGCCCGACCCGAAGGGCAGCGCCAAAGCCATCGTCGCCCTGGAGACCGCCCTGGCCAAGGGGGCCGTCCGCATCCCGGAGGGCAGGACCTGGAGCCTGGTCGAGCTGGAAACCCAAGCGAAGGGTTTCCCCTGGCGCCGGACCTTCGCCGCCGCCGGCGTGCCGGGCGACACCGCCACCAGCTATGTCTTCGATCCCCAGGCCTTCGCCGAGGTCATGACGCGCACGCCGATCCAGACCCTGCGCGCCTGGCAAGCCTTGGCGCTGTTCAGCAACGCCGCCCCCTACCTGCCCGCCGCCGTCGCCGACGAAGCCGAATCCTTCCGCGCCGCCAGCTGCGACCAGCCGGTTCGGCTCCGCGAGGCGCAGGCCCGGACCCTGATCGAGGCCGAGCTAAACGAGGCCCTGGTGCGACTGCACCAGAAGCGCAGCCTGAACGCCGGCCGGATCGCCGCCCAGGAGGCCATCGCCTCGAATGTCCGCACCGCCCTGCGCGCCCGCATCGCCGCCAATCCCTGGATGAGCAAGCAGGCCAAGGCAGAGGCCGATCTTCGCCTGGCCGACATGACGATCGTGCTCGGCCGCCCTGCGGTCTGGGCTCAGCCTGAACCGCCAGTCCTGTCGAAGGACGATCTCTACGGCAACATCCAGCGCCTGCGGGCGGCCAGATGGGCCGCGACCTTGCGCGAAATGCAGGGCGGCCCCGACGTCGAATTCGGAATCTCGCGGCTCAGCGCCAACGCCTTCTACAACCCGGGGCGCAACGAGGCCTTCGTGTCGATCACCATGCTGACGCCGCCCTACGTCGATCCGAAGGCCGACGCGGCGGTCAACTACGGAGGCTTCGGCATGCTGCTGGCGTCGATCATGGTCCGCGCCGTCGATGTCGAGGGCGCCAAGGTCGATCACACCGGCACCCTGCACAGTTGGTGGGCCCCCGCCGACCAGGCCGAATGGGCCCGCCGCCTCGAACCCTTGGCCGCCCAGTACAGCGCCTTCGAGGTTGGGCCCGGCCTGTTCATCGACGGGCGCAGGACCGCGGTCGAGAACGCAAGCGATCTGGCCGGGGTGCTCGTCGCCCTCGACGCCTATCACCTGTCGCTCAAGGGCGCGGAGGCGCCTGTGCTGGACGGCGTCAGCGGCGACCAGCGCTTTTTCTTGGCCCATGCTCAGGCCTGGCGGTTCAAGGCCACGGAGGCCGGCCTTCGCCGTCAGTTGATGACCGATTTCCGCTCACCTCCGCCCTGGCGAGTGACCGGCGTGGTCCGCAACATCGACGCCTGGTACGCCGCCTTCGAGGTCAAGCCGGGGGACGCCCTCTACCTGCCGCCGGAGCTGCGCGCCCGCATCTGGTGACGCGTTCCGCAATGAACAAACTTTAAGGTTTCCCTCAGCGTCAACGCGTGCATTGTCTGCTGCAGTTCCACCTGAGGCCGTTGATCTTCATGAAAAAAGTTCTGCTGAGCGCCGCCGCCGCGGCTGCCCTGTCCTTGGCCGCCTTCGGCGCGCAGGCCGATGAAGACCACCTCTGCCTGACCGACGACTGCGTGGCGCAGTCGATCTTCAACTTCGCCGACGCCCCCAATCAGAAAGGCGGGGGTGGCGCGCCGATTTCCCTGGAGAGCCCGCACTACGGGACCTGGGGCTTCGACCTTGCCGGCCGCGATCCCGGCGCCAAGGCGGGCGACGACTTCAACCGATTCGCCAGCGGCGGCTGGCTGGACCGCACCGAGATCCCGTCCGACCGCACCCGTTTTGGCATGTTCGACACCCTATCGATCCTGTCGGAGGCCCGAGTCAACGCCATCATCGAAGACACCGCCGCCGGCAAGGTCCAGGACAAGGACACCCAGAAGATCGGTGACGCCTTCAAGAGCTTCATGGACGAAGCCACGCTCGAGAAACTGGACGCCAAACCGCTGGCCCCCGAACTGGCCGCTGTGAAGAAGGTCCGCAACCACCGGGAGATGGCAGCCCTGATGGGCAAGGGCCAGACCCGGAACTACACCGCCGTGCTCGGCGTCGGCATCAGCACGGACGCCAAGTCGCCCAACCAGTACGCCGTCTACGTCGGCGGCGGCGGCCTCAGCCTGCCGGACCGCGACTACTATCTCGAGGCCAAGTTCGCCGACAAGAAGGCCGCCTATCAGGTCTATGTCGCCAACATGCTGACCATGATCGGCTGGGCCAATCCCGAGGCCAGCGCCAAGGCCATCGTCGAGTATGAAACCAGGCTGGCCGAGGCCAGCTGGACGCGCATCGAGCGCCGCGACCGCGACAAGACCTATAACCCGATGAGCCGGGCCGAACTGGCCGCCTACACCCCCGGTTTCGACTGGGACGCCTACCTGGCCACCAGCGAACTGCCCAAGCAGGTTGATCGCTTCATCCTGACCACCAACACCGCCTTCCCGAAGTTCGCGAAGATCTACGCCGACACCCCCATCGAGACGCTGAAGGCCTGGCAGGCGTTCAAGCTGGCCGACGGCGCGGCGCCCCGGCTCAGCAAACGCTTCGTCGACGCCAACTTCGAGTTCCGCAGCAAAACACTGAACGGCCAGCCCGAGCAGCGTCCGCGCTGGAAGCGGGGCGTCGTTTTCACCAACAACATGGTCGGTGAGAGCGTCGGCCGCATCTATGTGGCCCGCTACTTCCCGCCGGAATCCAAGGCCAAGATGATCAGCCTGGTCAGCGACGTCCGCTCGGCCCTGAAGACCCGTATCGAGAACCTGCCCTGGATGAGCCCCGAGACCAAGGTCAAGGCGCTGGAGAAGCTTTCGAAGTTCACCGTCAAGATCGGCTATCCGGAAGAGTGGCGCGACTACTCGGGCCTGACCATCAAGGCCAACGATCTCTACGGCAACGCCACCCGCGCCCAGGCTTTCGAATGGCGTCGCAACGTTGCCCGGCTGTTCAAGCCGGTCGACAAGAAGGAGTGGAGCATGACCCCGCAGACGGTCAACGCCTACTACAGCAGCGTCAACAACGAGATCGTCTTCCCGGCCGCCATCCTGCAGGCGCCCTTCTTCGACCCCACCGCCGACGACGCCATCAACTATGGCGGCATCGGCGGGGTCATCGGCCACGAGATCAGCCATGGCTTCGACGACCAGGGCCGCAAGTCCAACGGCGACGGCGTTCTGACCGACTGGTGGACCGCCGAGGACGACGCCAAGTTCCGCGTCCAGGCCGAGCGTCTCGGCGCCCAGTACAGCGCCTTTGAACCGCTGCCCGGCATGAAGATCCAGGGCGCCCTGAGCATGGGCGAGAACATCGGCGATCTGGGCGGCCTTAGCCTGGCCTACGACGCCTATCTGCTCTCCCTGAACGGCAAGCCGGCGCCTGTCCTCGACGGCATCACCGGTCAGCAGCGGGTGTTCCTCGGCTGGGCCCAGGTGTGGCGGTCGAAAATGCGCGACGAGGCCCTGCGCCAGCAGATCGTCACCGGCCCCCACAGCCCGCCCTACTACCGCGTCAACGGCACCATCCGGAACATCGACGCCTGGTACGACGCCTTCGGCATCAAGGAAGGCGACAAGCTCTACGTGAAGCCGGAAGACCGGGTCCGGATCTGGTAGGTCTGTCGACAGCGTGAAACGGAAAGGGCGGCCTGCAAGGGCCGCCCTTTTTCGTTGAGACATCGGTCAGCGGAACGGTTCGCTCTCCCCCACTTGGTGGGGGAGTGGCTTTGGCGAGCGCTGCAAGCGAGCCAAACCGAGGGGGGCTCCACCGGCGGTTACAGGTTCTAAACCTGAACCGGCGGTCCCGCCTCCTGGTCCGTCGCTGGCGCTCCGAACCGTCCTCCGCCCACCGTGTGGGCGGAGAGCGCTGCTCACCGCCTTATTTTGACGGACGAGTCAGTTTCGACGAACGGTCGCGCAAAAAGACGAAGGGCCCGTTGCGGGGGATAATCGCAACGGGCCCAACATTCCTCGATCACTCGATCCAAGCGGGCGTTTCCTCCCCGAAACGCCGGAAACGGGATGCTCTTGTCGGCCGCCCTGTTTCGCCAGTCAAAAAGACGACAAATCCCTGCCCCTGTCAACGGTTGCAGAGGCCCTGCCGCGCAAGAATGTGCGACATAACGGCTCAAGAAGGGTTGATCCTTGGACTTCGCCGTCAAAATAGCGCTCCGCGACCACCGTTTCTGACTCTTGCGTCAGTTATGGCTAAGAGCCGCTCGCAACTGGTCAGCCCACCCGGGCTTCGAGCTGCTCGAACGGCGGACAGTCCGGCGAAAATACATACTCCGGCGCCGCCGCCGTCACCGGTCCGACCCCGGCCGATTCGAGCGCTGCCCCCACCGCCGCCAGTTCGGCCCGCGGAATCAACAGGCCTGAGGCCCGCGGTTGACCGCCCCGCGCCTCCACCCCGGCCGTTGCCGCCTTTGCCGCCGCATCCTGCTCCGCCGGCCAGACCAGGGTCAGGGTCCGCTTCGCCCTGGCCCGCGCCTCGATCAACGACAGCAGCCGCCGCGCCGTGGCCAGCCTGTCCCCGCTCCAGTCGGCGGTCAGGGCCGCCGCCAGCTGCGCCTGGCTCTTGAGGATCACCCCGTCCCGCAGGATGGCCAGGTGGTTGGCGGCCAGGGTCGCGCCCGTGGTGGTGATGTCGACAACGATCTCCGCCGCCCCGGCCGCCGGCGCCCCTTCGGTCGCGCCCGCCGATTCGACGATGCGGTAGTCGCCCACCCCGTGCCGCGCGAAGAAGGCGCGTGTCTGGGCGACATACTTGGTCGCCACCCGCAGGCGCCGGCCGGTCCGCGCCAGATGATCGTGCGCCACCTCTTCCAGGTCGGCCATGGTCTCGACGTCCAGCCAGCTCTGCGGCGTCGCCACCACCAGATCGGCCCGCCCGAAGCCCAGCGCCCTGAGCAGCAGCAGCCGCGCGTCGAAATCATCCCCCTGCTCGCGCAGCAGGTCCTCGCCGGTGATGCCCAGGTGCACCTCGCCGCTGCTCAGCGCCCGGGCGATCTCGCCCGCCGAGATCAGCCGCACATCGATGCCGTCCAGGCCGACGATGCGGGCGCGATAGCCCCGCTCGCCGCCATCGGCCTCGATCTTCAGCCCCGCGTCAGCGAGCCAGGCCTCAACCTGTTCCTTCAGCCGCCCCTTGGACGGGATCCCCAGGATGACACTCATTCCCCGTCCCCCTCAAAGGCCCGGGCAGGCCGGACCATACAGCCCGCCGCCCCGCTGCCGTTTCCGCCCAGACGCGTCACCAGACCGTCGTAGCGACCGCCGGCCGCCAGCGGCCGTTCCGCCCCCAGCGCCGCGCTGCGCACCTCGAACAGCGCCCCGTCGTAGTAGCCGAAGGCCCGCCCGAAGCCGGCCCCGAACCGCGCCGCGTCCAGCGGCACGCCGGCCTCGGCCAGCAGCTCCAGCCGCCGCCGCCACTCACCCAGCCGCGCCTCCAGCCTGGCGCCGCCCAGGCCGGCCAGCGCCGACAGGGCGATGTCCGGCGCATCCTCGATGGACAGGAAGGCGCGCACCCGGCCGATCTGATCGTCCGTCAGCCGGGCCCGCGCGCCCTCGCCGCCCCGGGCCGCCAGCCGCCGGGCGATCTGCGCCGTCGGACGGCCACCCACCGGCGACACGCCCGCCAGGCTCCAGACCTCTTCCAGCAGGGCGACGGCCTCTGCCTCGCCCAATCCGCCCAGCAGACCGGCAAGCCGGCTCTGCGGCGCCACGTCCGCCTCCGTCGCCGGGTTCAGCTCGGCGCCCAGCAGCCGAGGCCGGTTGAAGGCCCGCTTCAGCCGTGCTTCCAGCGCCGGCTCGAGGGCCATGTCCTCGACCAGGGCCGAGAACAGGCTGACGTCGCCCAGCATCAGCGACAGGTCGCCCCGCCCGCCGGCCGCCGCCGCCTTCCAGGCCCGTGCAAGGATCTCCGCGTCGGTCGCCGCAGCGTCGTCGCCGCCATAGACCTCCAGACCCAGCTGCAGAAACTCCTCGGCCCGCGCCGACCCGCCCGCCGCCCGGAAGGCCTTGCCCTCATAGACATAGCGTCCGCTCGCGGCGCCCCCCTCCTGCCTGGACTGGGCGATGTGGGCCCGCGCGATGGGGATGGTGAAGTCCGGCCGCAGGGCCGCCTCCTCGCCGCCCTCGGCCTGGACCACGAACAGGCGCGGCCGCATCGCCTCGCCGGCCAGATCCAGCAGCAGCGCCAGCGGCTGCAGCACCGACGTCTCCAGGGTCTCCCCGGCCCCCTCGAAGGGCGCCCGGATCGCCGCCAGCGCCGCCGGCGGAACGGTTCGCTCCAGCCTCATTTCACCGCTCCCTGCGAGGCGTCGACGATGGCGCGCACGGCGGCGACCAACTGGTCACGAGGCACCGTCTGCTGCCCCGGCCGCGCCGACTTGTAGGCGTCGTTGTTCTCGATGTTGGCGGCCAGCGCCCGGCCCAGATCCAGGTCCTTGATGGTCACCGTCCCGGCCGCGATCTCATCGCCGCCCAGGATGATCGCCGCTGGGGCGCCCCGCCGGTCGGCATACTTCATCTGCGGCTTCATGCCTGATGATCCGAGATAGACCTCGGCGGCGATCCCGGCGCTGCGCAGCTGCGCCGCCACCCCGAAGTATTCGCCCATCTGCCCGGCGTCGAAGGCGATGACCACCACCGGCCCGCGCGTGGCCCCGGCCTCTTCGCGCCCCGCCGCCTTCAAGGCCGCCGCCAGACGCGAGACGCCAAAGCTGAAGCCCGTCGCCGGCACCGGCTGACCCGTGAACCGCGCCACCAGGTCGTCGTATCGGCCACCGCCGCCGATCGAGCCGAACCGCACGGGCTTGCCCTTGTCGTCGACCGTGTCGAGCAGCAGTTCGGCCTCGAACACAGCCCCGGTGTAGTACTCCAGCCCGCGCACGATGCTGGGCTCGATGCTGGCCCGGCTCTCGTCGATGCCCAGCGACTTCAGCGCCGCCGCGATCTTGCCCAGCTCCTCGATACCCTCGGCCCCTTCGGCCGATCCGCCGATGATCCCCGACAGCGCATCCAGCGTCTTGCCGTTGTCGCCCGCCCCGGCCTCGAGGAAGGCCAGCACCTGGTCCACCGCCGCGCCGGCCAGACCCGCGCCCTTGGTGAAGGCCCCGCTCTCGTCCAGCCGCCCTTCACCCAGCAGCAGCTTCACCCCGTCCGCGCCCAGCCGGTCCAGCTTGTCCACCGCCCGCAGCACGGCCAGCTTCTGCCCGGCGTTTCCGACGCCCGCCGCCGTCAGCAGCCCGTTCAGGAGCTTGCGATTGTTGATCCGCAGCACCGCCGTCCCGCGCGGCAGCCCGGCCGCCTCCAGCCCCTCGGCCGCCATGGCGATGATCTCGGCGTCGGCCTCCGGCCGGGCCGAGCCGACCGTGTCGGCGTCGCACTGGATGAACTCCCGGAACCGCCCCGGCCCCGGCTTCTCATTCCGCCACACCGGCCCGAACGCATAGCGGCGGTAAGGCTTGGGCAGGGTCTCCCAGTTCTGCGCCGCGAACCGGGCCAGCGGCGCGGTCAGATCGTAGCGCAGGGCCATCCACTGCTCGTCATCGTCCTGCAGGGCGAAGACGCCCTCGTTCGGCCGGTCGCTGTCGGGCAGGAACTTGCCCAGCGCGTCGGCATATTCGAACGCCCCGGTATCCAGCGGCTCGAACCCCCAGCGCTCATAGACCGCCGACACCTGCTCGACGATCCGCCGCTCGGCCCGCAGCTGGGCGGCGCGCTTGTCGGCGAATCCGCGAGGGGCGCGGGCTTCGGGTCGGAAGGTTTCGTCAGTCATTGGGGCAGTCCATCGGTCGGTGTTTTCATACCGGATGGAGCGCTCGCCCCATCCGCATCGGGCGGGGCGGTGAAGGGGCTTGGCCTTAAGCCGCGCGAACCCGACCCGTCCCGCGAGGGAAGGTGTGGTGGTGCGCGTGATGGTGCGACAGGGCGGTCATCGGGGAGGGCCTATAGCGGACGACAGGCGAGGCGCCAACCTCTCAGCTTGTTCCCGTCTCACCCTGCCTCCCGGCACCTCGGGCTCATTATCGCCCGGTACTCGTCCAGGGATCCCAGGCGGTAGGCGTCGCGCCGGGCCTGGACGTTGGCTTCATCCTCGATCAACATCGGAACCCAGATCCCCGCCGCCTCGCAGCGCCCTTGTGTCCCGTATGTCTGCGCGCGCCGTTCGTTCACCGCCAGCCGATCAACCAGGTAGGCATAGTCCATCGGCTCGACCTCTCCAGCGGCGGCCAGGGGCGCCATCTTCTCCAGCACAGCCTTCTGCAGCGCCGGGTCACGATCCGCATGCTGAACGAGCAGCCAGGCCGTATGCGTCGCCCCTGGGCCATCGACGCTGTTGCGGAACCAGCCGTTGTCGCGGACCTCGCCGGCCAGCCATGCCCGGCTCCTGGCGTCGACATTGCAGGTCTCGATGCTGGCCGCGCCATCGGTCAGGTCATAGGCTGCCTCGGACAGTCCCGCCGCCCAGGTCCGTTGCGCCGTGTAAGCAAAACCATGCCGCGCGAACTGATCCTCGGCCGCCAACCGAAAGAGCATCGCCAGGCGCGGCGATTTCGCCTCACGCGCCGACTTCAGATTCGCTTCGATGTGCTTCAGCTGTGGAAAGGGCGACGCGCCGCCCGCGAACAAATGCCGTTTGAGCGAAGCCCTACGTTCCAGAGCCGCATCCGCCTGTCGCCGCACATCGGCCCAGTCCGTCGCCTTTTTGAGCCTCCCCGCGGCCTTCAATCCAGACCAGGTCATGGCTTCACTTATGGCCATGCAGCCCTTGAGCGGCGTGTTCGACAGATCGCCCTCAGTAGACTGGCCGTGCCGCGCCAGGATCGCCTTCTCAGCCGCAATCCGGGCCTCGGCGTTCTGAGGACCAACGAAGGCGCCGAAGTCGTAGGTCTCCGGCCGGACCCGTCCCGACACGAGCGGCTCCACAGCCGGCATCGAACCCAGCAGCGTCAACGCCACCACCACCGCCGCTCTCAACATGAACCCTCCGCCCCATGCCATTCGGCTCAACAATGGGAGAAAGCCATTCCGAAAACAACTGGAAGGCAGCAAGCTCAATCAACATGAATATGTCTAGACATAACGATTTTTGACCACTCCGGCGCCCGTTCGGCCGTGCGGCAAATCCGGCGAGCCGATGTAGCCCGCACCGCGCACAAACCGACCTACATTCACGGCTGCCCGGGCTACGCCCGACCTACGTCCCGACCTGCATTCCCAGCCGGTCAAGCTACGGGAAAACCCACAGCGCCGGGCCTTTCGCCGTCCACGCCCGGATTCGCGCCTTTGAATGTAGCCCTCGCCGGCGCGGTATAATGGTTTCCCGCTTCGATAGGCCTACCGCGCCAGCCGGGCGATCAGCGCCGCCGTCGAGGGGTCATGTCCCGGCCCGTCGCCGCCATCCAGTTCCCGCAGCACCCGTCCCGCCAGCACCTTCCCCAGTTCCACCCCCCACTGGTCGAAACTGTCGATGTCCCACAGCACCCCCTCGACGAAGGTCTTGTGTTCATACAGCGCAATCAGCGCCCCCAGCGTCTCGGGGGTCAGCCGGTCGATCAGGATGAAGCTCGACGGCCGGTCACCGGGGAAATGGCGGTGCGGCTCGTTCAAATTCTCCTGGCCGATCATCAGCGCCTCGGCCTGGGCGATGGCGTTGGCCAGCAGCATGTTGCGATGCGCACGCGGCCCCTCGTGGTCCTCGGCCAGCGCAATGAAGTCGACCGGGATGATGTCGGTCCCCTGGTGCAGCAGCTGGAAGAAGGCGTGCTGGCCGTTGGTGCCCGCATCGCCGAACACGCTGGCCGCCGTCGCCTGGGTCACCGGCAGGCCGTTCTGCGTCACCCGCTTGCCGTTCGATTCCATCTCCAGCTGCTGGAGGTAGGCCGGAAACAGCGCCAGGCGCCGGGCATAGGGCACCACCGCCCGCAGCGGCCGCTCCAGCCCGTTACGGTTGAACACATGCGCCAGGGCCAGCATGACCGGCATGTTGGCGTCGAGCGGGGCTGTCTCGAAATGCTCGTCCATCGCCGCCGCCCCGGCCAGCAGCCCCTCGAACGCCGGCCATCCGAGGCCGATCGCACAGGAGAGCCCCACCGCCGACCACACCGAATAGCGCCCGCCGACCCAGTCGCGGAAGGCGAACACCCGGTCCTCGGGGACGCCGAACCGCCCGGCCTCGGCCGGATTGGCGCTGACCGCCGCCAGGTGGCTGTCGGCCTTTCCCGCGCCGAGCTTGGCCTCCAGCCAGGCCTTGGCGGCCCGCGCATTCGCCAGCGTCTCCTGCGTCATGAAGGTCTTGGAGACGACGACGACCAGCGTCTCCTCCGGATCCAGCCCCGCCGTCGCCGCGGCGAACTCGGCCCCGTCGATGTTGGCGGCGAACCGAAGCTGGATCTCCGGAACCAGCGGCCGCAGCGCCTCCCAGATCAGCCGGGGGCCGAGGTCCGAGCCACCGATCCCGATATGCAGCACGGCCTTGAACGGCTTGCCCGTCGCCCCGCCGGCCATGCCCGACCGAACCGCCGCCACGAAGTCCTGCATGGCGTCGCGGACATCCTCGATCTCCTCGGAAACCGCCTTGCCCGCCGCCTGAAAGTCCGCCCCCGCCGCCGCCCGCAGCGCCATATGCATGGCCGGCCGCCCTTCGGTGAGATTGACGATATCGCCGTTGAACAGCCGCTCCCGCGCCGCTTCCACCCCGGCCGCCACGGCCAGCTCGACCGCCGCCGTCGCCCCCTCACGGCTCCAGGGCTGCTTGGACAGGTCCAGGGTCAGGCCCGCCGCCTCGAAGGTCAGCCCGGCCAGCCGGTCCGGCTCGGCGTCGAACAGGTCGCGGATGCGCCGCGCCCCGTCGGCCTTGGCGGCGGCTTTCAGGGCGGTCCAGGCGGGAGTCTCGGTCATGGCGGTTCCGGCAATCGTAAACGGCGCATTTACCACGCTGCGGCATGGTCACGCGCAACAGTAACTATCGTCCCTCGAAAAGGATCGCCATGTCCTGCGAAGCCGTCGTCGCCGCCTCCATGCTCTGGCTGGCCTCCTGGAGCGGGGCCACGGACGCCGCGCCGCCCGCCCCGGCCGTGGCCATGGCCTCCGCCTCCCCCCTCACCACCGAGCCCCTGTTCGCCGACATCATCGCCCGGGCCGGCAAGCTCAAGGCCGAGACCCTCGACTGGAAGGGCAA
Source organism: Caulobacter sp. (assembly GCA_032122215.1). Classification (GTDB taxonomy): domain Bacteria; phylum Pseudomonadota; class Alphaproteobacteria; order Caulobacterales; family Caulobacteraceae; genus Caulobacter. Next base: position 12,080 of record JAUMCZ010000305.1, read on the forward strand.
GCCCCTGCCCGGTCCCGAGTTCGCCGCCTTCAAGGGCCGGGTCGGCGAGCTGGCCGCCCTCGACATGAAGGGCCACGTGACGCTGAAGGAACGCGGCACGGACGGCGACCTCAAATGCATCCTGCGCGGCATCAGCGAGGACCTGCCGCTGAAGCTGAAAGCCGTGGAAGAGGCCGCCAACGCCAGCGCCCGCGACGCCGCCCTCACCGATCTCGCCTACCTGCTGAACGACAACGTCGAGGTCATCACCGCCCCGCCGGCCCCGCCGGTCTAGGCAGTCGGCATGAAGGCCCTAAACCGCGTCCTGTTTCTGTTCCTGGCCATCCTCGTCAGCGGCATCGCCGTCAGCGAGGCGGTGTTCCGCGGCGCCTGGCTGTGGATGCAGGTCGCCGGCGGCAACATCATGGATCAGCCCCTGCCCGTCGCCCTGGCGGCCGGCAGCCTGCTGACCCCCTTCGTCGCCGTCCCCGGCCTGTGGATCAGCATCCGGCGCGGCGCCGTCCGCGCCACCTGGGCCTTCTTCGCCCTGCTGCTGGTCTTCCCGATCCTCGGCGCGGCCTTCGGCGGCTAGGCGTACTTCACCGCGCAGCCGTAGGGCTGGCTGAAGGGCGTCGCCACCGGCCGGCCGGCGTTGACGTCGGACAGAGCCGCCGCCACCAGGTTCTTCGCCCGCTTGATATCCTCGACCTTGTTGGTCGGCACATCGTCGATACCGCCCTGGTAGACCAGCATGCCGGCCTTATCGATGACGTACATGTGCGGCGTCGTCTTGGCCCCGTAGGCCTTGCCGACCTTGCCGTCCTCGTCGATCAGCACGGCGGTCCCGGCCCAGCTCTTGGCCGTCATCCAGCTTCTGGCGGCGGCGGCATCGGACCAGTGGCCCTGCTCGCCCTTGGCCGAGGAGCAGATGGTCAGCCAGACCGCGCCGTCCCGCACGGCCGAGACCTGCAGCCCCTGCATGTTGCCGCTGTAGTGCTTCTTCACATAGGGGCAGCCCTCGTTGACCCACTCCAGGACCACGACCTTGCCCTTGAATTCGGACAGGCTGCGGACCTTGCCGTCGATGTCCTTGACCGAGAAGGCCGGCGCGGCCTTGGCCAGGGCCAGCGTCGGAAGGCCCAGCGCGGGAAGCGCGAGGGCGGCGGCGATCGTCGAGCGGCGGGTCAGGGTCATCGGGTCAGCTCCCTTGGCTAGGTTTTGGGCTTGGCGGCTTTGTCCAGCGCCTCGGCGACCATGCCGGGCGTCAGCAGTTGAGGCAGGATTTGCGGCTTTTCGGAGCCGGGGCCGTAAACGAGATACAGCGGCACCCCGGCCCGGCCATGCTCGGCCAGGGCGGCGGCGATCTCGGCGTTACGATTGGTCCAGTCGGCCTTCAGGTAGACGCCGTTGGTCGCCTTGAGGGCGTCGGCCACCTGCGTGGTCGACAGGGCGACCTTCTCGTTCACCTGGCAGCTGACGCACCAGGCGGCGGTGAAGTTGACGAACACCACCCGGCCCTCGGCCCGCAGCGCCGCCACCCGCTCAGCCGACCAGGCCTCGGACGGCAGGGCGGCGGTCGAGGCGGCCTCACCCGTCCGGATCGGCGCCGCCGACCCCGGTTGCAGCACAAGGGCCACGGCCCCGATCAGAAGGAGGACAGCGAGCGCCTGCCGCCACAGCCTCGCACCGAGGCCCCAGAGCCAAAGCGCGAAGGCGCCGGTCAGCAGGCCCATCAGGGCAAGGGCCAGCCCGGCCGCATCGGTCTGCTGCGACAGCACCCACAGCAGCCAGGCCGCCGCCCCGTACATCGGGAAGGCCAGCACCTTGCGCAGGGTGTCCATCCAGGCCCCGGGCCTGGGCAGCCGCCGCAGAAGACCCGGCGCAAAGGCCAGGGCCACGAAGGGCGCGGCAAAGCCGAGGCTCAGCGCCAGGAAGACGGCCAGCACGACGAACGGCGGCTGGCCGATGGTGAAGCCGAGCGCGCCCGCCATGAAGGGCGCGGTGCAGGGGCTGGCCACGACCACGGCCAGAACGCCGGTGAAGAAGGCCCCGGCCAGACCGCCGCGCTGGGCAAGGCCGGACCCGACCCCCTGGACGCTGGTCCCGATCTCGAAGACGCCGGACATGTTGAGAGCCACGGCCAGCATCAAGAGACCCAGCACCCCGACCACCGGCGGCGACTGCAGCTGGAAGCCCCAGCCGACCTGCTGCCCGGCCAGTTGCAGGGCGATCAGAACGCCGGCCAGGATCAGGAAGGTCGCCACCACCCCGGCGCCGTAGGCCAGGCCCTGACGGCGGGCGGCGCGGCTCTCGTGCGCATGGCCGGCCAGCGAGGCGGCCTTCATCGACAGCACCGGGAAGACGCAGGGCATCAGGTTGAGGATCAGCCCGCCGAGAAAGGCGGTCAGGGCGGCGATCAGCAGACCGGTCTTCGGCGCGGAGGCGGCTCCGCCCTTGCCCCCCGGCGGTCCCAGGCCCGCCACCCCGGCCGGCGCGGGACCGGGCGCGGCGGAGATCTCATAGGCCTTGTCGCCGACCACCAGCACCCCGTCCATCACGGCCGGCGGCTTGCCCGCCTGGAAGGCGTAGCCGGGCGGCAGGGTCAGGGTCAGGCCGTCACTGCCTCGCTCGGCGGTCTGGGGCTGGGCGTGATCGAGGACGGTCGGCTGGAAGGGAAAGAACCAGGCGCCGCTCATATCGGCGCCCTTCAGCGGCCCGCCGGCGACGGTCAGGGTCAGGGCCTTGCCGTTCTGGAAGGTCGCCGTCAGACCCGCCGGCTTGGGCGCGGCGGCCAGGGCGCCGGCCACCGCCGCACCCCAGCGGGCGTCAGGCTTCGGCGCTTCGTCGGCGACGGTGAGGGTGATCGAAACCTTGCCGGTCTCGGGAATGCAGATCTTCTCGCAGACCAGCACGTCGACAACGGCCTCGAGCGTCACCGGACCCGGCCTGGCGCTCGCCGGAACCGTGATCGGAACCGGCAGGATCACCTCGCCCGAATAGCCGTAGTTGGTCAGCGGCCCGAACGGCAGGGTCTTCGGCGTCGCCCAGACGAACTCTCCGGCCGCCCAGCCGGCCGGCAGGGTCCAGGTCAGTTTCGGCGGCTCGCCGCTGTCGCCGGGATTGCGCCAGTAGGTGTGCCAGTCCTTGTCGATATCCTGGCGCAGGGCGACGTAGGCGGTCGTGCCCGGCGCCACCGTCGCATCCTGGGCGACCAGCTCGATCGTCAGGTGGCCGGTGTCGACCTCGGCTGCAAAGGCGGGAGCCGCGAACAGCAGGGCGAGGACGGCGAGCAGCAGACGCATGGCGACTATATGGACCGGGGAGGCGGGTGCGGCAAATGCCCCTCGACTTCCCCACCGCCAACCCCTCACTGTGGGACAAAATGGGAGGACGGGCATGCCGACGAATCGTCAATGGATCCTCAAGCGCAGGCCAAGCGGCGACATCGCCGCCGGCGACCTGGAGTTCGTGGAAAAGCCGACCCGCGAGCTGCAGGACGGCGAGGTTCTGATCCGCAACATCTACCTGTCGCTCGATCCGACCAACCGCATCTGGATGAGCGACCAGGACCAGTACCTGCCGCCGGTCGAGATCGGTGACGTCATGCGCGGCGGCACCATCGGCGTCGTCGAGGAAAGCCGCTCCGAGCGCCACAAGGTCGGCGACATCGTCAACGCCGGCCTGTCGGGCTGGCAACTCTATTCCATCGCCCACGGCGGCATGGTCACCCCGGTGCCGCAGATCCCGGGCGTGCCGCTGACCGCCTGGATGAGCGTGCTGGGCGCCACCGGACTGACCGCCTGGTTCGGCCTGATGGACATCGGCAAGCCGAAGGAAGGCGACACCGTCGTCGTCTCCGCCGCCGCCGGCGCCGTCGGCTCGATCGTCGGCCAGATCGCCAAGCTGAAGGGCGCCCGCGTCGTCGGCATCGCCGGTGGCCCGGCCAAGTGCGCCTGGCTGAAGGAGATCGGCTTCGACGGGGCCATCGACTACCGCAACGAGGACGTCGGCGCGGCGCTCGACCGGCTCTGCCCGGACGGCGTCGACGTCAACTTCGAGAACGTCGGCGGCGAGATCATGGACGCCGTCATCGGCCGCATGAACAACTTCAGCCGCATGCCCCTGTGCGGTATGATCAGCACCTACAACGCCACCGACACCGTGCCGGGCCCCAGCGACTTCGCCCGCGTCCTGATGCGCCGCATCCTGATCAAGGGCTTCATCGTCATCGACTACCTGCCCCGGGCCGGCGAGGCGATGGCCGAGCTGATCCCGTGGGTGGCGTCAGGCCAGCTCAAATGGAAGGCGCATGTGATCGACGGGCTGGAAAATGCGGCCGACGCCGTGAAACGGCTTTTCACCGGCGACCATGACGGCAAGCTGCTCGTTCAGATCTCCCCCGAACCCTAAAGAGGATCGATGCCCGCCTCCTTCGACGACTTCGAGATTGGACAGGTTCATTCGCTCGGTGTGACGGCCGTCAACGAGGAGGCGATCGACCATTTCATCGCCGCCTTCGCCCCCGGCTGGGACAAGGCCCAGGGCGCGCCCGACGCCATGGTCTACGCCATCTGGTCCCGTCTTGAGCTGGAGGCCGGCGACCGCTGGGCCCAGACCAAGCGGCTGGGCGTCGACGCCATGCGCTGGAGCCGCAACCCGCCGGCCGGCGAGCTCCTGCGAGGCCGGATGACGGTGATGGGCAAGGACGCGGTCGGCGAAGGCAAGGGCATCATCATCGCCCAGCATGACCTGCTCGATGAGGCCGGGAGGCTGGTGTTCAGCTGCCTGACCCGGAGCGTCTTCGCCCGATGACCGACCCGGTCAAAGGACCGGCGTCCTACTTCCCGTCGATCGAGAAGACGTACGGCCAGCCGATCGCCCATTTGCAGCAGGTCGTCCGCGACGGCTATCCGGCAAAGCATACGGAGCTGGTCGCCATTCTGAAGGACCAGCACGCCATGGGCCATGGCCATGCCAACGCGTTGGTCGCCTACACCTTGGCGCAGGACGGGCTGAAGTAGTTGGCAGCGGCAGATGAAGTGTATTGCGGCATCTGTGGCCGCTTGCTGGGCGTCGAGGTCGATCCGATGTCAGCCGACACTGGCGGTGACTGCTGGGGCTGCATCGGAATGATCGAGGCTCAAATGGGTGGCGATCCAACCGAGAATATGTCGATCGGCTTCATCGCCAAGGAAATCGCCTGGGGTTGGCGTGAGGCCAACGGAGATCCGAAACCACAGGACTTTTTCCTACACAATCCGTCTGCCGGCAAACAGCCGGACTGACAGCGGCCAGCGCGGACCAACGAAAAGGGCCGGCCTTGCGACCGGCCCTCTCCGTAGCTGAAACCCAGAAAGAATCAGGCGTTGCCGGCCGTCTGTTGCTGGGCGGCCTTCTCGGAGGCGATGGCCACCAGGCGGTCCCAGCCGGCCAGGCTGGTCATGTGGTTGTAGATGCGCTCGAGCGCGCCGTTGTCGCGCAGCTCGACCAGCTTTTCCGGCGACAGGCCGCGGATCTTTTCTTCCGAGACGGCGAAGTACTCGGCGATCACCACGGTGGCGCCCTGGGTGCCGTCCGGGTTGGTCGGGGTGAAGGTGGCCTGCTTGGTTTCCAGCAGGTCCAGTTCCTTGATCAGGTTGACAAAGTTCTCGGTGCGGCGACGCTCGCCCTCGAAGTCCTCGCAGAACTTGATGGCGTTCTGGGTGTAGGTGCTGGGCTCACCGGCCTCGTCGAACAGCGGCACATCGAAGGTCGTCTCGTCGAACATTTCGGCGCCGCGCTCGATGCAGACGATCATCCGGCCTTGCGCCTCGTCCTGGGCCAGGACGAAGGGGTAGCGGCGGATGTAGGCCGGAACGTAGACGCCGTTGGTGAAGATGCCGGCGGCGTCGACGAACAGGTTGTCGCCGGGGTTGATGCCGAGGACGGCCAGCGGCTGGCGCTGTTCACCGGCGAAGATGATCGGGAAGCAGAGGGCCGCGAACTGGAACTCGGCGACGGTCAGCGGCACAACATGGCCCTGGGCGGCGAAGGCGAACGGGCCCGCCAGTTGCTTCACACCCATCTTGCCGTGCATTTCTTTGCTCAGCGGCTCGGGCGAGTTGTAGAACAGCACGTTGCCGGCGACCGGGCTGACGTTGGTGACGGTGGACGTTTCCATTAGGCACTCTGGCTAGCGGGCGGCTCTTGCGGCCGGAAAGGGTTGAGCGGCGCTTCTATCCGATTGAGCGGAACCCGGCAATCGCGCCCGCCCCTCAGGCGATCTTATGCCCGCGGCGCCTCTTGCCCGACCCTGCGTAACAGGGCTTTGATCGCCTCAAAGAGGGAGACGTCCATGCCGATCCGCTACCCCGAGATCCTGTCGCTGACCAGCGAGCCCGCCCCCTACCAATGGGGCGACCGCGAAACCATGCTCTACGCCCTTGGCATCGGCCTGGGCGGCGACCCGATGAACGAGACCGAGCTGCCCTTCGTCTACGAGAGCGGTCTGAAGGCCGTGCCGACCATGGCGACCGTGGTCGCCTGGGGAGCCGGGCCGGCGATCGGCTCGATGATCAACTTCCTGATGGTCGTCCACGGCGAGCAGAAGTGCGAGTTCCACATCCCCTTCCCGGCCGAGGCGCAGATCACCGCCGAGGGGCGCGTCATCGGCGCCTACGACAAGGGCGACAAGGGCGCGGTCATCTACAACGAGACCATCCTGCGGGATGCGAAGACCGGCGAGAAGATCGCCACCCTGACCGGCTCCACCTTCGCCCGTGGCGACGGCAATTTCGGCGGTCCCTCGGAAGGCGCGCCCGAGCCGCATGAGGTGCCGACCCGCGGCCCCGACAAGACCGTCGAGATCACCACCAGCCCCGACCAGGCCCTGATCTACCGGCTGTCCGGCGACCGCAACCCGCTGCACTCGGACCCGAAGATCGCCAAGATGGCCGGCTTCCCGAGGCCCATCCTGCATGGCCTCTGCACCTACGGCATCACCTGCCGGGCGGTGCTGCAGGCGTACGCCGACTTCGACCCGGCCCGGATCAAGAGCCACCAGGTCCGCTTCTCCTCGCCGGTCTTCCCGGGCGAGACCATCGCCGTCGACCTCTGGCAAGACGGCGACGTCATCTCCTTCGAGGCCCGCGTGAAGGAACGCGGGGTGACCGTGATCCGCAACGGCAAGACCGTGCTGGGCTAGGGCGCTAGAAGCGCCAGGCGATCCCGGCCCGCACATTGCGGCCCGGTTGCGGTGCGAGATCCTTGAGGTAGGAGACGTGTTCACGGATCTCCTCGTCGGTCACGTTGCGGATCTCGGCATAGAGCTTCGCCCCCTTGAGGGCGGGCGGGCTCCAGCTGCCGCTCAGATTGACCTGGGTGTAGCTGTCGGTCGGCAGCTCGAAGGTCGCCACCCGGTCCTGTTCGGCCACGTGGCGGACTTCCAGCCGGCCCGTCCATTGCGGTCCTTCCCAGACCAGCCGGCTCGTCACCGACCATGGCGGGATGCGGGCCGGCGTCCCGAGGTCCGTGCTGGCGCGCACATAGTCGGCGCCGAACTCGAGGCTGAGCTTGCGCCCGCCATCGCTCCAGGCGATCCAGCTTGCCTCGGCCTCCAGGCCCTGGAATTCGGCGTCGGTCTGGACGTAGTTGAACACCTGCAGGCCGTCGATCTCGAGGCCGGTCGGCATCAGGTCGATGAAGCCGTCATAGCGCACGGCGTAGAGGTGGAGGTCGGCGCCCAGACGGTCGCCTCCATAGTGGGCCGTGAACTCAAGCGAGGTAGCCACCTCCTCGGAGAGGTCAGCATCCCCCACCTCATAACCCCGTGTCGCCACGTGCGGCCCGTCGGCGAAGAGTTCCGCCTCCGTCGGCGCGCGGCCGGTGCGCGCCAGGCTGGCCCCGAGGAACCAGTTGTCGGCCGGCCTGACGAAGAGCCCGGCCGAGCCCGAGACGTTGTCGAATTCGCGCTGCCCGGCGACGCTGTCCAGGGTTCGGCGGTCGAACCGAAGCCCGCCCTCGTAACCCCAACCGCCCAGATCAACCCGTTGCAGGGTGAAGACGCCCAGCTCATCGATACGGGTGCGCGGGACATAGGCCTCATCGCCGGCGGCATCAAAGTCGCGGCGCAAAGCCTGGACGCCGACCGCGCCGTTCCAGCCGCCGCGCTCGATCTGGACCAGCTCCAGTCGCCCCTCGAGGCCGTCCGACATGAAGACCGTGCCGGTCTCGGCGCCTTCGTACTCGGTGTGGGTGTAGTCGGCGTAGCCACCGCTGAAGCGCACCGTCTGGAACGGACCGAAGGCGACATTGCGCTCGGCGCGAACATCAAGCCGGGTCTGCATCAGGCCAATGGTCACCGGCTCCTCTTCCACGGGGACGGGCGGCGGGACGGCCGGTTCTTCATGGGCGTGCCCGGGGACCCCGTAGCGGGTGTCGACGGACTTCACGGCCAGACCGAAGTAGCCCTCGTCTCCGACAAAGGAGACGCCGAGCCCGAAGGTGTCGAGCTTGACGGACGAATTCTCCAGCCGCTTGGGGAAGGGCTTTTCGGGATCTTCTCCCTCCGCGTCGAGCTGCTGGCGCGACTCCGGATAGGCGGGGATCTCATAGTCGCCGCTCTCGCGGCTGAGGGCGTCGAAGGAAAAGACGATGGGCCCCGTGGTCAGCCGCAAGGCGCCGGAGATCGATCGGCCATCGTCGACGGAACTGGCCGAGGCGTTGAACCGGCCGCTGAGCGCGCGGTCCGGCAGGCTGCGGGCAATGCGGTCGTCGAAGATGTTGACCACCCCGCCGATCGCCGAGCCGCCATAGAGAAGGGCCGCCGGCCCGCGCAGCACCTCGACCCGCTCGGCCTCGCCGGGGTCGGAGGCCACCTGGTGATCAGGGGACAGGGCGCTGGCGTCGATCAGGCCGACGCCGTTGGTCAGCACGGAAACACGGGGGCCGGCCAGGCCGCGTACAACCGGGCGGCTGGCGCCGGGGCCGAAACTGGTCGAGCGCAGGCCAGGCAAGCCTCCCAGAAGATCGCCCAGACCGCCCGCCGGGGCCTGGTCCAGGGCGTCGCGGTCGACAATGGCGACACTGGTGGTCGCCGAGTCTTCGGAAATCGCAAAGGGCGCGGCAGTGACGACCACCTCGGACACATCGCCGTCCTCCGGCGGGCCCGCGACCGGCGGAGCCTGGGCCAGGGCGGGCGCCGCGGCGGCAAGGGTCAGCAGGCTTGCGCCCAGGAGGGCGAGGGATCGGCGCATGGGGAGAGGCTCCACGAATGATCGCGGAGTGTTATGAAATAACATATCGAGTCGTCAAGCGACTTGACGCGAAGGGCGGCGCGCGGTCTCTCGCATGAACGAAATCTGGGAGGATGGTGATGTCGGTAAAGGCATTCGGGCATGGCGTGCTGGTCGTCGCCGGGGTGGCGATGCTGGGCCTCGGCGCCGTGGCGCAGACCGCCGGGACGGCGGCTCCCGCGCCCGCGGCGCGACCGGCCGGCGGCTACATCCCCTCCACCCAATTGCCCGACAGCGTCACCATCGTCGGCCAGCCGCCGGCTCCGGGATCCCACCAGGCCAAGGCCGACCGCGCGGCCTTTGACGCCAGCCGCTCGCTGGAAGGCAGTCCCCGCTGGAACCAGGCGATCGCCGATGTCGAACTGTTCGGCGACAAGGCCCACCGCTCCTTCTCCTGCGCCATCGGCAAGGAGATCAGCGTCGCCAGGACTCCGGTGCTGTCGAAGCTGCTCGACCGCATCGTGCTGGACGCCGGCGGCAGCACCAATGCCGCCAAGAAGACGTATCAGCGCGACCGGCCGATGATCGGCCACGACGACGCCAAGCTCTGCGTTGTCCGCGAGGAGTGGATGAAGACCAACGGCTCCTATCCCAGCGGCCACGCCGCCGCGGGCATGGCCTGGGGGCTGGTGCTAGCCGAACTTGCGCCGGACAAGGCGACGGCCGCCCTGACCCGCGGTCGCGAGTTCGGCGACAGCCGCTGGATCTGCGGCGTCCACTTCCAGAGCGACGTGGCCGCCGGCCAGTTGATGGCCGCCGCGACCGTGGCCCGCCTGCATGCCGAGCCGGCCTTCACGGCCGACATGGCGCTCGCGAGGGCGGAACTCGACAAGGCGCCGGCGGCGGAGGGGTGCGGCGCCTAGGCCGTCGCTTCCCAGACCAGATGACGTTCGAGGACATGGCCCTTGGGCAGGGCCGGGTGGTCGAAATCCAGGTCCTGGCGGCGGCTCATGCCGATCCGGTTCATCACCGCCTGGGATGGCAGGTTGGGGATGGCGGTAAAGGCGACAATGCACTTTAGACCGATGCGCTCGAAGCCGTCCTTGAGGGCGGCGACGGCGGCCTCGGAAGCATAGCCCTGGCCCCAGGCGTGGCGGGCCATGCGCCAGCCGGCCTCGACGCCAGGGTGCAGAGGGTTCTCAGGCTTGAGGCGGCTGAGGCCGGTAAAGCCCAGGAAGACCCCGTCAGCCTTGCGCTCCATCACCCAGGCCCCGAAGCCGTGCGCCTCGATGTGACCCTGGGCGCGGGCCATCATGGCCGCCGACTCCTCGCGGCTCAGGGTGGCGGGAAAGTAGCGCATGACCTCCGGGTCGGCGTTGAGCGCCGCCCAGGCATCGAGATCCGAGGGAAGCCAGGCGCGCAGGATGAGGCGGTCGGTCTCGATCATGGCGCAAAGGTGCCCGAAGCTTTGCACAATTTGAAGGGCTCGCCGGCCGACTTCCGGAGGCGAAGCCTTACGCAGGCCGACCGGTGCTCAGCGCGCCGTACAGGTCCGGGCGGCGATCGCGGAAGAAGCCCCAGGCGGCGCGGTGGGTGTCGAGGAAGTCGAGATCGACGGTCGCCGAGGTGAAGCCCTCCTCGTCATGGCCCATGTCGCCGATCAGGTCGCCGCGATGGTCGGAGATGAAGCTGGACCCATAGAAGCGCTGGCCGCCGTTGGGATAACCCTCCCAGGGCTCGAAGCCGATGCGGTTGGCGCCGACCACGGGGATGACGTTGCTGACCGCATGGCCCTGCATGGCGCGCCGCCAGGGCAGCGCCGTGTCCAGGGTCGGATCGTGCGGCTCGGTGCCGATGGCGGTGGGGTAGAGCAGCGCCTGGGCGCCCATCAGGGCCATTGCGCGGGCGCACTCGGGGTACCACTGGTCCCAGCAGATGCCGACGCCGATGCGGCCGTGACGGGTGTCCCAGACCTTGAAGCCGGTGTCGCCGGGGCGGAAGTAGTACTTCTCCTGATAGCCGGGGCCATCCGGGATGTGGCTCTTGCGATAGACGCCCATCAGACTGCCGTCGGCGTCGGCCATCACCAGGCTGTTGAAGTAGTGCGGCCCCTCGCGCTCGAAGATTGAGATCGGGATGACGACGCCCAGTTCCCCGGCCAGCGGGGCCAGTGCCTTCACGCACGGGTGCTCACGCCAGGGCTTGGCCGTCGCGAACCAGCGCTCCTCCTGGGTGACGCAGAAGTAGGGCCCCTGGAGCAGTTCCGACGGCAGGATGACCTGCGCCCCGGCATCGGCGGCCTGGCGAACCAGATCGACGGTGCGGGCGAGGTTGTCCTCCAGGTCCATCCCGTAGTGGGTCTGCAGGGCGGCGAGGGTGAGGGTCTTCGACATCAGGCCGGCTCCTGCTGGGTGATGCAGTGGAAGCTGCCGCCGCCGGTCAGGATGGCGCTGGACGGCAGGCCGATGACCTTGCGTTCCGGGAACAGGCTGGCCAAGGCGTCGAGGGCGAAGGCGCCCGCCTTCTCGTCATAGATCGGGCAGATCACCGCCTTGTTGGCGATGATGAAGTTCATGTGGCTGGCCGGGACCATTTCGCCGTCGGAGTCGGTCGTCCAACCAGGCGAGGGCACGCGCATGACCTGGATGCGCTGGCCGCGGGCGTCGGTCATCGCGCCGAGCATCCGGGCGGTCTCGTCGTAGATGGCGGCGTTGGGATCGGCCCGGCCCCAGGCGATCGGGCAGGCGATGACGCCGGGCGCGACAAAGCGGGCCAGGTTGTCCACGTGGCCGTCGGTGTGGTCGCGGTTGAGGCCCTCGCCCAGCCACAGCACCTTCGTCGCGCCCAGGGCGGCGCCCAGGGCAGCCTCGGCGGCGGCCTCGTCCCAGTCCGCGTTGCGGTTGGGGTTGATCAGGCATTGGCGGGTGGTCAGCACCGTGCCGTAGCCATCGTGGTCGAGGGCGCCGCCCTCGAGGATGAAGTCGTTCGGGACCAGAGGCGCACCGGACGCGGCGGCGATCTGGGCGGCGACCTGGTCGTCGCCCTCCATCTCGTACTTGCCGCCCCAGCCGTTGAACCGGAAGCCGAGCGCCCGGCCGTCGCTGGAGAAGATCGGCCCGGTGTCCCGCAGCCAGATATCGCCGAACAGGCCGCGGACGATCTCGACGCCGCTCGTGTCGGCCAGGCGAGCCTTGGCGTCTTGCTCGGCTTCCTCACCGCAGACCATCAGACGCACCCGCTCGGCCCCCGGGCCGGCCATGGCGCGGGCCAGGGCGGCGACCTCTTCGCGGGCGGCGTCGAGGTCCTCTTTCCAGAGTTCGGCATGGCTGGGATAGCCCAGCCACATGGCGCGGTGGGGGGACCATTCGGCGGGGATGAGAGCGGGACCGGTCATGGGGCGGGCAAGTGGCCTCCACGGACCCCTACGTCAAGAGTTTGAGGCGCAAAAGAAAAGGGCGGCCCGTGAGGACCGCCCTTCGCTCTACTCTGAACCTTGAAGCGTTCGCTTAGAAGCGGGCGCTGAAGGTCACCTGCACGGTGCGCGGGGCGCCGACCGACACAAAGGCCGTGTTCGGGTTGCGCGAGGTCACCGCGGCCGTGGTGTTCACGTCCAGGATGGTCTTGGCGTTGGTGCCCGAGCTGATGTTGCCGAAGTACTCTTCGTCGAAGATGTTCGTGACGTTCAGCTGGACGTAGGCGCCCTTGTCGTTGAACCAGGGCAGGTCGTAGCGAACGTCCATGTCGAACACGTTGTACGAAGGGGTTTCTTCGTCGTTGACGTCGGTGGTGTAGCGGTTTCCGACGTGCTTGCCTTGCAGCGAGACGCTCAGGTCTTCCGTGATGTTGTACTGGGCACGGAAGGCGGCCATCCACTCGGGGGTTTCAACCAGGACCTTGCCCTTGGTGGGCAGTTCCAGGTTGGTGCCGAGCGACAGGTTATCCTGCAGTTCGCTGTTGGTGTAGCTCAGCGAGCCGTAGAGGCTGAACTTCTCGCTGGGGGTCCAGCCGGCCTGGGCGTCGAGGCCCCAGAGCTTCACCGAACCGACGTTACGGTCGACGCTGAAGCCGAGGTCCGGGTCAAAGGCCGAGACGATGCGGTTGTCGAACTCGTTGAACCACAGGGCCGACGAGAAGATCACGCTCGCCGACTTGTAGCGGTAGCCGAAGTCCCAGGCCTTGCTGGTTTCCGGCTCGACGTCCGAGTTGGTGACCTTGTTCGTCGTGGTGTTGAAGCCGACGGTGTAGAGGTTGTCGGTCCGGGGGGCCGAGAGGCCTTCGGCGTAGCTGGCGAACACGGTGTGGCCTTCGGCGAAGCGCCAGGACACGCCGACGTTCGGCAGGACGGCGTCGTAGCTGACGCTACGATCGTAGGGCACGATGTAGAGGGTGCCCGTGCCGGCCGGAACCAGCGAAACGACGTTCGGGTTGGACTGAACGCCCGCGGTCGCCGAGTCCAGGTCACCCGGGTAGGTTTGCTGGGTCGTGCAGAGGACGGTCGTCGAGCCACGCTGGCTGAGGCAGAACTGGTTGAGGTCACGCTCGAAGGTCGGAGCGCGCAGGCCCAGGTTCACCTGGACGGCGTCGTCGAAGAACTTGCCGCGGTATTCCAGCGAGAACTGGTTCAGGATGGCGAAGGACTGACGGTCGCGGGTACGCAGGGCGTAGCCGTCGGCGTTGAGCACCTTGCGACCGTTGCCGTCCTTGCCGGCGAACACGTCCTGCGGCTGGCCCGAGATCGGGTTCAGCAGGCCGTAGTGGCCGGTCTGACGGTGATCACCGTAGTCGTAGGTGTAGGCGAAGCGGACCGTGTTGCTGTCGTTGATGTTCCAGATCAGCGAGGCCAGCGTCGTGTAACGACGGGTGTTGGTGGTGTTGGGGGTGTAGAGACGGACGCTGTCGAGGATGTCGCCGTCGCCGTTCAGGTCCAGACCGGCCGGCTTGGCGGTTTCGTCACCACGCACCAGAGCGCTGTTTTCCGCCACCACGGTGGAGCCGCCGCCGTTGGCCAGCGTGTACTGCACGGCGCTGTCCAGGGTGAAGGTCAGGGTGTCGGGGATGAAGGTGAACTTCGACTGGGCGCGGATATTGCCCGTGTTCGATGGGTTGATGCGCACGCCGTAGTAGTTGCTGTTGTCCGCGAAATCGACGTCGGCGATGCCGGCATCCGGGGTGTTCGGAACGTAGTTGGCGTTGTTGTCGTAATCGAAGCCGTTCGTGCGGAAGGTGGCCATGGTGGCCGTCCGGTAGAAGTTGTTGCGGTTTTCGTTGTAGTGGGCGGCGATCGAGACGAAGTCGCCGTTGTCACCGATCGGCTGGTAGATCTTGCCGTTCAGCTGCCACTTTTCCAGCTCGCCCGGGCCTTTGAACTTGTCGTACTTCTGGGTGGAGCCCGAGAACCAGGCCGAGGTGCCCATCGGGCCGATTTCGCCGGTTTCGATCAGGCCGAAGATGCGGCCGTAGTTGAACTCGCCGAGCGAGCCGACGACGCGGCCGCCGAATTCCGACGAGGGCTTCAGCGAGATGTAGTTGATGGTGCCGCCGGTGGCCGACGCGGTCGGGCTGTCGACGTCGGTCGTGCCCATGTTGACGCTGGCGCGGCTGATCAGCTCGGGATCCAGCTGCTGGTTGGTGTAGACGGCGTAGTTGCCGGTGTCGTTCAGCGGGATGCCGTCGAAGGTCAGCGAGATGCGGTTGCCGTCGAAGCCGCGGATACGCAGGTTACCACCCGACGAACCGTAGGGATCGCTGTTGGTGAAGTTCAGGCCGGGGGTGAGGTTCAGGCTCTGGATAATCGTCTGACCCGAGGCCTGGGTGGAGATGAACTCCTGGTCGATCGAGGCCTTGGCCTTCGGCGCGGTTTCAGCGGTGATGACGCCGTCGATGTTCGGCTGGCCGGCGGTCGCGACGATGACGACTTCTTCAACTTCGTTGGTGCCGGTGGATTGCGCGAAGGCGCCGGTGGCAAACAGGCTGCCGACCAGAGCCGTCGTCGCCACGATGGCGAGCTTGTAGTTTCTCATTAGGTATCCCCTGTCATCCCGACGAGGCGCTCGACTTGAGGCCTCGATGGCGGATTTGGCCGCCCCAATAGCGCCCGATTGCAAAGCTTTGGTGACCGTGGACTGACCCTGTCACCACGGAAGCACCTTGTAACCGCAGACTTTTCAGGCACAAGCGGGCGTTAAGACTTTGAGACCGAATTGAGACGCCTTGTCGCAACTTTGCGACACCCCCGTGCGCGGGATGCCCTATAGGGGGCTGAATTCGCCCTCAATCCGAGCAGGGTAAGGGCTCTGGACGATTACCGGGGAGCGGAGCTTGAGCGCCACACAGCAGGATCAGGGGCGTCAGGCCTACATTGAGGCGAGTCGGCCGTGGCGGTTCGCGCTGGCCGCGACGGTCCTGCTGACCGGCCTGCGTCTTTTCGCCCTCTTCGCCACCCCACTTGAGCTGTACCCGGACGAAGCCCAGTACTGGCTGTGGTCGAGAAGCCTCGACCTGGGATATTTCTCGAAGCCGCCGATGATCGCCTGGGTGATCCACCTGACCACGGCGATCGGCGGCGATTCCGAGCCCTGGGTGCGGATCGCCGCGCCGCTGTTCCACGCGGTGACGGGCCTGACCTTGTTCGCGGTGGGCAGGCGACTGTACGGGCCCTGGGCCGGGGTGCTGGCGCTGTTGACCTATCAGCTGATGCCCGGGGTCGCGGTCGCCAACGTCACCATGACCACTGACACCCCGCTGCTCTGTTTCCTGAGCATCGCCCTGCTGGCCTACGTCGATCTGCCCACGGCCAAGCGGCCGCTGTTCACGGCGGCGGGCCTGGGGGCGGCGCTGGGGCTGGCCATGCTGTCGAAGTATGCCGCTATCTATGCGGTGATCGGCATCGTCCTTCATCTGATCGTCTCGCGTCAGGCCCGGAGCAACTGGCGTCTGCCCACGGCTCTGATTGCCGCCGGCGTCTTCGCCGCGGTCATCGCCCCCAACCTGATCTGGAACGTCCTCAACGGTTTCGAGACCGTCCAGCATACGGCCGCCAACGCTGACCTTGGCTCGGGCATCGGCTTCAATGTCGGCGGCTTCCTGCAACGGGTGGTGTTCGAACAGTTCGGCGTCTTCGGCCTGGCCTTCGGTGTGCTGATCGCGGCCTGGGTGCTGGCGGCGCGCCGGCGGCTGACCGACGAGGATATCCTGCTGGTCTGCTGGACCATCCCGCCCTTCGTGGTCGTCGGGATCCAGGCGCTGCTGACCCGGGCCAACGCCAACTGGGCCGCCGCCGCCTACATTCCCGCCGCCGTGCTGGTCGGTGGTCTGGTCGTGCGCTGGTGGCCGAGCCTGTGGACCCGGATCGGCGTCGGCGTCGCCCTGGTCGTCCAGGGCCTGGTGGTGGGTTTCCTCGTCCTGGCCATCGCCAGCCCCGCCATCGCCGACGCCGTCGGCCGCTCCAACGACATCAAGCGGATGCGCGGCTGGAAGGACGTGGTCGAGGCCACCGTCCAGCGGGCCCAGGTCGAGCAGGCAGACCAGGGCCTGACCGCCGTCGCCGTCGACAGCCGCTTCCTGTTCAACGCCATGGCCTATTACGGCCGCGACTACTTCGGAAAGCCGGGCGCGCCGCCCCTGACCATCTGGCTGCGCCGCGACAAGGCCGGCAACCAGGCCGAGGCGCGCCATCCCCTGACCCCGGCGCAGGGCGGGCGGGTGTTGGTCGTGGTCGAGGACGAGGTGCGCCGGGACGCCGACGGGGTCGCGAAGATGGCCCCGCGGATCGCCCTGGTGCAGGGCGACTTCGCCCGCAGCGAGCTGGTCGGCTCGTTCCGCGCCGGTCTGGACCGCAAACGGGTCCGCCGCGCCGCTTTCGTACTCGGCGAGGACTACCGTCCCAGGCCGAAACCTTGAGGACAGCGGGGACGCATTGAACTGCTCCGTGGCAACTCAATGTGTCCCCTGACTCATTCCTGGAGCCGGGCGATGCGGAAGGCGAAGGGGCCGCCCTCGCCACCGGCCAGCCGGGTCTCGCCCTCGGTCCAGGCCGGGTCGGCCGGCGCCGGACCGTCGCCCAGATTGAAGACGCAGAGCAGCCGCTCGCCCCCCCCTGCCCGCTCGAACACCGCCATCGGGGCCGGCGCATCGCGGAAGACGATGTCGCCCAGCCGAAGGGCGGGATGGGCTTTCCGCAGGCCGATCAGCGCCCGTGACAGCGCCAGCGCGGAGTCCGGATCGGCATCCTGCTCGGCGACGGTGAGGCTTGCGTGCTCCGGAGCGGCGGGCAGCCAGGGACTGCCGGTGGTGAAGCCCAGCGCATGGCCCGGGCTCCAGGGCATCGGGGTGCGGCAACCATCGCGGCCCTTGTGGGCCGGCCAGTAGAGATCGCCGACCGGGTCGCGCAACTGGTCACGGGTCAGGTCGGCTTCGGGCAGGCCGAGCTCCTCGCCCTGGTACATCAGAATCGAGCCGCGCAGGGTCAGCAGCAGCGCCAGCATAACCTTGGCCACCGCCGGGGAGCCGTCGCCGAAGCGGCTGGGCGTGCGCGGCACGTCGTGGTTGGAGAAGGTGATGCAGGGCCAGTGGCGCGGGTGCTCGTCCAGCATCTCCATATGCTGGCGGATGAAATCCGGCCCCATGCGGCGCGCCAGCAGCAGGGGGAAGCTGTAGCCGGCGTGCAGCCCCTCGTCCGGCGCCGCGAAGCCGCCGCAGCGGTCGGCTTCCTCGGAGAACTCGCCGAACACGAAGCGATCCGGGTGGCGATCAACGGTCAGGCGCACATCGTTCAGCGCCTCGATGTTCTCCACCAGATTGGAATCGTTGAAGTGGCGCTGGAAGTTGGCGGCGGCGGACCAGCGCAGCGCCGTGTCGCTGTCGTCGACCGGGTTGTCGGTCAGGGCCGGGTCATGGAGATAGGCGTTGGCGACGTCGAGCCGGAAACCGTCGACGCCCTTGCTGAGCCAGAAGTCGAGAACCTCTAGGGCCGCCTGCCGCGCGTCCGGTTGACGCCAGTTGAGCTTGGGCTGCTGACGCAGGAACTTGTGGTGGTAGGCGCGCCGGCGCAGCGGCTGGTAGGCCCAGGCCGGGCCGCCAAAGGCGCTGAGCCAGTTGTTGGGGGCCGTGCCGTCATCCTTCAGAGGGGCCCAGACGTACCAGTCTTCCTTGTCGCCCCCCTTGAGGGCGTCGTGGAACCAGTGGTGCTCGTCGCTGGTGTGGGCCAGGACCTCGTCGAGCAGCAGCTTCATGCCCCGCGCATGGGCTCCGTCGATGACCGCCTGCAGGTCGTCCATCGAGCCGTAGTCGGGGTGAACATCATGATAGTCGCTCACGTCATAGCCCCAGTCGCGGTTGGGCGAGGGGTGGACGGGGCTCAGCCAGATGGCGTCGACGCCGAGCGACTGGATGTAGTCGAGCTTGGCGAGAACGCCCGGCAGGTCGCCATGGCCGTCGCCGTCGCTGTCGAAGAAGCTGCGGACATAGATGTGATAGACGGTCGCGCCGCGCCACCAGGGGGTCTGTTCGGTCATGGCGGCAGCCTAGGCTGTGCGGCGTGAGGCGGGAAGGCTGTGCGTGCTTCGACACGCGGCCTGCAGCCGCTGCTCAGCATGACGACTTCTGTGATCGCGCACGATGGTCGTCATCCTGAGCAGCCTGTCGCAGACAGGCGTGTCGAAGGACGCACTATGCCAGCCAGACCATCATCCGGGTCGCCGCGTCCTCGCCCCGCGCGATGGAGTGCTTGCGCTGCACCTCGCCGGTATAGAGGAAGCCCGCCTTGCAAAGGACCGTGCCCGAGGCCGGGTTGTCGCTGAAGTGGCCGGCGACGACGTAGCGCTTCTTCCACTCCCGCCTGGCCCAGCTGAGCGCGCCCTGCAGGGCCTCGGAGGCGAAGCCCCTGCCCCACCAGTTGCGACCGACCCAATAGCCGACTTCCAGCGGCTGTCCCGGCGGGGTGAACAGGCCGAGGCCGCCGATGACGCCCTCATCCTCATGCTCGAGCAGGAACTCGTGGTCGGTGGCCGGGTCTTTCGCCTGCACCGCCTCGATGAAGGTCAGTGCGTCCGACAGCGCATAGGGATGCGGCACCCGGCTGGTCATCCTGGCGATGTCGTAATCGGCCATCAGCGTCGCCAGACGGGTCTCGTCGCCGGGCGCCGGCGCCCGCAGGGTCAGCCGACGGGTCTCGATCCTGGGGGTCTGTTCGATCAGACACATCGTTTTGCCTCCCGGCCCCTCTGACGGAGGCCCTGAAACGAAAGAGGGGAGTCCGGTGATCCGGACTCCCCTCTGGAGTTTCGTGTCCGGATCGCTTTGTCGGCGGTCCGGAGAAAGGTCTCTCGGCTCGCCTTACTCGGCGGCCTCGGCCATCTTCGGAACAACCGTCGCGTAGGTGCGGTCGTTGCGCTTGGTTACAAACTTCACGTTGCCGTTCTCGAGGGCAAAGAGGGTGTGGTCCTTGCCGATGCCCACGTTCTCGCCCGGCCAGAACTTGGTGCCGCGTTGACGCACGATGATGTTGCCGGCGAGGACGTTCTCGCCGCCGAACTTCTTCACGCCGAGACGGCGGCCGGCCGAGTCGCGACCGTTGCGCGAGGAGCCGCCTGATTTCTTGTGAGCCATACTGCTCTCCTATCCTCTATCGACGAGGCCCTCAGGCTTCGTCGGTGTCCTTCGTGGCGGCCTTTTTAGGGGCGGCCTTCTTGGCGGGGGCGGCGTCGTCAGCCTTGGCGGCCTTCGGAGCGGCGGCCTTCTTGGCCTTGGGCGCCTCGGCGGCGGCTTCGACCACGGGGGTCTCGGCGGCGACGATGGTTTCCTCTTCGGTCACCACGGCCTTGGCCTTGGTCGCCTTCTTGGCGGGGGCCGGGGCGGCCTCGGCCTTCACGGCGAATTCCGGCAGCTTCAGACCGCGCGAGCGGGCGTTCAGCTCGGCCTTGGTGGTCAGGTCGACCACGCCGTCCCACTTGGCGTCGCCGATGGCGGTGACGCGCAGGACCGTTTCGGTCTGGCGGTGACCGCGGGTGCGGCGGTAGCCCTGGCGGCGGATCTTCTTGAAGACCTTCACCTTCTCACCCTTGCGGGTCTCGACCAGCGTGGCCGTGACGGCCGCGCCGGCGACGGTGGGAGCGCCCACGGTCACGACGTCGCCATCGCCCAGCATCAGGACGTGGTCGAAGGAAACTTCAGCGCCGGGTTCACCAGCCAGTTTTTCGACAACCAGCAGGTCACCGGGGGAAACCCGGTATTGCTTGCCGCCGGTTTTGATCACCGCGTACATCGGTCCGTCCTGAACGTGAGATAGCAAAAACGAGAGCGCCCCGCAGGCGGAGGCCCGGGAGCGAAGGGAGGCGTCTTATACAGACGGTCAGGCCTGAGTCAACGCAGGCGACCCCTCAAAGGCGCCCTACTTCAGCTCTTCGGTGATGACGGTGAACTCCACCAGCCGCGCAGAGCCGAAGGTCGTGACGATGGCGACGTCGGTGGCGTCGCGGCCGATGGCCATCAACAGCCGGCCGATCCGCGGCATGTTGTGACGGGCGTCGAAGGTATGCCAGGCGCCGCCCAGCCAGACCTGGAACCAGGCGCTGAAATCCATGACGCCATGCACCGGGATACCGATGTCGCCCATGTAGCCGGTCACATAGCGGGCCGGTATGTTCATGCAGCGGCACAGGGTGATGGCGAGGTGGGCGTAGTCGCGGCAGACGCCGTAGCGCTCCTCGTGAGCCTCGTAGGCCGTCTTGGTCGGGCGCGCGTGCTCGTAGCCGAAGGTGACGCGGTTGTGGGCGTATTCGACGATGGCCTGCACCCGGGCCCAGCCGGGAGGCGTGTCGGCGAACAGGCGCCAGGCCAGGTCGCGCAGAAGCTCGGTGTCGCAATATCGCGACGGCAGCAGGTATTCGATCACCGCGTCCGGCAGGTCCTCGATCGGATGCTGGATCGCGTCCAGCACGACGGGATCGGGGATGCCGCTGTCCTTGACGATGAATTCGCTGTGGATGGTGAAGAGGCCAGGCGGGGCCACCACGCGGCTGCAGACGTTGCCGAAGGTGTCGATGTACTGGCGGACGGGGACGAAGGGGTCGGTCAGCACGGTGTCGGGCGATTCGAGGTCAGGACCCCGCTCGGGGCGCAGGTTGACCATCATCAGCATCGGTGTCTCGACCGGGCAGTCGTAAGTAATCTTGTAGCCGGCCCGAATTCGCATGTGGTGATGTCCCGCCCGTTGAAAGCCCGGGCCAACCTCAGCCCGCTTGCGCAACTCTCAGCGGGAAAGGCGGTTGCGCCGCTACGGCATCCTCTAGCGTCAAATCGACCTCGACGTCCATTCCGACGTAGTCGTCGGCATCGCCGTCCCAGGTGCCCCAGAGGGGCAGGGCCAGGCGCGGATCGGCGACGACGGCGACGCGGATCAGGTCCAGATTGCCGATGATGCCGTTGGTGGGGTCGAAATCCATCCAGCCGCAGCCGGGCACATAGGCCCGCATCCAGGCGTGGGTGTGGCCGCCGCCGGTGCGGCCGGCCTTGCCCCCGGACTGGGGCTTGCTCGAATAGATGTAGCCGGAGACAAAGCGGGCGGCGATGCCCAGCGAACGGGCCGCATCCATCATCAGCACGGCGAAGTCGCGGCAGCTGCCGCTGCGCAGGGCCAGGGTCTCGGCCGGCGTCTGCGGCCCGCCGCGCAGGCGCAGGGCGTAGGCGAACTCCGCGCGGATGGCGTGGGTCATCTCGGTCAGCACGGCGGAGACCGCGACATCGCCATTGGCCGGCACGAAGCGCCGGGCCCATTGTGCGACCTCACCGGCGTCGGCATAGGTCCGGTTCAGGGAGATGGCCAGTTCGGTGTGGTCGCCGGCATCGTAGAGCGAATCGACCCCGAGACGCGCATCCCGGGTCTCGAACTCGAAGGAGGTGTGGACCGTGTGCTCGACCCGCGCCCGACTCTCGAACACAAGCCTGTCGGCGGGCCGGTCGAACCTTGCGACGCCGACGCAGGCGCCGCTGACGTCCTGGATGTGGCGCAGCAACTCGGGATCGGGCGAGACCGTTACCGACGATGAGAGAAGCCGCTGATCGAAAGCCTGCAACGGCCGGAACATCATGCGATGCTCGCCGAAGGCCACCGGCTTGCGGTAGCGGTAGGTCGTCAGGTGGCGGATGGAAACTACGGCCATGTCAGAACAGGGGATCGATTTGACCGGTATGGCCAGTGGACTGCTTGTCGCAGGCGACGGGGCGCCTGTGATTGCTCGAAATAAGGGCGCCGACTCGCCGTTTTTCCTGATCGCGGACCATGCCGGTCAGGAGATCCCCCTCAAGCTTAACAATCTCCAACTGTCGCATTCAGAGAGACAGCGACATATCGCCCTCGACATCGGCATTGCGGGGCTGGGCCCGATTCTCGGCGACGACCTGGGCGCCTGCCTGTTCGCCCAGCGCTATTCGCGGCTCGTCATCGACTGCAACCGCGACCCCTCCCGCCGCGACGCCATCTGCGAGGTCAGCGACGGCACCGTCATCCCGGCCAACCTGGAGCTGACGCCGGCCGA
>JAUMCZ010000306.1:0-11655 GCA_032122215.1 Caulobacter sp.
GCCCGGGTCACGCTCGAAGGACATTAACTTGAGGCGAGGCGGGAAGGTCGCTACTGGCGAGCATGGCCAACGACTCTCTCGAAACCCTGCTCAAGACCGCCGCAGACCTGCGCCGCGCTGGAGATCCGGGCGCGCTTGCCGCCTACGACCAGTTGCTGATCCTGCACCCGGACCTGCCCGACAGCTGGTATAATTTCGCGGTTCTGCTGCGTCAGGCTCGCCGGCCCTTTGACGCCCTGGAAGCCTATCGCCAGGCAATCGAACGTGGGCTGGAAGCGGCAGAGTTCGCGCACCTCAATCGCGCCGTCATCTTTTCTGATGATTTGCGGCATTCCGAAGAGGCGGAACGCGAACTATTCGCTGCCCTCAGCCTGAAGCCTGACTTCACGGCCGCGCTTCTCAATCTAGGCAACCTGTTCGAAGATCGGGGAAAGAGGCAGGAAGCGCAGGACACCTATCTTCGGATCCTCGAGATTGACCCGTCTCATGTCGAAGCGCTTGCCCGTGCCTGCAGCCTGAGAAAGGCCATTGGTCCCGGTGATCCGGCAGTGGCCAAACTGGCCGAAGCCTTGCGCCGCACCGACCTGGGCGCTGGTGATCGCGCCAGTCTGGCCTTTGCCCTGGGCAAGACCCTGGACGATGTCGGCTCCTACGAAGAGGCCTTTGCCGCCTACCAGGGCGCCAATCGCCTTAGCCGCGCGTCCGCCCCGGAAAGCACCTACGATCGGGCCGCGCAGGAGGACTTCGTCGACGCCCTGATTGCTGCCTTCCCCCTGGACGCGCCGAAACCCCAGCCGGTTGTTGGCCAGAAGCCGCCGATCTTCATCTGTGGCATGTTCCGCTCGGGCTCGACCTTGATCGAGCAGGTCCTGGCAAGCCACTCGCGGGTGACCTCCGGCGGCGAACTTGATCTGCTGCCATCCCTGATCACCGAAACCGTGGTCCCCTATCCGCAAGCGGTGGAGGGGCTGGGCGACGGCGCTTTCGCCCAGCTGGCCGGCCGCTATCTGGAAAACATCCGGCGTATCTTTCCGCAGGCCGATGTCGTCACCGACAAGCGGCCTGAAAATTTCGTCCACATCGGCATGCTGAAGCGGATGATGCCGGGGGCCCGCGTGGTCAACACGGTTCGAAATCCGCTGGATAACGTTCTTTCGGTCTACTTCCTGCAGCTCCACACCCGCGTCGGCTACGCCCTCGATCTGGAGGATATCGCCCACTACCTCTCGCAGGAGCGGCGTCTGATGGCCCACTGGAAGCAGCTGTGGCCGGACGACATCCTGGATCTCGACTACGACGCCTTCGTGCAGAACCCCCGGCCGCTCGCCGAGCAGCTGCTGGCCTTCTGTGGCCTGGAATGGGAGGGCAAGGTCCTCGACTTCCACCTGACGGACAGCAACGTGCGCACCGCCAGCGTGTGGCAGGTGCGTGAGCCGCTTTACCGGCGTTCGTCAGGCCGTTGGCTGAACTATGAAAAGCAGCTGGGGTCAGTG
This sequence comes from Caulobacter sp., assembly GCA_032122215.1. GTDB lineage: Bacteria > Pseudomonadota > Alphaproteobacteria > Caulobacterales > Caulobacteraceae > Caulobacter. The sequence goes on from JAUMCZ010000306.1 coordinate 1,494, forward strand.
AAAGCCTGGCTGGAAAACCAGGGGCTGATCTAGCCGGGCAGCACGCCGGTCAGGTCGTAGCCGGCCGCCGAGCCCTGATCGACCAGGGTCTGTCGGTCCTGCCGCCCGGCCAGGGCCTGGCCGACGCTCCAGGTGACGATCGAGCGGGTGCCTGACCGGCAGAAGGCCAGCACCGGCCCGCCCGCGCTATCGACGGCCTCGCGGTTGAGGTCGACCTGGTCGGGCGTCGGGCCGCCGCGCACCGGGATGTGGACGTAGTCCATGCCGGCGGCGCGGACGGCGGCTTCCATCTCCGCGCTTGAGGGCTGGCCCGGCGCCTCGTCGTCGGGGCGGTTGTTGATCACCAGCTTGAACCCGCGGGCGGCCGCGTCAGCCATATCTTCAGGCGCCAGCTGCGGGGCGACGGCGAAATCGGGGGTCACCTGACGGATATCAGTCATGCTGCGTTCATCCTGGGTTGGGTTTGATTGACAACATCGTTGTGGGCCGCTCACTACGCAACGCCGCTTGGCTTCGGCCAGACGGGAATCCTGAATTTTTTGGAACGTGACAGCGCCGCCGAACTGAAGTCTGTCGTCGGAGTTTGCGTTCCGGGGCCCTGAGGGGCTCACCTGTCGAAGGCCGTCATGCTCCGATTCCTGTCCCGACGCCTGCTGGTCGCCATCCCGACGATGTTCCTCGTCGTCACCCTGGCCTTCTTCATGATGCGCGCCGCCCCGGGCAGCCCGTTCGTCAACGAGCGCCAGATGACGCCCGAGGTGCAGAAGGTTGTGGAGGCCAAGTACGGCTTCGACCGGCCGCTTTACGTGCAGTACGGCCTCTATCTGCGCGACGTGGTGAAGGGCGACTTCGGGCCCTCGCTGAAGTACCGCGACAAGACCGTGCTGCAGATCCTGGCCGAGAACTACAAGGTCAGCCTCTGGCTGGGCCTGTCCGCCATCCTCGCCGCCTCGATTATCGGGGTGTTTCTCGGCGTGATCGCGGCGCTTCGGCAAAACAGGGCCATCGACTACGCCACCATGGGGATCGCCATCCTGGGGGTCTGTATTCCCACCTTCGTCACCGCCCCTCTGCTGGTGCTGGCCTTCGGCTCGATCCTTGGCTGGTTGCCTATGGCCGGCTGGGGCTGGACAAAGGTGGCCGGGGTCGAGTTTCCCAACATCAAGAACATGATCCTGCCGGTCGCCGTGCTGGCCCTGCCGCAGATCGCCATCATCTCGCGCCTTGTGCGCGCCGGCATGATCGAGGTTCTGCGCTCCAACTATGTGCGCACCGCCCGCGCCAAGGGCCTGCCGGAGAGTCTGATCGTCCGGAAGCACGCCCTGCGCGCCGCCATCCTGCCGCTGGTCAGCTACCTGGGGCCCGCCTGCGCCGGCCTGCTGACCGGCTCGCTGGTGGTCGAGAAGATCTTCGTGCTGCCGGGCCTGGGCAAGTTCTTCGTCATCAGCGCGCTGCAGCGCGACTACACCGTCGTCATGGGCATGGTCATCTTCTACGCCGCCCTGATCCTCATCCTGAACCTGATCGCCGACATGCTGTACGCGGCGCTTGATCCCCGCGTGAGGCTGTCGTGAGCATCTCAATCCCAGGCTCCCCCGAGCGCGCCGCGCTGCTCGAAAAGGCCGTCAAGGGCCGCTCCCTGTGGGATGACGCCCGCCGCCGGCTGATGCGCAACAAGGCCGCCGTGTTCGGCATGATCGTGCTGGCCCTGATGGTCGTCATCTCGCTGATCGGTCCGTTCTTCGTCCACTACGCCTACGACACCGTGACCAAGACCGACGTCTGGGCGGCGCCCGGGGTCAGGAACCACGTCATCGGCGCCGATGCGCTGGGCCGCGACCTGCTGGCCCGCCTGTTCGCGGGCCTGGGCGTTTCGCTCGGCATCGGGGTGGTCGCCACCGCCGTGTCGCTGGTCATCGGCGTCGCCTGGGGCGCCACCGCCGGCTATCTGGGCGGCAAGGTGGACGAGGTGATGATGCGTATCGTCGATACGCTCTACAGCCTGCCCTTCATCTTCTTCGTCATCCTGCTGATGGTCACCTTCGGCAAGAACATCTTCCTGATCTTCCTGGCCATCGGCGCGGTCGAGTGGCTGACCATGGCCCGCATCGTGCGCGGCCAGACGATGAGCCTGAAGCAGAAGGAATTCATCGAGGCGGCCCGCGCCGCCGGCCTGACCTCGCGCGACATCATCGTCCGCCACATCGTGCCCAATCTGCTGGGTCCCGTGGTCGTCTATGTGACCCTGACCATCCCGGCCATCATCATCGCCGAGAGCTTCCTCAGCTTCCTCGGCATGGGCGTTCAGGCGCCGATGGCCAGTCTCGGCACCCTGATCTCCAACGGCACCCAGGACATGGAAATGGCCCCCTGGCTGCTGATCTTCCCGTCCATCACCATGGTCGTCACCCTTATGGCCTTCAACTTCATTGGTGACGGCCTGCGGGACGCCATCGATCCGAAGGACCGGTGAGCGATGTCAGTTCTGGCGTTTGGCGCGGATCGTGCCGTAGCCCTTCACGGTCAGGAAGTAGCTGCCGAGCGTCGCGGTCTTCACCGTCACCGCCGCACCGGCCGGGATCTTGCGCATCTTTTCGGTGTCGATCTGAACCCAGGTCGCGCCGTCGGCCAGGGTGATGCTCCACTTGCCGTGGGCATCCTGGCGGGCGGACTTGACCGTGCTGTCCAGCCGCTGGAGCTCCTCCTCCTTCTCGCCCTGGGTCATGAAGCTGGGCATCTGGAAGTTGAAGCCGAAGGCGGCCTTGCGGGCTTCGCGCATCTGGCCGCGGTCGACCACGACGACATCACCCTTCGCTTCGGCCGCGTCCAACGCGGCGGCCGCCTTGTCGAAACAGGCCAGGCGCTCGCCCGGCTCGGCGATGGCGCGGCAGTCGACGACGGCCTTGAGGGCGCCGGCCCTTTCGCTGGGCTTGGACTGGGCGGACGCGCCGCCTGCCATCAGTATCACCAGACCAGCCACAGCCAGTCCTTTTCCCATCCCTGCGGGGCGTAGCGTCATGACCGTCTCCGACTCCAGAACAGCCGCCATTGAAGGCCGACCCAGCGTGATCCGCAATCTCTTCCTCGCCGGCCTGTCCCTCGCGGCGCTCTCTCTTGCCGGTTGCGGTGAACAGAAGGCCTCGCGTCCGCCCTGCGCGCAGGGGAAGATCTGCCTGACCATCGGCAACACCAACGAGCCGGCGACGCTCGACCCGCACAAATCGACCGGCACCTGGGAAGACCGCATCCAGAGCGACCTGTTCATCGGCCTGACCCAGTCGGCGGCAGACGGCTCGACCATCCCCGGCATGGCGGAACGCTGGGAGGTCACCCCGGACGGCCTCACCTGGACCTTCCATCTGCGTGAGGCAGTCTGGTCGGACGGGGTTCCCGTCACCGCCGAGGACTTCGTTTACTCCCTGCGCCGGGTGCTCGATCCCGAGACGGCGTCGGAATACGCCTCGCTGATCTTCCTGATCAGGAACGCCGAAGCCGTGAACAGCAGCAAGGCGCCGCTTGAGGCGCTTGGCGTCCGCGCCATCGATTCGCGCACCCTGCAGATCACCCTCAACCACCCGGCCGCCTATCTGCCGGAACTGACCCGCCACCACGTCCTCTACCCCGTGCCCAGGCACGTCGTGGAAAAACTGGGCGACCAGTGGGTGAAGCCCGGCAACATGGTGAGCAATGGCCCGTACCTGCTGGCCGACTGGAGGCTGGGCGACAGCGTCCACACCGTGAAGAATCCCCGTTTCTGGGAGGCCTCCAGCGTCTGTATCGACGAGGTCTACTGGTACCCCACCAGCGACGCCATTTCCGCCGAGCGCCGGGTCGCGCGCGGGGAACTCGACATCAACACCGACATCTCCTCGAACCGGATCGCCCGGCTGCGCGAGAAGATGCCCGGCTATGTGCACACCAACACCTGGCTCGGCGTCACCTACATCGCCTTCAACCGGCGTGAGAACACCAAGGTCCCGGCCTTCAAGGACGTCCGCGTCCGGCAAGCCCTGACCATGGCCATCGACCGCGACTTCATCACCAAGGGGTTGCTGCGCGGTGGTCAGTTGCCCGCCAACACCAAGGTTCCGCCCGGCGTCGCCAACTACAAGCCATCCCCCGGGCCCTACTGGGCGGCCTGGCCGCTCGCCAAACGCCAGGCCAAGGCCCGCGAACTGCTGGCCGCCGCCGGCTATGGCCCCAGAAACCCGCTGAAGTTCGAGCTGAAGCACCGCAACAGCGCCGACCCCATGCAGTTCACCCCGGCCCTGCAGTCGGACTGGAAGGAGGTCGGCGTCCTGGTCACCCTCGCCCAGCAGGAGGGACAGGTCTCCTACGCCGACTATCGGGTGCGCAATTTCCAGGCCGCCGACGCCGCCTGGATCGCCGACTACAACGACCCGACCAGCTTCCTCGACATGGAGAAATCCAACTACGGGCCGCAGAACTACGGCGACTACAACAATCCGGCCTATGACGCCCTGATGGCCAAGGCCGACAATGAGCCCGACGCTGACAAGCGGGCCGACTACCTGCGCGACGCCGAGACCATGATGCTCAATGACGCGCCGATCGCGCCCATCTACTTCTACATCAACAAGAATCTGGTGAACCCCCGCATCACCGGATTCGTCGACAACCTGGTCGACCATCACCGCACCCGCTGGATGTGCGTCAAGGGCGCCCGCTGAGTCGCAGACTTCGGCCTTTTCGACCTCCTGCTGGAGGGCAGGACCCGCTTCGTCCTGCTTTGAGCCGCAGGCGTGGTCCGCCCTTGGTCACAATCACGGGCTCGCTCTGGCGCGCCAACGCCCGGTTTACGGGCGATTTTGCGCCTGGCGACGCGGCTGTGGCGCCCATGCGACAATCTGACGGCGTTCTCATTACGGAAATGCAATGAGCGTTGACCGCCGTTCGCCCCCGGGCCTATTGCTGGCTTAACCGGACGTATCCTTACGCCCGGGAGGCCCGAATTCATGCTTTTGAGGGGAAGCGCGACCGTCAACCGGCGCGCTGGCTCGGAGGGACTAAGTTGAGAATCCAAACCACGCGCGGCCGCCTGCTGGCGTCCACGATGATCTGCGGCGCCGCCTTCGCCGCCTTGGCGACCGCCGCTCCGGCCTTCGCCCAGGACGACACCGAAGTCGGCGAAGTCTTCATCACGGGCTCGCGCATTCCGCAGCCGAACCTGGTGACCACCAGCCCGATCACCCAGGTGACCTCGGAAGACATCCAGACCCAGGGCGTCACCCGGGTCGAGGACCTGGTCAACCAACTGCCGCAGGCCTTCGCCGCGCAGAACTCCACGGTTTCGAACGGCGCCTCCGGCACCGCCACCGTTGACCTTCGTGGTCTCGGCTCGGTCCGCACCCTGGTGCTGGTCGATGGTCGCCGCATGCCCTACGGCTCGCCGAACGACGCGGCCGCCGACCTCAACCAGATCCCGGCCGCGCTCGTCGAGCGCGTTGAAGTCCTGACCGGCGGCGCCTCGGCCGTCTACGGTTCGGACGCCATCTCCGGCGTCGTCAACTTCATCATGAAGCGCGACTTCGAGGGTGTTCAGCTCTCGGGTCAGTACAGCTTCTACCAGCACCACAACGACTACGACGGCCCGGGCAACATCCGTGAAGTCGTCGCCGCGCGTGGCGTGACCAACCCGACCAACTTCCAGCTGCCCGACGACAACGTCATGGACGGCTACGGCAAGGAAATCTCCATGCTGCTCGGCGTCTCCTCGCCGGACGACAAGGGGAACGTGACGGCCTACGTCACCTACCGTAACAACGACGAAGTCATGCAGGGCGACCGCGACTACTCGGCCTGCTCGCTCGGCGCCCCGGCGGCTGCGACCCCGAAGAACTTCACCTGCGGTGGTTCGGGCACCTCTTTCCCGGGTCAGTTCACCAATTTCGGTGCGGGCACCGCGGCTCGCGCCTATACGGTCGGTGGCGCCGGCGGCAACGAGTTCGTGCCTTACTCGGGCGCTCTGAACGCCTACAACTTCGGCCCGATCAACTACTACCAGCGCCCCGATGAGCGTTACTCGCTCGGCGCGGTTGGCCGTTACGAAGTCAACGACAAGGTCGAAGTCTTCAGCCAGCTGATGTTCACCGACTACAGCACGGTCGCCCAGATCGCGCCGTCGGGTAACTTCTTCAACACGTTCGGCATTGCCTGCGACAACCCGCTGCTCTCCGCCCAGCAAATTGACCGGCTCTGCAACGTTGACCTCGTCAACGACGCGACCCCGGATGATCCGCTGACGCCGCAGAACGAAAATGCGCTCGCCGCCGGCATCAACCCCTGCGCCGATCCGGATCCGGTCGCGCCGGGCAACCAGTGTGTGGCGCCCTTCTACATCGGTCGGCGGAACGTTGAAGGCGGCGGTCGTCAAGACGACCTGCGCTACCAATCCTACCGCGCGGTCGTGGGTATCCGCGGCAACCTGAACGACGAATGGTCGTACGACATCGCCGGTCAGTACAGCCGCGTGCAGCTGTCGCGTATCTACCGCAACGACTTCTCGGTCACGCGCCTCGGCCGTGCGCTCGACGTCGTCTCGGTCGGTGGCGTGCCCACCTGTCGTTCGGTTGTCGACGGCACCGACCCCAACTGTGTGCCCTACAACATCTTTAGCCTCGGCGGCGTGACCGATGAGGCTCTGGACTACCTGCAGGTTCCGGGCATTCAGACGGCCTCGACGACCCAACAAGTCGTCACCGCCTCGGTGGCCGGCGACCTGGGCGCCTACGGCGTCAAGACGCCCTGGACCACCAACGGCATTCAGGTGGCTTTCGGCGCCGAGTACCGTCGTGACGAACTGCGGTCGGACACCGACAACGCCTTCGCGACCGGCGACCTCGCCGGCCAGGGCGGCCCGACCATCGGCCTCAGCGGCGCGACCGAGGTTTACGACCTCTTCGCCGAAGTGCGGGTTCCGCTGATCGAGGACATGCCGGGCGCCAAGCTGCTGTCGGCTGAGTTCGCCTACCGCTTCTCGGACTACGGCACGGGCGTCAACACCGACACCTACAAGATCGCCGGTGACTGGGCTCCGGTGGAAGACCTCCGCTTCCGCGCCAGCTACCAGAAGGCTGTCCGCGCCCCGAACGTGATCGAACTGTTCACGGCTCAGGGCCTGGGCCTCTTCGACATGGACGAGGATCCCTGCGGTCCGGCCGCTACGGCCACCCTGGCCCAGTGCGTCGCCACCGGCGTCTCGGCCGGCCAGTACGGCTCCGACTCGCTGGATAGCCCGGCTGGACAGTACAACCTGTTCGGTGGTGGCAACCCCAACCTGTCGCCTGAAGAAGCCAAGACCTACACCATCGGTGTGGTCTTCACCCCGACCTTCCTGCCGGGCTTCAACTTCTCGGTCGACTACTTCAACATCGAAGTCACCAACATCATCACCACCTTCGGCGCCGGCAACACCGTCGCCGCCTGCTACGAAGACAACGACGCGACTGCCTGCAGCCGCATCAACCGTAACGCCCTGGGCAACCTGTGGACGAACGGCAGCTTCGTGGAAGACTTCAACATCAACGTTGGTTTCCTCGAAACCGAAGGCTACGACTTCGTCGGCACCTACGCCTATGACCTGGGCGATATGGGCGGCCTGTCGTTCAACTTCGTCGGCACCAAGCTCGAAACCCTGAACTCGTCGAACAACGGCGACTGCCTCGGCAAGTTCGGCCCGAGCTGCGGCGTTCCGGCTCCGGAATGGCGTCACCGCTTCCGCGTCGGCTACGACACCCCCTGGGGTATCGATGTCGCCGGCACCTGGCGCTACATCGGCGAAGTGGAACTCGAAACCGGCGACCGTCCCCTGGACGGCACCTTCGAAGCCGAGAACTACTTCGACCTGTTCGCTTCGTGGAAGGCGACCGACAACGCCTCCTTCCGCGTCGGTGTGAACAACATCCTCGACAACGATCCGCCTGTCTCGCGCAGCGTGGGCACCACGGGTAACGGCAACACCTACCCGCAGACCTACGACGCCCTGGGCCGGTACATGTTCGTCGGCTTCACCCTGGACTTCTAATCGTCCCGGAGTGACCCAAAGTAACGGAGGCGGCGGACCCAAAAGGTCCGCCGCCTTTCGTTTGGGCGGACCTTTGTCGCTGACTTGTTGGTCCGCTGTCGGCCTTTTGTCGGTCCCTTGTCGGTCTGTTGTCGGCGCAAAGGCCCTCAACGGACGCGGGCCGGTCCTTCACTGCGCGCACTCGTCCGCCGGTGATCGCCTGAGCCGGGCGCCCCCCCGAGCATATCCTGACCACCCGCGCCGCGGATTAACAGACCCGCCCAGCGACATGAGAAGCCGGCTTCCGCCAAGCCCCTGGCATTCGCGATCCAGCCAGGAACGACACACCGGCCGGACAGGGGGCCCTGGTCCGAAGCCGCAGACCCGCCCGCCTCGGCGACGTCATCCCCTGTGCCGCCGTCATCCGGCAGACACCCAGGCGGCCCAATCTCTACCGCCCGGCGCTGAAGGGCAGGACGTGGTTGGCCCTGAGCCGTCATCGGCCCCCGTCCCTTCGCGAAAGCAACAGGAGCGTCAGTGCCTTGGCCCGTGATGCCAGCCGCAGGCGCCCGTGTCGCTCAGCGGCGTCAGCCAACGGATCGTCATCCGCGCCGGGAGGCAGGCCTCACGAGGCTCTGCCCACCTGATACAGCGGCCAAGAAGAAAGGGCGGGGATTGCTCCCCGCCCTTCCAGCTACTGCCATTCAGTCTGTTTGGATCAGAGGCCGCCGGGGCCGCACTCCGTCCGCAGGTAGTTTTCCACGGCGGTCAGAACCTCGGCGGCCTGGCCGGGCATCCAGGTGTTGCCGCTGTGGCCCATGTCCTTGAGCTTCAGGAACTTCACCGGCTGGCCCGACTTCTGGGCCGCGGCGACGAACCGCTCCGACTGATCGATCGGCACATTGGTGTCCCGGTCCCCGTGGTAGAGGAAGATCGGGATCTTGATGTTGCCGGCCTGGCTCAGCGGCTCGAGGCCGTTGACGGTCGGGCGCTGGAACTCCCGCTGGATGCGGTTCTGGTTGTTACGCTCGCGGAAGCTTTCCAGCTCGGCGACGCCGGCGCCGGCGACGGCGCACTGGTACAGGCCGTTAGGCCGGACCGAAGCGGCCATGGCCGCATAGCCGCCGTAGCTGTAGCCGTGCATGGCGATACGGTCAGCGGGGGCGATCTTGTTCTCGATCAGCCATTTGGCCCCGTCGTCCTTGTCGTCCTGCATCTTCTGACCCCATTCGGAGTCGCCGGCGCGCCACAGCTTCTGGCCCCAGCCGTCGGTGCCGCGGTATTGCGGCTGCATCACCACATAGCCGCGGGCCGCGAAATACTGGGTCCAGCCGCTGAAATCCCAGCCCATGTCGTCACGCGCCCACGGACCGCCGTGCGGCGTGATGATGGCGGGGTAGGGACCGGGGCCCCAGATCGCCGGGTTGGGCTTGGTGACGAAGGCCGGCACCATCAGACCGTCGCGGGCCTGGAACTGGACGAGGGTGGTGTTGCCCAGGGTGGCGGGATCCAGCCAGGGCTTGGCCTTGCCGAGCAGGGTGACCTTCGACCCATCGGTCATCAGGTAGTACTCGGGCGGCTGGTTGGAGCCGGACTTCTCGATGATCACGTATTTGAAGTCGTCGGACCAGCTGATCATCTGCACGTCGGCGCCGTCGGCCACGCGGAAGGTGGTCTTCTCGCCGGTGGCGATATCGATCCAGTTGACCGGGTTGGTCTTGACGCCGAAGGCCTTGCGCAGGCCCTTGGCGATCGAGCCCATCTTCTCGTCGATCCAGAAGGTTTCGCTGGTCGCCGAGTTGTAGGTGAAGCCGAGCACCCGGCCGAAGTCCGCCTGGGCGCGCGACTGACGCACGCCGCCAGCGTCGAACAGCTTGATCTGGAACTCAGGCTCCAGGATCTTCCGCTGATTGATGTCGTAGAGATAGATGGCCGACTTGTCCTGGCCCTCGTTGGTGCCGATGTAGATCAGGTTCGGATCGTTGGTGAAGCCGACGATCTCCTTGGGTTCGCGGTTGGCCGCGTACCAGCGGAAGTGCTCTTCCCAGTTGCCGTTGGCCGGGTTGCGGATCCACTGGGCGATGTAGACCTTGCCGCTGTCGAACTCGACCGACTGCCGGGCGCGGACCTCGCCGTTCA
>JAUMCZ010000307.1:0-4152 GCA_032122215.1 Caulobacter sp.
CCTGGACGGTCAGACGGCCGGCCGTGGCATAGGCGTCCACATCGCGGCCCATGGCGGTCAGGGGCGCGCCCAGGGCGTGGGCACGGGCCTCGATCACCGCAAAGGCCTCCTCGCCCTGCCAGCCGGAGACGACTGGCCGGCCTCGCTTGATGATCCCGGCCTTCTCGCCTGCGATGGCGGTGAGGGAGTCTCCGAGGAATTCGCGGTGATCGTGATCGACGGGGCAGATGACGCTGACGGCCGGGCTCTCGATGACGTTGGTGGCGTCCAGCGAGCCGCCCAGACCGACCTCCAGCAGGATGAGGTCGGCCGGGACCTCGCTGAAGGCCTGGAAGGCGGCGGCGGTGGTGATCTCGAAGAAGGTGATCGGTTCGCCGGCGTTGGCCTTTTCCACGGTCTCCAGTACGGCGGCGAGGTGGTCGTCAGTGATCAGGGTCCCGGCCAGGCGGATGCGCTCGGCGAAGCGGACCAGGTGCGGCGAGGTGAAGACGTGGACCCGCAGACCGGCTGCCTCAGCCATGGCCCGCAGGAAGGCCACCGTCGAACCCTTGCCGTTGGTCCCGGCCACATGGACCACAGGCGGGAAATGGCGCTGAGGATCGCCCAGGGCCGCGCACAGCCGCCGCATGCGACCGAGCGACAGGTCGATCAGCTTGGGATGCAGCAGGCGCAGGCGCTCCAGCGCCGCGTCATGGGGGAGCAGGTGGTCGGTCAAGGCTTGGCCTCCCGGCGGGAGGAACGGGTCAGGCGGCTTTGCGGGCGCGCCCCATCATCAGGGTGCCCATCAGGCTGCCGAGGATGGCCGGCAGGTCGCTGCGGGGGACGACACGGTCGACCATGCCCTTCTCGACCAGGTATTCCGAACGCTGGAAGCCGGGCGTCAGGGTTTCGCGAATGGTCTGTTCGATGACGCGCGGGCCGGCAAACCCGATCAGGGCGCCCGGCTCGGCCAGGTGGATGTCGCCCAGCATGGCGTAGCTGGCGGTCACCCCGCCCGTCGTCGGGTCGGTCAGCACCACGATGTAGGGCAGCCTGGCGGCCTTCAGCTCCTGGATGGCCAGGGTGGTGCGGGCCATCTGCATCAGGCTGAGGGTGCCTTCCTGCATGCGGGCGCCGCCGGCGGCGGTGAAGGCGACCAGCGGGCACTGACGTTTGATGGCTTCACGAGCGGCGGCGATGAAGGCCTCGCCGGCGGCCATGCCGAGCGACCCGCCCATGAAGGCGAAGTCCTGGACCAGCACCACGGCCGGAACATCACGGATCTTGCCGGCGGCGATGGCCACGGCGTCCGGCGCGCCGGTCGCCTTGCGGGCGGCGGCCAGGCGTTCGGGATAGGGCTTGCCGTCGAAGAATTTCAGCGGGTCTTCCGGCACCTCAGGCGTCGGCAGGGCCTCGTAGGTCCCGCCGTCGAAGGTGTATGCGAAGCGCTGTTTCGAGCCGATCCGCATGTGCCGGCCGGCCGGAGTCACCCACAGGGCGGCCTCCAGGTCGGGGCGATAGATCATCTCGCCGGTGTCGGGGCATTTGACCCAGAGGTTCTCGGGGGTCTCGCGCTTGGCGAAAGCGCCGCGCACCCCGGGGGCGATCCGGCTCAGCCAGCCGCCGCTGCGCTCTTTGGAAGCGGGGGGACGGGTGGGCTTGTCGCCCTTGGATTCTGCCATAGCCATCGTCTTTGAAGCCTCAAGCCTGACCGACTCTCGCCGAATGCACAGCTTTCGCCAATGCCTTCGCTTTGGAAAGAACGCTCGCGGTCACGTTTTCGTTCGTTTTGCCTTCCAGGGCGTCCTGAACGGCATCGACAAAGGCCGAGCCAACCACCACGCCGTCGGCGACTTTCGCCACCGCTGCCGCCTGTTCCGGGGTGCGGATGCCGAAACCCACGGCCACCGGCAGACCAGACGCGGCCTTGATCCGGGCCACGGCCGGCGCAACGTCGGCGGCATTGGCCGACTTCACCCCGGTCACCCCGGCGACGGAGACGTAGTAGACAAAGCCGCTGGTCCGCTTGACCACGGTCGGCAGGCGCTTGTCGTCGGTGGTCGGGGCGGTCAGCCGGATCAGGGACAGGCCGTTGGCCTCAAGGGCGTCAGTCAATTCGTCCGCCTCTTCCGGCGGGCAATCGACGCAGATCAGGCCATCGACCCCGGCGTCGGCGGCGCGGGCGGCGAACTTTTCGTAGCCGGCGCTGAACAGCGGGTTGAGATAGCCCATCAGCACGATAGGGGTGTCCTTGTCGCCCTTGCGGAACTCGGCCACCAGGTCGAGCGTCCGGTTGAGCGTCATGCCGGCCTTCAGCGCCCGCAGGGCGGCGCGCTGGATCGACGGCCCTTCGGCCATCGGGTCGGAGAAGGCGAAGCCCAGCTCGATGATGTCGACGCCGGCCGCGGGCAGACCGCGCACGATCTCCAGCGACTGGTCGAAATCCGGATCGCCGCCCATCACATAGGCGACAAAAGCGGCGCGGCCTTCGGCGGCGAGAGCCGCGAAGCGCCTGTCGATACGGGTGTTGCTCAAATCGTCCGCCCCAGGGCTTCGGCGACGGTGAAGATGTCCTTGTCGCCGCGGCCGCACATGTTCATCACGATGACGCCGTCCTTGCCGAGCTCCAGCGCCAACTCGCCGACGCGGGCCAGGGCGTGGGCCGGTTCGAGGGCGGGAATGATGCCCTCCTGCTCGGCGCACAGCTGGAAGGCGGCAAGCGCGTCCTTGTCGGTCGCCGAGACGTACTCGGCCCGGCCGGTCTCATGCAGGAAGCTGTGTTCCGGACCGATGCCCGGATAGTCGAGGCCGGCGCTGATCGAGTGGGCGTCGATGATCTGGCCGTCGTCGTCCTGCAGCAGGTAGGTCTTGTTCCCGTGCAGGACGCCGGGGCGACCGCCGGTCAGGGACGCGGCGTGCTCGCCGGTCTCGATGCCGTGACCGGCCGCCTCTACACCGATCAGGCGCACGCCCTCGTCGGCCAGGAAGGGGTGGAACAGGCCGATGGCGTTTGAGCCGCCGCCGATACAGGCGACAACCGCGTCGGGCAGGCGGCCTTCCTGCTCAAGGATCTGGGCGCGGGCCTCGATGCCGATGATCGACTGGAAGTCGCGGACCATGGCCGGATAGGGGTGCGGGCCGGCGGCGGTGCCGATCAGGTAGTAGGTGTCCTCGACATTGGTCACCCAGTCGCGCATCGCCTCGTTCATGGCGTCCTTGAGGGTGCCGGTGCCGGAGGTGACGGGGCGCACTTCAGCGCCCAGCAGGTTCATGCGGAAGACGTTGGGCTTCTGCCGCTCGACGTCGGTGGCGCCCATGTAGACGATGCAGGGCAGGCCGAAACGGGCGCAGACGGTGGCGGTGGCGACGCCGTGCTGGCCGGCGCCGGTCTCGGCGATGATCCGGGTCTTGCCCATGCGGCGGGCCAGCAGGATCTGGCCGAGCGCATTGTTGATCTTGTGGCTGCCGGTGTGATTGAGCTCGTCGCGCTTGAAGTAGATTTTCGCGCCGCCGTAGTAGGCGGTCAGCCGCTCGGCGAAATACAGCGGGCTCGGGCGGCCGGTGTAGTGCTTGTGGAACCAGGCCAGCTCGGCCTGGTACTCGGGGTCCGCCTTGGCGGCGGCATAGGCCTCGCCCAGGCCCAGCACCAGCGGCATCAGGGTCTCGGCCACATAGAGACCGCCGAACTCGCCGAACTTGCCGCGCGCGTCGGGCAGCGCGTTCCAGTCGTTAGGTTTAGCAGGGGCGTTCAAGGCGGGGCTCACACGCTACGCACGGCATCCAGAAAGGCCGTGATCAAGGCGCTGTCCTTTATCCCCGGGCCCCGCTCCACGCCAGAGGAAACGTCCGCGATCGGGGCATTTGACAGCGCCAGCGCCTCCCTGACGTTCCACGGGTCGAGACCGCCGGCCAACATATGGGGCCGGGCATACCTTCGGCCGCTCAGCAGGGTCCAGTCGAAGCTTGCCCCCACCCCGCCGGGAAGCTCGCTGTCCTTAGGCGTCCGAGCGTCGAACAGCAGGTGATCGACCAGCTCATCCCACCTGGAGGCCTCTGCGATATCGGAGGCGTCCGACACCGAAAGCACCTTGATGATGCCGGCGCCCGTGCGCGTCCGGATGGCCTGGGCGCGCGCCGGGGTTTCCTTGCCGTGGAGCTGGATGAAGTCCGGTT
>JAUMCZ010000308.1:0-1649 GCA_032122215.1 Caulobacter sp.
ACGTGCCGCCGGCCCTGGCCCGCCTGCTGCTGCGCGACCGCATCGAAATCGCCTCGATGATGCTGGAACACAGCCAGAATCTGGGCGACGCCGACCTGATCGACTGCGCCCTCCACGCCGACGTCGAGCACCGGCGGCTGATCGCCCTGCGCCGGGGGGTCGGGGAGGCGGTCGCCGATGCCCTGGTTCGTCGCTGCGAGCAGGCGGTGCTGGAAGCTCTGCTTCGCAACGACCTGGCCCGGCTCAGTCACGGGGCGCTGGAGACCATCGTCGGCTGCACGCGCGACAATCCTCGTCTGATCGCCCTCCTGCTCCGACGGCCGGAGCTGCGGCCCAGCCACGCCTACATCATGTTCTGGTGGGCGGATTCCGAATGCCGGCGCCTGATCCTGCAGCGGTTTGCGGTGTCTCGCGAAGTCCTGCAGGACGCGGTCGGCGACCTCTTCTCCCTGGCCGCCGAGGAGGGCTGGCAAGATCCGCTGACCCGCAAGGCGCTGCAGTTCATCGAGCGCCGCCAGCGAAACCGTGCGGCCATCGAGAAGAGCCCCTTCGGCAGCCTCGACGAGGCCGTTGCTGCGGCCCAGAGCGGCATGACGCGAGAACTGGCCGAGGAGATCAGCTACCTCTCCGGTCTCAAGCCGATGACCGGCGCCAAGATCATGACCGATCCGGGCGGCGAGCCGATCGCCATCCTGTGCAAGGCCACCGGTCTGCCGCGTGGCGCGGTGAAGGCCTTGTGGCGTGGCCTGCGACGGCCCGAGACCGACGGCGCGGGCAACATCACGCCGACCCTCGAGCGGGTGCTGACCTGTTTCGACTCCCTGGCCGTCGACCGCGCCCAGACGGTGCTGCGCTACTGGAACTGGGCCCTGTCCTCGGCCCTGACACCGGCGCTGGTGAAGGCCATCCGCGACGGCGACGACGACGCCGTCGATGAATTCTCCGCCCCACAGCGGGCGGCCATGCTCGCATTGGGTCGTGATTTCGCGCGGTAAGCGCGCGAAACCTCAGGTTTTGAACGTCGGCTGACGACTATCCGCTTCGGTACAGCCTGTCGGACAACAACGCTGTACTGTTGTTCCAAATATCGCCGCCGGGGTTGTCTTCATTGGCGACACGGCTTATGCAGCCAGCAGCCGGGCGACGCGTCCGGGCAAGAAACAACCCAACAAGTCCCAAATGGAACCCCCGGCCATGGAAGATAAATCCGCCATCATCGAGATGACGACCGACATCGTTTCCGCATATGTCGGCAACAACTCCGTGTCGGCCAACGACATTCCGGCCCTTATCCAGTCGGTGCACAAGGCGCTGAGCGGTGTCGCCACCGGCGTTGAGACCGTTGAAGTCGCCCCCAAGGAGCCGGCTGTTCCGGTGAAGCGTTCGATCACCCCGGACTTCCTGATCTGCCTGGAGGACGGCCGCAAGTTCAAGTCGCTGAAGCGCCACCTGCGCACCAAGTACGACATGAGCCCCGAAGAATACCGGGCCAAGTGGGGCCTGGCCAAGGACTACCCGATGGTCGCCCCCAACTACGCCAAGGCCCGTTCGGACCTGGCCAAGCAGATGGGCCTGGGCCAGGGCGGCCGTCAGGCCAAGAAGCGCCGCTAAAGACTCCAGTTCGACCCAGGTCGACTCGGGGACGCCCG
>JAUMCZ010000309.1:0-4653 GCA_032122215.1 Caulobacter sp.
CAAGACTTCCCTTCTCCCTCCTGGGGAGAAGGATTGTTTTCGATGGAGGGTCTGGCGCGACGTGGCGTCAGCCGCCCACAATCAGGCCGAACAACCGGAGTGAGATCATGGCCAAAGTCATTCGGATCGGCGGCGCCGGCGGGTTCCTGGGCGACTCTTCCGTGGCCGCGCCGCAGCTGCTCAAGGGCGGCGATCTCGACTACATGATCCTCGACTATCTGGCCGAGGCGACCATGTCGATCCTGGGCCAGATCAAGCGCGATCGGCCCGGCGAGGGGTTCGCCCGCGACTTCACCGAGTGGGTCTGGAAGGACAACCTCGCTGAGTTCAAGGCCCAGGGCGTCAAGGTGATCACCAACGCCGGGGGCCTCAATCCCCATGCCTGCCGGGCGCGGATGGAGGAGCTGGCGGCGGCGGCCGGGCTGTCGTTCAAGATCGCCGTCATCGAGGGCGACGACCTGATGGAGAGCATCGACACGCTCTCCGGCATGACCGAGCTCTACACCGGCGCGCCGTTCCCGCCGAAGGACCGGCTGTTCACCGCAAACGCCTATTTCGGCGGCCGGCCGATCGCGGCGGCCCTGGCGGCGGGGGCCGACATGGTGATCACCGGCCGGGTGGTCGACAGCGCCCTGGCGCTGGGCCCGCTGATGCATGAGTTCGGCTGGATCGACGACGATCACGACCTGCTGTCGGCCGGATCACTCGCCGGGCACGTGATCGAGTGCGGGGCGCAGGCGACGGGCGGGCTGTTCACCGACTGGCGGGACGTGCCGGACTGGGGCCACATCGGCTATCCGATCATCGAATGCCACGCCGATGGATCGTTCGTGGTGACCAAGCCGGCGGGGACCGGGGGCCTGGTGTCGCCGGCCGCGGTGGCCGAGCAGATCCTCTATGAGGTTGGAGATCCGCAGGGCTATGCGCTGCCGGACGTCGTCTGTGATTTCACCCAGGTGAAGGTCGAGCAGGTCGGCGAGCATCGGGTGAAGGTGACGGGCGCGAAGGGCTATCCGCCGTCGGGGTCCTACAAGGCCTGCATCACCTGGGGCGACGGCTGGCGGTTCATCGGCGCCATGCCGATCGTCGGCCGCGAGGCGGCGGCGAAGGCGAAGCGCCAGGCCGAGGCGGTGCTGGAGCGGGTCGGCGACATGCTGCGCGAGAAGAACCTCGCGCCCTTCCGTGAGACGCGGATCGAGATCCTGGGCGCGGAAGCCAGCTACGGCGCCAACGCCAGCGCCGCCGCGCAAGCCGTGCGCGAGGTGGTCAGCCGGGTCGGGGCCGAGCATGAGGACGAGCGGGCGCTGCGCCTGCTGACCCGCGAATGGCAGTCGCCGACCACCTCGATGAGTGTCGGCACGACGGGCTGGTTCGGCGGCGCGCCGAGTATTTCGCCGGTGGCGCGGGTGTTTTCGGTGCTCATTCCCCGCCAGCAGGTTCCGGCCAAAGTCGATCTCGGCGGCGTGGTGACGGTGGTCGATGCCCCCTCGCCGGCGACGCCCTTCTCGGCCGCCATGGTCGAACGGCCGACGCCGCCGGCGGAGCCGGACGCCTCTGGCCAGCTCATCGAAGTCCCGCTGATCGACCTGGCCTGGGCCCGGTCCGGCGACAAGGGCGACGCCTTCAACGTCGGGGTCATCGCCCGCAAGCCGCAGTACCTGTCGTGGATCCGCGCGGGGCTGTCGGAGGCGGCCGTCAAGACCTGGTTTGCCCATGAGTTCGAAGGCGCCGTCGCCCCGCAGGTCATCCGCTATGACCTGCCCGGCATGGACGCCATCAACCTGCACTGCATCCAGGCGCTGGGCGGCGGCCAGTTCGCGTCGTTGCGGCTGGACGCGCTGGCCAAGGGCAAGGCGCAGCAGCTGCTGGACATGCCGATCAAGGTGCCGGCGGGGCTGGTCATGGGGTGACAGTCACGCTGCGCGAGACAGTCACCGGGTGAACGAGGCTCGCCCCCCGCGTGTCTCTGCATTGACCGTGCCGAAAACCGGGCCATGGTGAATGAAACGCCCCAAAAAGTGGGCGAGGGAGGACATGGCTATGGTTCGGGGTGTGCGGATGGCGCTGGGGTGGATCCTCGGCGGCCTTGTCTGGGCTTTGCTGGTTTCACTGATTCTGGTGTTCTGGGAAGGCCGCGCCGATCTCAGCGGCGGCAATCTGATGGCCATGGGCCAGGCGGCGCTGACCGGCGTGCCGGCCGCGGCGCCCGGGGCGCTGGTCTTCCTTGGCTTGGGACTGCTGCTGTTCGGCCTGATGGGCCGCAGCACGGCGCCGGTTGGGGCCGGTGGTTTCGGCGGCCTCCTCTTCCTGCTGGCCAGCGGTCTGGCCTGGAAGTTCGGAGGCGGAGCGTCGCTGGTCGGCGCCCTGTTTGGCCTGTTTCCGATCGAGGCCTACTGGGCGCAGGTCATGGATATCGCCAAGGCCGACGGGGCGGCCTACGCCTGGCTGGCGGTTCACAGCCTGGCGCCGCTGGTCGCCGGCGCCATCGGCGGCGGGGTCTATGACGCCGTGGCCGGGGCCGCCAGGGCGGCGCGGCGCAAGAGCCGGCGGCCGACGGTGACTTTCGGCTAGCCCGGCGGCCCCGCTTTCTAGGGGGCTGACAACCAGCGAGTGAGGGTCTATAAGGGCCTTCACATCGTTTGAACGCGCTGGATAGCGCATTCGAGCGGCGTCCTCCGGGGCGCCGCTTTTGTTTTGGGTTTTTGTTTCTTTCGGAGAGGCGCTCGTTGCGCGCACGTACCAGCGAAGATCGCGGCCTGCTTGAGCTGCTCGACCCCGTGGCCGAAGCCGCCGGGTACGAGATCGTGCGCCTGCGCCTGATGGGCGGGGCCACCCGCCGCCTGCAGATCATGGCCGAAACGCCGGATGGCGAAATGGTCGTCGAGGACTGCGCCAAACTGAGCCGCGCCATCTCCGAGATCATGGACGCCGCCGACCCGATCACCGGCGAATACACCCTGGAAGTCTCCAGCCCCGGCATCGACCGGCCGCTGACCCGCCTGAAGGACTTCGAGACCTGGGAAGGCTACGAAGCCCGTATCGAACTCGACCGCATCGCCGAGGGCCGCAAGCGGTTCAAGGGCGAGCTGGCCGGGATCGAGGACGGCCAGGTCGGGATCAACGTCGAGGGCGACAGCGAAACCACCCTCTACATCCCGTTCGACTGGATTCTGGAAGCCAAGCTGGTCCTCAACGACCAGCTGATGAAGGTCGGCGCCGAACAGCGCGCCGCCCGCATCGCCCAGGACGACATCAACTCCGTCGGCAACGACAACGACTGACACCTTAGAGATTTAAGGACACGACCATGGCCACCGGCATTTCCGCCAACCGCCTCGAACTGCTGCAGATCGCCGACGCGGTCGCCCGTGAAAAGGGGATCGACAAGGAGATCGTCATCGCCTCCATCGAGGAAGCGATCCAGAAGGCCGCGCGCAGCCGTTACGGCGCCGAGCACGATATCCGCGTCGCCATCGACCCGAAGACCGGCGAGACCTCGATCAAGCGCTACGTGACTGTGGTGCCGGACGACGTGGAAGAGTTCGAAGAGGGCGACGTCGGCAAGATGCGCCTGGCCGATGCCAAGGCCTTCTACGGCAAGGATACTGAAGTCGGTCAGGTCTTCGACGAGGAGCTGCCGCCGTTCGAATTCGGCCGGGTGCAGACCCAGATGGCCCGCCAGGTGGTGTTCGGCAAGGTCCGTGAGGCCGAGCGCGAGCGTCAGTTCGAAGAGTACAAGGATCGCGTCGGCGAGATCGTCAATGGCGTGGTCAAGCGCGTCGAATACGGCAACGTCATCGTCGATCTGGGCCGTGGCGAAGGCGTCATGCGCCGCGACCAGTCGATCCCGCGCGAGAACTTCAACCTCGGCGACCGCATCCGCTGCTACATCTACGACGTCCGCAGCGAGACCAAGGGCCCGCAGATCATGCTGTCCCGCGCCCACGGCGGCTTCATGGCCAAGCTGTTCGCGCAGGAAGTGCCGGAAGTCTACGACGGCGTCATCGAGATCCGCGCCGTCGCCCGCGACCCGGGCAGCCGCGCCAAGATGGGCGTCGTCTCCAACGATTCCAGCATCGACCCGGTCGGCGCCTGCGTCGGTATGCGCGGTTCGCGCGTCCAGGCGGTGGTCGCCGAACTGCAGGGCGAAAAGATCGACATCATCCAGTGGAGCCCGGACGAGGCGACCTTCATCGTCAACGCGCTTGCGCCGGCTGAAGTCTCCAAGGTGGTCATGGACGAGGACGACGAGCGCGTCGAAGTCGTGGTCCCCGACGAGCAACTGTCGCTGGCCATCGGCCGCCGCGGCCAGAACGTGCGCCTGGCCAGCCAGCTGACCGGCTGGCAGATCGACATCCTGACCGAGTCCCAGGAGTCGGAGCGCCGCCAGAAGCAGTTCGCCGAGACCACCCAGCTGTTCCAGGACGCCCTGGACGTCGACGAGGTCATCGCCCAGCTGCTGGCCACCGAAGGCTTCGTGTCGGTCGAGGACGTCGCCTTCGTCGAACCGCATGAAATCGCCGAGATCGAAGGCTTCGACGAGGACACCGCCGAGGAACTGCAGGCCCGGGCCCGCGAATTCCTCGACAAGGCCGCCGCCGAGCTGGACGCCAAGCGCGTCGAACTGGGCGTCGAGGACGGCATCCTGGAAAT
>JAUMCZ010000310.1:0-4992 GCA_032122215.1 Caulobacter sp.
CCTCGCCCGACGACGACGCCATGGGCCGGGCGATGGAGGCCGACGATCCGTCGACGATCCCCGAACCCATGCTGCAGAGCTTCCGCCAGTTCGCCGACGAACAGGGCGAGGACCGCCTGGCCCTGGCCGCCGTATCCCGCGCCGAGAACCTCACCCTCACCCCGGACGACCTCTTCCGCATCAGCGTGCCGACCCTGGTGGTGGCGGGCAGCCGCGATGCGCTGGCCGGCGACCCGCAGGGGCTTGCCGATCACATCCGGGGGGCCAAGGCCGTCTCCGTCCAGGGCTGCGACCACTTCAACGCCATCCCGCACGCCCTGCTCAAGGCGACGGTGTTCGACTTCCTGGATGGCTATCTGGACGATCCGTTCGGCTGAGCATTTTCCGGGTTTGCGTCCTTCGACACGCCCGCTGACGCGGGCTACTCAGGATGACGAACTGGGATAGGCCCCACCAATCTCGTCATGCTGAGCAGCGGCCGCAGGCCGCGTGTCGAAGCACGCGCGATCCTACCGCCCCAGAAGGTACTCCCCACCCTTTTCCAGCCCGCGCTTCCAGGCCGGACGGGCGTGGATGCGTTCAATCCAGGCGGCCATGTTGGGATAGCTGGGCAGCTTGCCCATGGCCTTGGCGACCTCGGGGACAAAGCTCATCTGGACGTCGGCGCCGGTCGGCTCCGAACCCAGCAGCCAGTCGCGGCCGGCCAGGCTCTGCTCGACATAGGAGAGGTGATTGGCGATCTCGCTCTCGATCCGCGGGCTCAGCGGCGCCCCGCCTTCACCCAGGCGGCTGACGTACATGTTCAGCATCAGCGGCAGCATGGCGCTGCCTTCCGCATAGTGCAGCCACTGCTGGTAGTGATCGTAGGCCGGGCTCGCGGGATCAGGCGACATGCGGCCGTCGGCGTGGCGGCGGATGATGTAGTCGATGATGGCGCCGCTCTCGATGACCGTCATGTCGCCGTCGGTGATCACCGGGCTCTTGCCGAGCGGGTGGATGGCCTTCAGTTCCGGCGGGGCCAGGCGGGTGGTGGCGTCGCGGCTGTAGACCTTGATCTCGTAGGGCAGGCCCAGTTCCTCGAGCAGCCAGAGGATGCGCTGCGAACGGCTTTCGTTGAGGTGGTGGACAGTGAGCATGGGGCCTCCCTTGGCGTTTCACCCAACCTAGCGACTGTGTCGCCGCAGCGGTAAAATAATGCGCTGGTCGGCTGTGCTCTGTGCATTTGCGAGATACATAGAGTGCGCCGCACAAGATTTTCGGGGATATCCTTCCATGACCGCCGCCGCGACGCTCGCCGACGACAGCCTGATCCTGAGCGGCCTTACCGGCCTGCTGCGCGATGCCGCCGGCGAGGCCCAGGCCTTCGTGGCCGAGGCCAGGGGCGCGGTGAAGGCCCGGATCAGCAGCAACGGCAAGATCGACCGCAAGCTGGCCGATGCTGAGCAACATGCCGTGCACGGTTTCGGCTGGTACGCCTCCTACGCCGAACTGATGACCCAGGTCGCCGGCTGGGCCGCGGCGCTGGAGGCCGACGGCCAGTTCGGCGAGACCGAGGCCCTGCTCGCCCAGCTGTTGTTTGCGGAATACGCCAACCAGCTGATCGGCGGCATCCCGATGAACCAGGGCGAGATCGTCCGCCCCTGGGACCTGACCGCCGACCAGAAGACGGTGCAGAAGCTCTTCGCCCCGGCCCTGTCGCGCTGCGTCAACGACGGCGGCGGCCAGGCGGTGAAGAGCCGGGTTGCCCAGCTGGTCGCGCAATCGCGCGGCAAGGCGACGGTGGAGAACACCGGCCTCGAAGAAACCTTCGAAATGATCCGCGACCAGTTTCACAGCTTCGCGGAAAACAAGGTCATCCCCTTCGCTCACCAGTGGCACCTGAACGACGAGCTGATCCCGCTGGAACTGGTCACCGAGCTTGGTGACCTCGGCGTCTTCGGCCTGACCATTCCGGAGGAGTACGGCGGCGCCGGCATGGGCAAGACGGCCATGTGCGTGGTCTCCGAAGAGCTCAGCCGCGCCTGGATCGGCGTCGGCTCGCTGGCAACCCGCTCCGAGATCGCCGCCGAGCTGATCCTGACCGGCGGCACCGACGACCAGAAGACCGAATGGCTGCCGAAGATCGCCAGCGCCGAAATCCTGCCGACGGCCGTCTTCACCGAACCCAACACCGGTTCCGACCTGGGCGCCCTGCGCACCCGGGGGGTGCTGCAGGGCGACCAGTACGTCGTCACCGGCAACAAGACCTGGATCACCCACGCGGCCCGCGCCGACGTCATGACCCTGCTGGTCCGCACCGAGCCGGACACCACCGACTATCGCGGCCTCTCCATGCTTCTGGCTCCCAAGCTGCGCGGCGATGACGCCACCCCCTTCCCGACCCCCGGCATGAGCGGCGGCGAGATCGAGGTGATCGGCTACCGGGGCATGAAGGAATACGAGATCGGCTTCGACGGCTTCACCGTGCCGGCCGCCAACCTGCTGGGCGGCACGCCCGGCCAGGGCTTCAAGCAGCTGATGGCCACCTTCGAAAGCGCCCGCATCCAGACCGCCGCCCGCGCCGTCGGCGTGGCCCAGCGCGGCCTCGAGCTGGGACTGAACTACGCCCTCGACCGCCAGCAGTTCGGCGGCCCGATCTTCGGCTTCCCCCGTGTCGCCAACAAGCTGGCCATGATGGCCGCCGAACTGATGGGCGTGCGCCAGCTCACCTACTTCGCCGCCCGCCAGAAGGATGAGGGCAAGCGCTGCGACCTCGAGGCCGGCATGGCCAAGCTGATCGCCGCCCGCGTCGCCTGGGCCGCCGCCGACAACGCCCTGCAGATCCACGGCGGCAACGGCTTTG
Source organism: Caulobacter sp. (assembly GCA_032122215.1). GTDB lineage: Bacteria > Pseudomonadota > Alphaproteobacteria > Caulobacterales > Caulobacteraceae > Caulobacter. Next base: position 2,843 of record JAUMCZ010000310.1, read on the forward strand.
CCATGGAATACGAAGTCAGCCGCGTCCTGGCCGACGCGCGCATCCTCAACATTTTCGAAGGCGCGGGCGAAATCCAGGCCCAGGTCATCGCGCGGCGCCTGCTCGAGGACGGGAACTAGGGTCCCTGCGTGCTTCGACACGCGGCCTTCCGGCCGCTACTCAGCATGACGGACTTTTGTGAAGCCCACCCCTCTTCGTCATCCTGAGTAGCCTCACGCAGTGAGGCGTGTCGAAGGACGCACGGGCGGTTGCTTCAGACCGCCCCCACCACCCCGACCTGCGGCCGGACCCCGGCCATGATCACGGCGATCTGCTTGTCCATGCGCGCCGTCAGGGTGACCGCGTCGGCCCCCACCTGGGCGGCCAGGCTGTAGTTCCAGGCGTAGGCCGCGATCAGCAGTTGTATGATCAGATCAATGTCGGCGTCGGGGCTGACGTCGCCCCTTGTGATGCCGTCGGTCAGGGTGTCGCGCAGCATGGCCTGGAAGCCGGCGTTGCGGCCGAAGGGCGTCGTCGTCTCTTCGAGCGAGGGACTGAAGCTGGCGGCGATGTGGGCGAGGAACAGCTTCACCCGCCGACATTCGAAGTCGTAGTGGATGGCGAAGATCGAGCACAGTCGGTCGCTGGTCGAGCCCCGCAGATAGGGCAGGACCCGGGTCAGCTCGTCATGCAGCGGTGACACCCGGTCTGCCATGACCTGGCTGAGCACATCGGCCTTGGAGCTGAAGGTTGTGAACACGCTGCCGACGGACACGCCGGCGCGATCCGCGATAGCGCGGATCGTCGTCTCATCGTAGCCGATCTCGTTGAAGAGATCCCGGGCCGCCGACAGCACCTTCTCGCGCGTCGCGGCCTTCTGATTGTCCCTTACCCCCAAACGCGCTCCCCCGGCGTTAGACCTATAGAAAAGACGCCCCGAGTCCCTTCGGGGCGCCTGTTCCGCTCAAGTTATTACGTACGCGCCCCTGCCAGGATCAGATTGATCTGATCAGACAGACGTGAGGTCATGTCGTCCGTCGTCCAGCCGTCGAACACCGCGCGACGGTAGCCGGCGAGGTAAACGTCCCACAGAACGCCACCAATCAACCGCAGGTCGGCGCGCTGCGACAGTTCGCCGCGCTCGACGCCGCGGCGCAGGGTGTCGCTGACCAGGGTCATGACGGGCTTGAGGGCCTCGCGGTTGCGCTTCTCGCCCGCTTCGGTGCGGGTCCAGGAGGCGGAGATGCCGGCCTGAAGCAGAGGCAGCTGGTTCATATGGAACCGGTAGGCGACGCTGAACAGGTCGGTCAGGGCCTTCTCGACGGTTTCGCCTTTATCGGCGGCGTCCTGCATGGCTTCGCCGAGCAGGGCGTAGTCCTGGGCCAGGATTTCGTCGAACAGCTCCGACTTGTCCGCAAAGCTCGCGAACACGGCGCCGGTCGACATGCCGGCGGCTTTGGCGATGTCACGGATGGTGGCGCCTTCATATCCACGCTCGGTGAACAGCTGACGGGCGGCGGCCAGAACCTTCTCGCGGGTGCGCTGCTTGGCGAGCGCGCGGCGGGTCGGCTTGGCGGGACGCACGGCGGGGGAGGCGATCACGCGCATCGGGATATGGTTCATCGAATGGACTCCAGACGGGTCAGGGCGCTCTCGGCGCGCTGCTCAAACTCAACGCAGTACTCATCGACTACGTTCTGCAAAATCTCGGAATAGCGACGGGCCAGCTCCCGACCGTCCTGCGCGGCATCGCGCAGGTCGACGATCAGCTGACGGACTTCCGCCAACGCGTCACTCATTTCATCGGCCGGGGATTGCTCCACCGGCGCAGGCATGGCTGCCATCGTGCGCCTCTCATGCCCTTCCCGCTGTTTCGTGAGCTGAACCGATCCGCGGTAAGGGGTCGATCATGTTCAGCGAACCGGCTTCAACGACCGGGGGCGGGCGTGTAGCGGCTCAATTCGACGAGATCAAGACATTTAATCTCAGAGCAGAAACTAACTGATTCCGTCGATGTTACCGCTATCACACCTCAGAATGAGCCGACGTGCGACAATTGCGCTCACCGAACGTGGTCATTGAACATATGGCGCCGAACTTCCGCCCTGCAACCTCGCACGGCCCCCTAAGGACTAATGCCTATGGTCTTTCCCGCAGGCGGGACTAAATCT
>JAUMCZ010000311.1:0-3092 GCA_032122215.1 Caulobacter sp.
GAAACCGAGGGCCGCCTGGTCGACCGCCCGCCGGCCTGGTGGATGCACGGGGTGTTCGCATGACCTACGCCGAGCTCGACGCGGTCACCAACTTCTCCTTCCTGGAGGGTGGCTCACACCCGGCCGAGATGGTCTCCCAGGCCCAGTATCTGGGCATGAGCGCCATCGGCATCGCCGATCGCAACACTCTGGCCGGGGTGGTGCGCTGTCACCGCGAGGCCAAACGGGTCGGCATGCGGCTGCTGATCGGGTCGCGCCTGGTGTTCAGCGACGGCGCCGTGCTGGTCGTCTATCCCCGCGACCGGGCCGCCTATGGCCGTCTCTGCCGGCTTCTGTCGCTCGGCAAGAGCGAGATCCTCGGCGACACCCACGGCGACCGCACCATCAAGGGCCAGTGCCGACTGACCTTCGAACAGGCGCTGGATTACGCGGAAGGCCTGGTCGCCATCGCCCCCGCCCCCCGCGTCGTCGATGCCGCCTTTTCATCGCGGCTGCGCGACTGGGCCGGTCGCTGGCCGGACCGGCTCTATCTGGGCGCCAATCCGCTCTACGACGGCCGCGACCGGGCCCGGCTGATCCATCTGTCGCGGCTGGCCGACGCGGCCGGTGCGCCGATGCTGGCGACCAATGCGCCGCTCTACCACCACTACGACCGCCGCCCCCTGCAGGACGTCCTGACCTGTATCCGCGAGGGGACGACCGTCGACGAGGCCGGTTTCAAGCTGCAGGCCAACGCCGAACGCTACCTGAAACCCCCGACCGAGATGGCCCGACTGTTCCGCGGTCACGAGCGCGCGCTCGCCCGGTCGCGAGAGATCCTGGCCGCCTGCACCTTCTCCCTGGACGAGCTCTCCTACCACTACCCGGACGAGCCGGTGCCGCCCGGCAAGAGCCCTGACCAGCATCTGGCGGACATGACCTGGCAGGGGGCTCGCTGGCGTTTTGCGGGGGGCGTGCCGCCGAAGGTCAAGGAGACCATCGACAAGGAGCTGACGCTGATCGCGGGGCGGCAGTACGCCCACTACTTCCTGACCGTCCACGACATCGTCAAATGGGCCCGCCAGCCCACCGGGCAGGAGAACACCAAGCCCATCCTCTGCCAGGGCCGCGGCTCGGCGGCCAATTCGGTGGTCTGCTACTGCCTGGGGATCACCTCGGTGAACCCGGCCGAGCAGGACCTGCTGTTCGAGCGCTTCGTCTCGGCCGAGCGCGACGAGCCGCCGGATATCGATGTCGACTTCGAGCACGCCCGCCGCGAGGAGGTGATGCAGTACATCTATCGCCGCTACGGCCGCGACCGGGCGGCGATCTGCGCCACCGTCATCCACTACCGCCCGCGCTCGGCCATTCGCGAGGTCGGCAAGGCGCTCGGCCTGACCGAGGATGTCACCGGGGCGCTGGCCGGGACGGTGTGGGGCAGCTGGGGCTCCGAGATCGAGGACGGTCACGCCGAGCGGGCGGGGCTGTCGAAGGAGGAACAGCGGATGAAGCTGGCCCTCGACCTGACCCGCGAGCTGATCACCTTCCCCCGCCACCTGTCGCAGCACGTGGGCGGCTATGTCCTCACCCAGGGACCGCTGGTCGAGCTGGTTCCGGTCGGCAACGCGGCGATGGAGGACCGCACCTTCATCGAGTGGGACAAGGATGACATCGACGAGCTGAAGATCATGAAGGTCGACATCCTGGCGCTGGGCATGCTGACCGCCATCCAGAAGGGCTTCGACATGATCGAGGCCTTCTATGGCCAGCGCTGGGACCTGGCCAAGGTGCTCGGCGAAACGGACACCACCCCGGTCTACGACATGCTGTGCCGGGCCGATTCCCTGGGGGTCTTCCAGGTCGAGAGCCGGGCCCAGATGGCCATGTTGCCGAGGCTGCGGCCCCGCGTCTTCTACGACCTGGTGGTCGAGGTCGCGATCGTGCGACCGGGGCCCATCCAGGGCAACATGGTCCATCCCTATCTCGCCTCCCGCGCCGCCAGGCGCGAGGCCGAGGCCCGGGGCGAGGTCTATGAGATCCAGTTTCCCAGGCCCTCGCCGCCGCACGATCCCGATGAGCTGAAGAAGATCCTGGGCAAGACCATGGGCGTTCCGCTGTTCCAGGAACAGGCGATGCGCATCGCCATGGAAGCGGCCGAGTTCACCGGCGACGAAGCCAATGGCCTGCGCCGGGCCATGGCCACCTTCCGCCACAACGGCACCATCCAGAACTATGAGGAGATGCTGGCCGGGCGGATGAAGGCGCGCGGCTATGACCCCAAGTTCGCCGACGACTGCTTCAACCAGATCAAGGGCTTCGGCGAATACGGCTTCCCGGAAAGCCACGCCGCCAGCTTCGCCCTGCTGGTCTATGTTTCGGCCTGGATGAAATGCGTTCATCCCGACGTCTTCTGCGCCGCCCTGCTTAACAGCCAGCCGATGGGCTTCTACGCCCCCGCTCAGCTGGTCCGCGACGCGCGGGAACACGAGGTCGAGGTGCGCCACCCGGACGTCAGCGCCAGCGACTGGGACTGTACCCTCGAGCCGCGCCCGGGCCAGGCGCAGTGCGCCCTGCGGCTGGGATTCCGGCAGATCGACAGCTTCCGCCAGGACTGGGGTCTGGCCATCATGGCGGCGCGGGCGACGGGACCCTTCGTCTCTCTCGACGACCTGCGCCAGCGCGCCGCCCTGCCCGCCCGGGCCCTGGAACTGCTCGCCGCCGCCGACGCCCTCGGCTCCCTGGACCTTTCCAGGCGGGGCGCCCTGTGGGCCGCGCGCGGCTTGCCCCGCAGCCAGCCCCTGCCCCTGTTCGCCCAGGCCGGGGTGGCGGAGGAGGACGGGCCACCGCCGGTCAGCCTGCCGACGAGCTCGCCGTCCGAGGAGGTGGTGCATGACTACGAGAGCATCCGCCTGTCGCTGAAGGACCATCCGCTCACCTTCCTGCGCGAGCGTCTCGCCAAGGCCGGGGCCATTCCCGCCAGCCGGGTCCCGACCGACCCGGCCGGCCGCAGGACCGCCGTCGGCGGCGTGGTGCTGGTGCGCCAGCGGCCGGGAACGGCCAAGGGTGTCTGCTTCATCACCCTGGAGGACGAGACCGGGGTGGCCAACATCGTC
>JAUMCZ010000312.1:0-3482 GCA_032122215.1 Caulobacter sp.
CGGGTCTCGCGGGCGCTGACCAGGGTGAAATCGGCCAGGGCGCGGGCATAGGCCGGGCCATTGGCGTCCCAGCTGGCGTTGATCAGGGCGGAGGGGACGCCCGCCGCCTTCGCCGCCGCGCCGGCGGCCAGCAGGGCCTCGCCGGCCGGGCGGTCGTGGTGGATCGTGCCCTCGCCGTTGACGACGACCAGGGCAGCCCCGGCAATCGCTTCACTGATGGCCGGGCTCCTGCGCCAGTCGGCATGGGCCGGGGCGCGGGCGATGATCCCGAACCCGACGCGGGACAGCTGGCCCTCCAGCGTGCGCATCACCCGCCAGCAACCGTGGTGCAGGTCGGCCCGGGTGTCGTTGATCAGGACAACGGGCCGCAGGCTCACTGGCCCGCGGTCCCGCCGGTCCACAGCAGGTTCTCGTAAGGCACCCAGGAGATCTGGGCGAAGGGGGAGAAGAACAGCCAGACGGCCATCAGCAAGGCGAAGGCGAAGTAGATGGCGACCATCACCGGGACCCGGAATTTGAACGGCACCAGGTTGGGAAGCCGGGCGAAGATGCCGATCTGGATAGGCAGCAGGTACATGCTCAAGCGGTCGGTGGCCGCGGCGGCGAAGAAGACGGCCGGGGCCATCAGCAGGATGACGCCGGCCATGATGGTATACATCGGTCCGTCGTCGTACCGCTCCATCCATTTGTTGCGGTAGAAGAAGAAGACGCCGGCGGCCAGGACGTTCAGGGCAGCGCGCGGCAGGGCCCCCGAGGCCTGGATGTCGGTGCCGACATAGCTGGTCTGGTAGTAGGTGGCGGCGTCGCGCAGCAGCAGCGAGGCGGCGAAGAAGACCAGGCCGCCGATGATCAGCGGCCAGATGCTCAGGCGCCCGTTGATGAACCAGGCCGGCAGGTACATGACCGCCATCGAGCGGTGGAAGAGGACGCCGACGCTGACCAGCAGCAGGTAGCGGATGACCTTGCGGTCCTGGAAGGCGTTGAAGGCCAGCATCAGGAAGCCGATGGCGACGGCCTGGCGCGTGGCGCCCATGGAGATGGCGATGATCAGGACGGGCGTGGCGATGGCCAGGCCGCGCCAGAAGTTGGGCTGGCGGTCCAGGAACTTGAACAGGCCGAAGACGACGACGGCGGCGCAGGCGGCGTTGACCCCGTAGATGCCGAAGCCGAGGCGCGAACTGGCCCAGTTGAGGAAGGCGTAGCCGGGCTCCACCGAGGTCAGGACATAGTTGAAGTCCGAGGAGTCGGCCCGCTCGAACATCTTCATGTAGTTGGACCAGTCGTGACCGACGTGGTCGCGCAGGCCGATGATCACGGTCAGCGCGAGGCCAAGCAGCACCATCACCACCCCCCGCGACAGGCGGTCGAGGCGGTAGGGCGACATGCTGGCCATGACCGGCAGCAGGAACATGGTCCAGTAGAGGATCATCTAGACGATACGCCCCTCAGAAAGGCGCCCATCGCGCGCCCTTTGAAAACAAACACAATCTATCGCTCCCGCCTGACCGACGGAAGCCGCATCAGTCGGCCTCGATACGGGCAACCATGGCGTCGGCGTCCGGCCGGGCCGAGAGAAACCAGTCGCGGTCGCGCTTGACACCCTCAACGGTGTCAGCGGCGACCATGCCGTCGTCGGTGAAACGCCAGAATCGGTAGCCGAGGGGGGCCAGGGCCGCCTGAACCGCCTCGCCGTGGCCGCGCAGGACCTCGCAGATGATGTCGGGCTTGAGCCGCGCCAGGGTCGCGGCGCCGCCGCGCAGCACCTCGCCCTCGAAGCCCTCGACGTCGATCTTCATGGCCATCGGGCCGGTTTCGGCGGCGAAGCGCTGGTCGAGGGTTTCGACCGGAATCGAGATGCCGCCCTCGAACGTCGAACCCAGCGACAGGGACGAGGCCAGGCTGGAAAGGTTGTTGCTGCGCGGCATGGTCATCGACCCGGTCTCGCCGCCCAGGCCGCAGAGGTGGGCCTGGACCCGGCCGATCAGATCGTTCTCGACGATGTTGCGCTGGATCAGCAGATGGTTGTCCGGGACGATCTCGAACGCGTGGCTGCGCAGGGCGGGATTCACCCGGGCGGCGGTCAGGGCGAAGAGGCCGGTGTAGCTGCCGATATCGAGGAAGACCGACGCCTCGGCGCTGATCAGCTCCAGGGCCCGCATGGCCAAGGCGTCGCCCCGGCGGCCGGGATGTCCGTCATGCCAGAAAAGCTCGCGGGCGATCTGGTCGATGGTCGGGTCGAGGAGGCGAACCTCCTGGCCATCGAGCGTGCGGTAGCTGGCCGAGCGGACGGCGACCGGCAGGCGATGCTTCCAGCTTCCCCCCGTGGCGCGGGCCAGGGCGATCAGGGCCGGATTGACGACGGGCAGGGCCAGGGCGTCGCGGACCAGGGGCTTGAGCCCCCCCCAGTTCATCCGGCGCATATCCTTGTCGGAGATGGTCTTGCCTGCGGCCTCGGCCATGCATCTGTCCTTTAAAGAACGCCGTTGTAGCCGCGGTACCAGTCGACGAAGTTGCGAACCCCCTCTTCGACCGTCACTTTCGGCTTGTAGCCGACGACACGGGCAAGGTCGGTGACGTCGGCCTCGGTATCAGGCACGTCGCCGGGCTGCAGCGGCAGCATTTCCATGATCGCCTTGCGACCCAGGCACTCTTCAAGCACCTCGATGTAGCGCAGGAGCTCGACCTGCTGCTCCGCACCGATGTTGAACAGCCGGTAGGGGGCGTTGCTGGTCGCCGGGTCGGGATTGTTGCTGTCCCACGTGGGATCGGCGGCCGGCGGCTGGTCGAGGACGCGAACGACGCCTTCGACGATGTCGTCGATGTAGGTGAAGCTGCGCTTGTGCTTGCCGTGGTTGAACACCTGGATCGGCTCGCCAGCGAGGATCTTCTTGGTGAACATGAACAGCGCCATGTCCGGCCGGCCCCAGGGGCCGTAGACGGTGAAGAAGCGCAGGCCCGTGCAGGGGAAGCCGTAGAGGTGGGCATAGGAATGCGCCATCTGCTCATTGGCCTTCTTGGTCGCCGCATAGAGGGTCAGCGGGTGTTCGGCGCTGTTGTGCACCGTGAAGGGCATGTTGGTGTTGGCGCCGTAGACGCTGCTGGTCGAGGCGAAGACCAGGTGTTCGACGCCGTTGTGACGGCAGCCCTCGAGGATGTGCAGGAAGCCGGTGACGTTCGACTGCACATAGACGTGGGGGTTGGTCGCGGCGTAGCGCACCCCGGCCTGGGCGGCGAGGTTGATGACCCGCTGGGGCTGGTGTTTGGCGAAGGCCGCTTCCATCGCCTCGCGGTCGGAGAGGTCGATCTGGACGTGGGTATAGCGGTCGTTGTCGAGGGTGCGGGCCAGGCGGGCGCGCTTCAGGGTCGGGTCATAATAGTCGTTCATGACGTCGACGCCGATGACCTCGTCGCCGCGCGCCAGCAGTTTCAGCGAGACGGCCGAGCCGATGAAACCGGCGCTGCCCGTGACCATGACCTTCATT
>JAUMCZ010000313.1:0-1690 GCA_032122215.1 Caulobacter sp.
GCCCGTCCTGGGTCGGAAAGCTGACACAGCACCGGCGCCGGTCAATGGCCCGAAAAGGGGGCGCTTTCGAAAGCGGGGTTTCCTGGATAAACCAGAGCCAACCTGACCCTGGTGGAGCCGAGGGGAGTCGAACCCCTGACCTCCTCATTGCGAACGAGGCGCTCTACCAACTGAGCTACGGCCCCCTCCCAGGATGAGGGAAGGGCGGCACATACGGCCGGGGGGCGCGGGCTGTCAAGGCGGTGAACCCGACAACTTCGCTGCCAGCGCATTGCCGCCGGGGCCGACGCTCACTAGGTTCCAGGCTCTAAACATCGGAGACGCGCCCTCATGGGTATCGCCATCGTCTGGCTGGTCAATCAGGTCATCGGCCTGATCATTCTTCTGCTCATCGTCCAGGCGGTGATCAGCTGGCTGGTCGCCTTCAACGTCATCAACCTGAGCCACCCGTTCGCTCGCCAGGTGGTCGACTTCCTCAACGCCGTGACCGAGCCGATGCTGCGGCCGCTGCGCCGCATCGTGCCCCGCCTGGGCGGCGTCGACCTCAGCCCCATCGTGCTCATCCTGCTGCTGGGCTTCATCCGGGTGCTGTTCAACGCCACCATAGCCCAGGCCCTCGTCCGGATCTGACGGGTGGAAACCCGCCTCGCCGTCCGCCTGACGCCGCGCGGCGGCGCCGACCGCATCGACGGCTGGGGCGAGGACGCCGCCGGGCGACCCCTGCTCAAGGTCCGGGTCAGCGCCCCGCCGGTCGAGGGCGAGGCCAACGCCGCCCTCGAAAAGCTGATGGCCAAGGCGCTCGGCCTGCCGAAGTCGGCGGTCAGCGTCGCCGCCGGCCAGACGGCCCGCATCAAGGCCCTGGCGGTCCAGGGCCTAACCCTGGACGAGATCCGCGCCCGTCTGGCCTGACCCCGCCGAGGGCGGGCGCCAGGCGAGACGAACGCATCAGGTCTCGCCCGCTCAGCCGATCTTCTTCAGCTCGGCCTCCAGCTCCAGTGTGACCTCGTCACCCAGCGCCGGCGCATAGGCGCTGACGCCGAAGTCGGTGCGCTTGATCTTGGCCTTGCCGGCAAAGCCCAGGGAATAGGTCTTGTCGACCGGATTGACGCCGGCCTGGTTGAAGGTCGCCGCCACGGTGACCGGTTTGGTCACGCCGCGCAGGGTCAGGTCGCCGGTGATGTCGGCGGTGCGCTTGCCGGTCAGCTTGATCGTCGTGGCCTTGAAGGTGGCGGTCGGGAACTTCGCGGTGTCGAGGAAGTCGGCCGCCTTCAGATGGGCGTCGAGCGCCGGGTTCAGGGTGCCGACGGAATTGGCGTCGATCGTCACATCCAGCTTCGCATCCGCGGCCTTCTTCGGATCGATGCTGAGCGTGCCCTCGACCTTGCTGAACTGGCCGACGTAGGTCGAGAAGCCGAAGTGGTCCACAGACCAGGTGATCTTGCTGTGGCCAGGATCGAGCTTGTAGTCGCCCGCCTGAACCTGGGCGGGGTCGTTGCTGAAGGCGCCCTGGGCGACAACCGCCAGCGGCGACAGCACGAGAACGGCGCCGAGGCCGGCGATAGCGAGGGGACGAATCTGGGACATGGGGAGGACTCCGAAAGGACTGGAGACCTGCAGATAGGAAGCCAAACTAGAACCGCAACGGTTGCAGATTATGTTTTGGTGCGGCCGCTGTGGATTTCGAAGCCGC
>JAUMCZ010000314.1:0-20000 GCA_032122215.1 Caulobacter sp.
CGGTCGACCTCACCCAGCAGACCGGCCTCATGATAGGCGGCCCGCCCCATCATCACCCCGTCCACCTGCGCCAGATGCGCCTCGGCCTCGTCCAGCGACGCCACCCCGCCGTTGATGACAATGGTCAACTCCGGCCGCTCGCGCTTCAGCCGGTGGACCAGCGGATAGTCGAGCGGCGGGATGTCCCGGTTCTCCTTGGGCGACAGTCCCTTCAGCCAGGCCTTGCGGGCATGGACCACGAAGGTCTTCACCCCGACCGCCGCCGACAGGTCGACCAGCCGGAACAGGCTTTCCTCCGGCTCCTGGTCGTCGACCCCGATCCGGCACTTCACCGTCACCGGCACATCGACCGCCGCAATCATCGCCGCCATGCAGTCCGCCACCAGTTCCGGCTCGCGCATCAGGCAAGCTCCGAACCGCCCCGACTGCACCCGGTCGGAGGGACAGCCGACATTGAGGTTGATTTCGTCATAGCCGAGGTCGGCGCCGATCTTCGCTGAGGCTGCCAGCGCCTCGGGCTCCGATCCGCCCAGCTGGAGGGCCACGGGGTGCTCGACCGGGTCGTAGCCCAGAAGCTTCTCACGATCCCCGTGCAGCACGGCGCCTGTGGTCACCATCTCGGTATAGAGCAAGGCCCGCCCGCTCAGCGTCCGGTGCAGCGCCCGGCAATGGCGATCGGTCCAGTCCATCATCGGCGCGACGGAGAAGGTATGGGGCGGTCTTGGGCTCACGCCGCGCTAGATAGTCGGTGACGACCGCGAACGCCACCAGGGACCGGAACGACACCCCATGCCGAAAGGAAGCCGCAGGAACGCCAACGGCGCGGTCATCGACAAGGCCAATCTGCCCACCAAGGTCTGTCCGGCCTGTAGCCGCCCCTTCACCTGGCGGCGCAAGTGGGTCCGCGACTGGCCGCAGGTGAAGTACTGTTCGGACCGCTGCCGAACGCAGGGCGCTGGCTAGAAGGGGATAACGGCGCCGTCCCAGGCCAGCAGCCTGCCGCTCTCCTCCGGCGTGGCCGCATCGATGACCGCCAGCAGCCGTTCGGCCGCGAAGGCCGGCGTGAACAGCTTGCCCTCGGGCACGCCGCCCTGGAACGGCTGCGAGAGCGGCGTATCGACCGTGCCCGGATGCAGCGCCAGGCAGACCGCCTTTGGCCGCCGCAAGGCCGTCTCAAGCGCCATGTTGCGCATGATCATGTTCAGCGCCGCCTTCGAGGCCCGATAGCCGTGCCAGCCCCCCAGCCGATTGTCGCTGATCGAGGAGACCCGCGCCGACAGCACGGCGAACACCGCCTTTCGGTCCCGCGGCAGTCGCGCCGCCAGGGCGCTGGCGATGAGGGCCGGCCCGATGGTGTTGATCGCGAAGGCGCGCGCCAGGCTTTCTCCACGCAAGGCGCCGATCGTCTTCTCCGGCTGCAGCCCTTCAGCATGCAACAGGCCCGTCGCCACGATGACCAGATCCGGCGCCTCGCCGTCCGACAACAGGCCGTCGGCGGCTGTTCTCAGCCCGGCTTCGTCCTCCAGATCGAAGGTGAACGCCCGGACCTTGCCTTGCGTCGATCCCGCCCTTCGCGCGCCGCTCCAGACCAGCGCACAGGCCGGATCGGCGGCCAGCCGCGCGACCAGGGCTTCGCCGATCCCGCCGGTCCCGCCGAACACCGCCGCCCGATATCCTGGCCTCAAGGATTGCAGCACCCATCATCTCCTTCTGGCCCCGGCCTTGGGAAATAGGTCTGCAAGGCTCGGTGTCGACCGGCCGGTTCGGGCGTTAGCGGGATTGAGCGGTTGCGTCGCCGCTGTTGCGGACTAAAAGTCCGCCGCAATTCAGAAGGCCTCTCCGATGACAGACGCGCCACGCCGGCCGATCCTGAAGCTGAAGTTCCCGCCGGCCGCCCCCCCGGCGCCTGAGCCGTCGCCTCAACCGGCGCCGGGCGAAGCGACCGGCGAACGCTGGAAGTGCAAGCCCTGTGGCAGTGTGGTCATCCTCACCGGCGACGAGCCGGCCGACCAGGACATCCGCTGCCCCGCCTGCAACGCTCGCCTCGGCCTGGCGGGCGATTTCCAGGCAGGCGGCGAGACCAGGGTCCGCGCCCGGCGCCTGCCGCCCTCACGGACCCCGACCTAGCTTCAGGCAGCTCGGGCCGTATCCTGCGGAAGGAGCCGCTCTACCACCAGGCGACTGATCATCCGCCCATCTAGCGGTAGAATAGCGTCAACTGGACCGTCCGGCCCGCACACGGAGGGGGGAGCCTGTAGTTCAGCGGCAGAAACGAAGAAGGTCTCCTGCACGCTATCGACCAGCAAGCCTGCCAACTGATTTCCGCATTGGGCGACAACGATGACGTGCCGGCTGGTCGGTTCGGTAAAGCCAAGGTCCAGCCGGGCCGCGAGATCCAGGACGGGCATGACCGCGCCGCGCAAGTTGATGACGCCCTTCACATAACCCGGAGCATGCGGAATCGGCGTCGCTGGGGTCCACCCGCGGATTTCGCGCACGGCCTTGATATCCAGACAGAACTCCACATCCCGCACGACGAGGGTGATGACCTCGACGCGTCCGTCTTCCGGCGAAAAGACGTCCGTCAGGTCATTCGCCATCAGAACTCCTCCCATTCGTTCGACGGCGCCAGCGCGACGGCCGTCCGCCCCCTGGCGAAGGAGGCAACCCGTGCGCGGGCAGCGTGAACCGGACTGTAGGCCTGCGCTGATTCCGACGCTTCCGTCGGTCGGGCGGCAGGCGCCGAATGGGACCTTCCGATTTCGAATGTGGCGATGATCTGAGCGAGGCTGCTTGCCTCGCTGCTGAGACTGGCAGCGGCGGCGGTGGCCTGCTCGACCATAGCGGCGTTCTGCTGCGTGACCTGGTCCATCTGGTTCACGGCCGTGTTGACCTCCACCATGCCCGTCGCCTGCTCCTGGGTGGAGGCGGCGATCTCGCCGACCAAGGCATCGATGTTTGCGATCGCATCTACGATGAAGCCCAGGGCCTTTCCCGTGTCTCCGACAAGCTTGGCTCCACGTTCGACCTGAGCGCTGGACGCGCTGATCAGAGACTTGATTTCCTTGGCCGCATCGGCCGATCGCTGGGCCAACGCCCGAACTTCCGATGCGACAACGGCGAACCCGCGACCGGCATCGCCGGCACGGGCCGCCTCGACACCCGCATTGAGAGCCAGGAGGTTGGTCTGAAATGCGATCTCGTCGATGACGCCGATGATCTGGCCGATCTGCGATGAGGAACTTTCGATTTCATCCATCGCTCCGACCGCGTCGCGCATGACATCGCCGGACTTCCGCGCCTCGATGCGGGCCTTGCTGGCCGCGTCAGCGGCCTGCTTCGCGCCCTCCGCCGTCCGCTTGACGGTCTGGGTGATCTCTTCCAGCGCCGCAGCAGTTTCCTCCAGGCTGGCCGCCTGCTGCTCGGTGCGACGCGACAGGTCGCTGGAAGCCTGAGCGATCTCGCTGGAGCCGCCTTCGACCCCATCCGCCGCGCCCTTGACCGATTCCATGGTGCGTTGGAGCGTGCTGGCGGCATTGTTGAAGTCGACCTTCACCTTCTCGAAGGCCGGATCGACGCCCGCTGTGATCCGATGGGTCAACTTGTTGGCGGCCAGCTGGGCCAGCCCCTGGGCAATCTGATCAACCGAAGCAACCCGTCCGGTCACGTCGGTGGCGAACTTCACCACCTTGGTAACCCGACCTGCGGCGTCGAAAATGGGATTGTATGAGGCCTGGATCCAGACCGACGAACCATCCTTCGCCCGACGTTCGAACTCGTCGGCCACGAACTCGCCGGCGTTCAGCTTACGCCAAAGAGCCGCATATTCCGGGCTCTTGGCGTAGCCGGCGTCGACGAACAGGCTGTGGTGACGGCCCTTGATCTCGTCCAGTCGGTAGCCGAGGACCTTCAGGAAGTTGTCGTTGGCAGTGAGTATCTCGCCGCTGACAGTGAATTCGATGACCGCCTGTACCCGATCCACAGCCGCCATCCGGCTGGCGGCGTCTGCGGCCTTCAGCCTGGCCTCGGTGGTCACCTGGGCCACCTTGACCACCTTCTCGACCCTCCCGCGGCTGTTGAGAACGGGATTGTAGGTAGCCTGGATCCAGACTTCCTGGCCAGACTTGGCGATCCGGCAGTATTCGTTTGCATCGTGCTCGCCGTGACGCAGCCGCGACCAGAATTCAGAGTACTCACTGCTCCGCGCATATTCAGCGGGAACGAAGATGCTGTGATGCTGCCCCTTCAGCTCCGCCTCTGAATAGCCCATTGCCGCACAGAAGTTGGCGTTCGCGCGAAGAATCCCGCCGTCCTTGTTGAATTCGATGATGGCGAGGGAGCGCTCCAGGGCGCTGAGAACCGCACCTGCGTTGCCGGCGCTCCTGAATAAGGATGTCATCTGGTCTTCTCCGAGCAGCTTTGCCACGCAACCAGATGACGGAACAAAGTTAACAGTCGTTGAACGCTGTTTTCTGGTCGAACACTCAACAACTCGAAATGAGTTATGATTTGGAATGCATAGGTGTGGCAGAGCTTCACTATTACTCATTTTACGCACTTAGCGAATGTGCCCCTTATATTTTAGGCCCATTTTGAGCGATGATCGCGGCCTAATTTCTATTCTTGAATAGTCCGCTTACACTTGGGGTTGAGCCGATCCTCTTTTTCCCGCCGCGCAGACTTTGGACTGGGACCAGCAGCGTGGCGCTTTACGGAGCCGGGTATTCCGCTAAACGCTGTGGCGGGCGCCTGGCCCGAAACCCCTGCGCCCGAGGACAGTATGGCTTCCGGACTCGCTGCTCTCCTCGACGACATCGCCGGCATCGCCAAGATCGCCGCCGCCTCGCTGGACGATGTCTCTGCCGCCGCCGGCAAGGCGGGCGCCAAGGCCGCCGGGGTGGTCATCGACGACACCGCCGTCACCCCGGGCTACGCCGTCGGCTTCACTCCCGACCGCGAACTGCCGATCGTGGCCAAGATCGCCAAGGGCAGCTTTATCAACAAGCTGGTCTTCCTGCTGCCGGGCGCCCTGCTGCTCAGCCAGTTCGCGCCCTGGGCCATCCACCCCATCCTGCTGCTCGGCGGCGCCTACCTGGCCTTCGAAGCCACCGAGAAGATCGCCGAAGCCTTCTTCCACGGCGAACATGAGGTCGACGGCCCCGAGGACCTGGCGCTCAGTTCGGAGGAGCTGGAGAAGCAGAAGGTCGCCGGCGCCATCCGCACCGACCTGATCCTGTCGGGCGAGATCATGATCATCGCCCTGGGCGAGGTCTCCAAACTGCCGCTTCTGACCCAGGCCGTCGCCCTGTTTCTGGTCGGCGTCAGCATTACGGTCATCGTCTACGGCGTCGTGGCCCTGATCGTGAAGATGGACGACATCGGCCTGCATCTGGCCAGGAGCCCCCGCCGGCCGACCAAGGCCTTCGGCAAAGGCCTGGTCCGCGCCATGCCGCCCCTGCTGGCCGGCCTGTCCGTCGTCGGCACCGCCGCCATGCTGTGGGTCGGCGGCGGCATCATCATCCACGCCCTGGAGCACTTCCACCTGACCGCCCTGACCGGCTGGTCTGAGGTGGCCAAGCATGCCGCCGAGACCGTCCCGGCCATCGGCGGCTTCCTCGGCTGGCTCGTCTTCGCGCTGTGCTCGGCGGTCGTTGGCCTGGTCGTAGGCGGGGTCATCTTCGGCGTCCTGCACCTGATCCCGAAGAAGAAGGCCGCGGCGCACTAGACCCTTTCAGGTTTTGATGTGCGCATCAAAACCTGATCAAAAGGGTCTGGAATCAAACATTTAGAGCACGTCCGGGCGGCGGAACCGCCTGCACTTCCGCCTAATGTGCTCTAGGCCTGAGGCTCCTCCCCCGGGTCCTCCACCGGTCCGTTCCTCGGCACGGCCCCTGCCCGCTCCGGCCGCATCTTCAGCGAGGCCATCAGCCCGGCTGCGATGCTCGGCTCGGCCACCGGCGTTACCCACAGGCTGTCGCCCATGGCCCGCTCGACGGCGTTGTCGAAATTCCTTCGCATGGTCGCCGTGTCGAAGCTCATCATGCTGAAGGACTCGCCCGGATCAGGGATCGAGGTGATTCTGAACGGCAGGCGATGGCGGGCGCAGAAGGCTGCTGTCACCTCGATGGCGTGGCGATAGCTGAAGCGCAGCATGGTGTCGAAGCTGCGGATCAGGATGGCCGGCATGTTGTTCTGGGTGGTGCGTGGCGCCTGGTCGAGCACGGTGTTGACGATGGCGTAGACCTGGCTGCGGGCCAGCCGCTGGCCCAGCTTTCGCCAGCGCAGCAGGGCCTCGGGCATCAGGAACAGGGGCGTCGTCACCCCGCCGTCAACATGCATTTCCTCGTAAAGCACCCCGCCCGCCTCGCAGACGATGCGTTTGGGCGGGAAGATGCCGGGCAGGCTGCCCGAGGCGACCAGCACGGTGCGGAACAGGTTCAGCGCCTCGTCCCCGCCCTTGCTGGCGATCTCGCCCATGTCCCAGATGACCGTCCGCTGCCGGTCGAGATCGGTCGTCGCCACCAGCAGCCGCCGCCCCTTGGCATGCTCCAGCGCGATGGCGGCCAGCATGTCCGCATCGACGTAGCGGCTGACCAGCCGGTCGAGCGATTCCGAGCGGAAAATGCCCCCGGACCCCGGCCCCAGCTTGCCGATGCCCAGCAGATCGGCGGCATGCCCCCCGGTATAGGCGTCGGTCAGCCGATCATCCCAGCTCGGCCCCAGGAAGGCGAACGGCGCGATCAGCGCCCCGGTGCTCACCCCCGTGACGATGGCGAAACTCGGCCGCCGCCCCGCCCGCGTCAGCCCGACAAGAATACCCGCCCCATAGGCGCCGCCGGCCGCCCCACCGGAAATCGCCAGGATGTTGAACGCCTCCCGCGCCCACGGCGCGCGCAGCGGGGCCAGCCGGTCAGCGGCCGCCACCAGGCTGTCCTCGGCCTCCTCGACGCTGAGCCGCACCCCTTCGAATCCGGAAATCACAGCCTTGGTCAGCCCCGGCGTCGGCAGCCGCGCGCCCGGCAGTCGGCTTCGCCAGTTGGGGATATCGCTCATCGAGGATCCTTGCGGCCTTGGAAAATCATAGCAGCACGCAACAACGTCTCTGTCAGCCGAAGGTGACGGCGCAAAGACCCTTATTCGCGACCATGGCGCCTCAGGCGCCAATCCCGCCCACGGCTGGACTTTTTCCAAGCGCCGGTGTCGGCTCGGCCGCGCCCCGTTCGTCCTGAGACTGTCACCGAGAGACCGCCATGCTCTACGCCATCTTCTGCTACAATCAGGAAGACGTCACCTCCGCCTGGGCGCCCGAACACGAAGCAAAGGTGATGGCCGACCTTCGCGCCGTGCAGGAGCCGCTGGTCGCCGCGGGGAAACTTGGCCCCGTCGCCCGCCTGCTGCCGACCACCGCCGCCACCACCCTGCGCAAGGGCGATGAACCGCTGATCATCGATGGTCCCTTCGCAGAGACCAAGGAACAGCTGCTCGGCTTCTACCTCCTCGACGTCGCCGACCTTAAGGAGGCGCTCGGCGTCGCCAGGGACCTGGCCAGGGCCAATCCGGGGCTCGGCAGCTATGAAGTCCGCCCGCTGGCCCTGTTCAACCCGGGCGCGGATATCGGCAGCCTCTGATGACCGATCCGGCCTGGATCCAGTCGGCCCTGACCTCGGCTCGCCCCCAGGCCGTCGGCGCCCTTCTGCGCTATTTCCGGGACCTGGACGCCGCCGAGGAAGCCTTTCAGGACGCCTGCCTCCGGGCCTTGCGCACCTGGCCGGACAAGGGACCGCCGCGCGATCCGACCGCCTGGCTCATCATGGTCGGGCGCAATGCCGGCATCGATCAGGTTCGCAAGCTGAAGCGCCAGACCTCGCTCCCCGACGAAGAGCAGATCAGCAACCTCGAAGACGCTGAGCCCGACCTCGCCGACCGCCTCGACGGGGCTGACTACCGCGACGATGTCCTGCGGCTGATGTTCATCTGCTGCCACCCCGCCCTGCCGGCCACCCAGCAGATCGCCCTGGCCCTGCGCATCGTCAGCGGGCTCTCGGTCCGCCAGATCGCAAAAGCCTTCCTGGTCGGCGAGGCGGCCATGGAACAGCGCATCACCCGCGCCAAGGCTCGCATCGCCGCCGCCGGAACCAGCTTCGAGACCCCCGGCGCCGTCGAGCGCGCCGAACGCCTCGCGGCCGTCGCCGCCATGACCTACCTCATCTTCAACGAGGGCTATTCCGCCGGCCCAGGCGACGAAGAAAAGGCTCAGCTGGCCGGCGAGGCCATCCGCCTCGGCCGCCTGCTTTTGCGCCTGTTCCAGACCGAGCCGGAAATCATGGGCCTGACCGGCCTCATGCTGCTGCAGCACAGCCGCGCCGCCGCCCGTTTCGACGCCGCGGGCGAGGTCATCCTGCTCGACGACCAGGACCGCGCCCGGTGGAACCGCAAGATGATCGCCGAGGGCCTGGCCCTGATCGACAAGGCCATCCGCCACGCCCGGCCGGGCCCCTACCAGATCCAGGCCGCCATCGCCGCCCTGCACGCCCGCGCCCCCGCGCCTGCTGACACCGATTGGCCGCAGATCGACGCCCTCTACGCCGCTCTCGAGCGCCTGACCCCTTCCCCGGTCGTCACCCTCAATCGCGCCGTCGCCGTGGCCCGGTCGACCGGCCCCGAGGCGGCCCTGGCCATGGTCGACCCGCTCGCCGACCGCCTCTCCGGCTATTTTCACTTCCACGGCCTGCGCGGCTGGCTGCTCACCCAGCTCGGCCGCAAACCCGAAGCCCGCGAAGCCTTCGACCGCGCCATCGGCCTTGCCGGCAGTCTTGCCGAGGCCGCCCACATCCGCAGACAGATCGACAGCCTGCTGGCGGGATAGCGCGTGCCATGGGCGGCGTCCCGCGCCGCCGCTATAATGGTCCTGCCGCTTCGATAAGCGCCCCTTCGCCCCGCCGGAAGGCGCCCTGACGCCCCCTGACCGCCACTTGACGTCTCCCTGATGCGCCCTTTCCGCCCCCCTGACGGCGCCCTGATCAAACCCTGATGAGGACCGCATCACCGGAAGCGGAAACCGCAATGATTTCAACGTCACGCACGGGGTCGTAAGCGTTTTTCCGCCACGCTGTCGGAATTGGCTAACCTCGACCGTCCTGTGATCGACCCCTGGCTGGATTTGCCGCCGTCTCAGAACCCCCACGTCCGAACTGTGGAACAATCGACATGCTCAAGATCATCCTCATCATCCTCGGCCTCCTGGTCGTCGGCGTCAGCGGCCTGGTGGCCTTCGCCGGCAGCAAGCCGGACACCTTCGTCATCCGGCGCAGCACCACGATCAACGCCCCGCCGGAACGCGTCTACGCTCTGATCCAGGACTTCCATCAGTGGGGCGCCTGGTCGCCTTTCGAAAAGCTCGACCCCGACATGAAGCGCACCTTCGGTGACCCTGCCTCCGGTCTTGCAGGCAGCTACAGCTGGGAGGGCAAGAAGGCCGGCTCAGGCGCAATGAAGATCAAGGAGGCCGACCCGGGCCGCCGGGTGGCCATCGCGCTGGACTTCACCAAGCCCTTCCCGGCGAGCAACACCGCCACCTTTGACCTCGAACCGGTCGGCGAAGGGACCAGGTTGACCTGGGCCATGACCGGCAAATCCCCCTTGATATTCAAGGTGATGGACACGGTAATGGGCATGGACAAGACCGTCGGCAAGGACTTCGAAAAGGGTCTGGCCGACCTGAAGGCTGCGGCTGAAAAGTGAACCGCCCTGCCTCCCTTCCGCCACATCCGGCGCCCAGCCTTCACGGGCGGAAGGGAGAAAGCTCAAGGCGGGACGCGAAAATCTTCAAACGTCGTTCGCCCGAACGGCGCAGTAGCATCTAGCGCTCTCGCCACTATGCAGCTAAATCCACCGGTCGATACCGCCATCGTGGCGGAATTCTGGGCCGCCATCTGGCGGTCACTACTCTACTAGGACGACTACATGGCGCGCGGTACGGTCAAATGGTTCAACGGAGCCAAGGGTTTTGGCTTCATCCAACCCGATGACGGGGGCAGCGATGTCTTCGTCCACATCTCGGCGGTCGAGCAAGCTGGTCTGCACGGCCTGAACGACGGCGATCTGGTCAACTACGAGCTGGAACAGGACCGCCGCAGCGGCAAGCTGTCGGCCGGCCAACTGGTTGTCACCGGCAGCGGCCCGCCCCCGGCCGGCGGCGCCCGTGGTGGCGGCGGTGGCGGCGGTTTCGACCGCCCGCAGCGCTCGTTCGACCGTCCCCCGCGCTCCTTCGACGGCCCCCGGGCCGGCGGTGGCGGTGGCGCCTCGCGTGACCCGGCCGGCCCGGGTTCGGGCGTGGTCAAGTGGTTCAACGGCACCAAGGGCTTCGGCTTCATCCAGCCGAACGATGGTGGCGGCGACGTGTTCGTCCACATCTCGGCGGTTGAACAAGCCGGTTTGCGTGGCCTGAACGAAGGCCAGGCTGTCTCCTACGACCTCGAGCAGGATCGTCGCAGCGGCAAGACCTCGGCGACCAACCTCAAGATCGACTAGAGCTTTTCGGGCCGATCCCCTCGCGGGGGTCGGCCCATTCTCTTCCTGACTGTTTCCGGGTGAGCCACCACGTGACTCCTGCCCTTACCGCTGCACCGGTGCTCGAAACTGAGCGCCTTGTCCTTCGCGGCCACACACCATCCGACTTCGACGACTGCCTCAGCCTCTGGGCCGATCCCGAGGTCACCCGCTTCATCGGCGGCCGCCCGGCGGCCCAGGAGGAGGTCTGGGCACGCACCCTTCGCTACATTGGCCACTGGCAGGCGCTGGGCTATGGCTTCTGGGCCATCTTCGAAAAGGGCAGCGGGCGCTTCGTCGGCGAAGCCGGCTTCGCCGACTTCCACCGTGACATTGCCCCGTCCCTGACCGGCATGCCGGAGATGGGCTGGGCGCTGCAGCCCTGGTCTCACGGCAAGGGCTACGCCACCGAGGCCGTCGCCGCCGCTCTCGCCTGGGGCCAGACGGTCTTCACGGCGCCCTGCTGCTGCATCATCTCGCCAGGCAACGCGCCATCCATCCGCGTCGCCGGGAAGCTTGGCTTCCAGGAACTGGCCCTGACCACCTACCACGACGAGCCGACGATCATCTTCCGACGCGACTGGGTCTAGCCACCTTCTCCCGCCTGTCGGCAGAAGGTGGCCCTGCGGAGCCTTGGCGGAGCAGGGTCGGATGAGGGCGTCGCCGGCCCCAGTCGCTATCTCACCGGCCTGAGCAGATAGTGGCTGACGCCCCACTCCTGTCCGCTGCGGTGTCCGAACAACCCGGCCGTGGCCAGGAAGAACAGCCGCCAGCGCCGCCGCCATACCCCCGCCTGATCGCCATAGGTCGCCTTCATGATCCGGCGCACCGCCAGGTCCTCGCGGTCCATGTTGGCCAGCCAGTCGAGGGCGGTCTTTTCGTAGTGGCCGCCGTTCCACTTCCAGTCCTCGACCACCTCGAACAGATCGGAAAAATCGCGGATCAGGTCGTGGCTCGGCATGAAGCCGCCGGTGAAGAAGTACTTGCCGATCCAGTCCTCCTGGTCCTCGTGGCTGAACCGGTAGGGCTGGGCGCGGTGGCTGAAGATGTGGATGAACAGCCGCCCCTCCGGCCTCAGCCAGTCCCGCACCCGGCCGAGAAGCTGGCCCCAGTTGGCCATGTGCTCGAACATCTCGACCGAGACCACCCGGTCGAATGTCCCCTCCGGCTGGAAGACGTTGGCGTCGGCGGTGATCACCTTCAGGTTCGTATAGCCTCGCGCCCTGGCCTGGGCCTCAATGTGCTCCCGCTGGCCATTGGAGTTGGAGACACTGGTGATCCGCGCATTCGGATACCGCGCCGCCATCCACAGCGACAGCGAGCCCCAGCCGCAGCCGAGCTCGAGGATGTCCATGCCGTCTTCCAGCCGCGCATGCTCGCAGGTCACGGTGAGCGCCCGGTCCTCGGCCTGACCCAGCGTCCGCGCCCCCTGGTCGTAAAGGCAGCTCGAGTACTTCAGGCGTGGGCCCAGCACGATGCGGAAGAACTCGGCCGGCACCTCATAGTGCTGGTCGTTGGCGGCGTCGGTGTGCTCGGCGATCGGCCGGGTGCGCATGTCCCGGGCGAATTGTCCCGGCAGGTCGTCGGGCAGGCCCAGCAGCTCCAGCCGCTGCTTCTCGACCAGCCAGCTGATCGCCGCCTTGCGAAGGAGGTCCGGTGCAGGGAGGCTCTCGGCGGCGTTGATGGCGGTCTTCAGAAGATCCATGGGCTCAAGCTTTCGGCGGCAAGGGGAAGAAGGAAGACACACGGGCCTGGTAGTCGGCATAGGCCTTGCCCCGCGACTTCAGCATGGCCTGTTCGAGCGGCGGCACGCCTGAGACCTTGATCAGGAGCCAGGCCATGAAGGCCGGGCCGATCAGCGCCAGCCAGCCCCAGGGCCAGGCCGTCAGGCTGGTTCCCAGCGCCATCACCGGCCAGGCCAGCCAGATGGTCCATTCAAAGAAATAGTTGGGATGCCGTGACCAGCCCCACAGGCCCACGTCACAGACCTTGCCCTTGTTCGCGGGATTGGCCTTGAAGCGCGAGAGCTGCGCATCGGCCAGACTCTCGCCGGCGATGCCGCCGGCCAGGATCAGCCCGGCGGCGATATCGCTCCAGACCAGGCCCGGCGCGGGGTTGCGCGCCGCGACCAGGATGGCAAGGCACAACAGCGCTCCGGACACCGCCTGAGCCTGCAGGAAACCGAACATCCGCGGCTGGAAGTCCTTGCCCCAGTCCTTGCGAAAACCGGCGTAGCGCGGGTCTTCGTCCGCGCCGGCCACGCGCCGGAACAGATGACTGCCCAGCCGCAGCGACCAGAACAGGATCAACCCGCCGGCGATCCACTGCCGCGGCGTTGTCTCGCCGCTCAGCGGCCAGAGGGCCGCCACGGCCCCCGCCGGTCCCATGCCGAAGCTCCAGAAGACGTCCGTCCAGCCGCCGTTGGCGACGGCCCGCTGGTAGGACCAGGCGATGGTCATCCAGATGCTCAACCCCAGAGCCACGGCAACAGCGAGCAAGATCATGCCCCTACCTACGCGCCACGCCTCCAGATGGATGACCGTTCAGGCCTGAAACAGTCTCCAGGCCTGATAAAGGTAGATCGCCCCTATCCCGGTGACGATCCATCGGGTCCACTTGAGGAACGAGACGTCAGTCAGCCGATCAAGGATCTTGCCGCCGACCATCGTCCCGGCGATCGACAGCGGCGCGGCCAGGGCAAAGACCCACCAGGGCGGAACCCCCTCCCCGCCCAGCCGCAACAGCGGCGCCCCGAACACCACAACCTTGGCCAGATGGCTGAACACCTGCGTCCCGGCCTTGGTGGCGACGATCTGGTGCCGGGTCATCTCCGTGCGGACGAAGAAGATATCGAGGAGGGGCCCCGCCACCCCTGCGACCAGATTGAGCCCGGTGACCAGCAGGCCGCAAGCCAGCGCCTGCGGCGGCCTGGCGGCATCCAGAGACAGCCAACCGCGCGGCAGCCACACCAGGATGGGGCACAGTCCCAGCATAAGGAACAGCAGCCCCTTGGACGGACTGTAGCTGACCAGGGTGACAATGATCCCCGCGACCAGGGCGCCGACCGCATAGAGGCTGATGATCCGCCAGTTCAGGTGCTTGCGGTGCAGGATGGCCCGCGACCCATTGGCGACGATCTGGATAACCCCGTGCGTCACAAACGCCGCCGACACCGGCAGCACCAGCGCCAGGGCGCCCATCAGCACCAGCCCCCCCGCCAGCCCGAACACGCCCGTCAGGATGGCGGTCAGAAAGGCGACGACCAGGATGAAGGCGCTGGTGGCGGCGGTGATCCGGCGATCCTCCCGAAAGAGAATGGTGGGCGACGACGGATTCGAACCGCCGACCCTCTCGGTGTAAACGAGATGCTCTAACCAGCTGAGCTAGTCGCCCGCGCCGGGTGGATGTAGCCGCAGAAGCGCCCCAGAGAAAGGCTCAATGAGGCGAAGGGCTCAAGGGTTGTAGTTGATCGTCTTGCTGGCCTGGCCGGTGACGTCGGTCTCGCCAAACCCCGCCAGCAGATCGTCGTTGCAGGTGTAGTCGGGGCTGTTGATGCGCTTGAACGGCCCCGGCCGTTCGACGCAGAGCTTGAAGTCGCCGCCCCAGTCACCGTTGGCCTCGTCCTCAGCGTAGTCGTAGATCATGCCGTCGTTGGGCACGGTCAGGGTGATGCAGCTGTTGCCGCCGATCTGTTTCCAGCCCTCGACCACCCAGCGATCCGATCCGGGCGCTTCCCGGTAGCTGACCGCCAGATAGATGGCTCCCGCTGTCTTGTTGCAGAAGCTGGCGGCAACGTAGCCGGGCCGGGGCGAGGCGCTGTTGGCCTGGGCCAGGGCCGACGGCGCGACGGTACTGGCCAGCAGCAGCGCGGCGATGGCCGCTGTATAACGTTGAAGTACCGACATGCTCTTTCCCCCGCAGGACCAGCCTCGCGGTCACCACAGCCCCGATTGCCGTGCTTGGCAAGACGCCAGCGGTTGTCCGCTGGCGTCTTTCGCCCGAGAGTCAGCCGTTCAGCGCCGACTTCAGGCCTTCACCGACCTGGAAGCGGGCGGTCTTGCTGGCCGGGCGCTTGACGGTCTCGCCAGTGCGCGGATTGCGAGCCGTTCCGGCCGCCCGGGAGACGGCCTTGAAGGCGCCAAAACCCACCAGCCGGACGTCCTCACCCTTCTTCAGGGAAGCGGTCACCGCCGCGGTAAAGGCTTCAAGGGCGGCCCCCGCCTGGGTCTTGTTCAGTCCCGCGCCGTCCGCGATCGCGGCGACCAGTTCGGCCTTCGTCATAGGCAGTCTCCCAGCCCAAAATCCGTTGTGCGGCGCGGTCTTCCCGCCTCGCGCGAGGCCCCTCGCCTGAGACGATTATGAAGACTGTCGGCTAGGCGTCAAAAGAAACGCGGCCCGAGTCACCCCGGGCCGCGCACATTATCGACGTTTATATACCGGCGATCACCCTCAGTGGGTAATTACGGCATCCCCGTCGGCTTCTTCCACCTTCGCAGGCGCAACAACCGGCTCATCGTCTTCCGACCACTCAATGGCCACCGGAGCACTGATCAGCGCCCGGGCGATCGCCTGATCCACTGTCGAGATCGGGACGATTTCGAGGGCGTCCTTCACCGTCTGCGGCACATCAGCCAGATCCTTCTCGTTCTCCTGCGGGATGAGGACGGTCTTGATCCCCGAGCGCAGGGCGGCCAGCAGCTTTTCCTTCAGGCCGCCGATCGGCAGGACGCGGCCCCGCAGGGTCACCTCCCCGGTCATGGCGATGTCCTTGCGGATCGGAATGCCGGTCAGCACCGAGATGATGGCGATGGCCATGGCCACACCGGCCGAGGGTCCGTCTTTCGGGGTCGCCCCTTCCGGAACGTGGACGTGGACGTCGGTCTTCTCGAAGGCCGGCGGCTTGATGCCGAACTTGGTCGAGCGCGACCGCACGTAGGAGTTCGCCGCGGCGATGCTCTCCTTCATGACGTCCTTGAGGTTGCCGGTGATCGACATGCGGCCCTTGCCGGGCATCTTGACCGCTTCGATGGTCAGGATCTCGCCGCCGAACTCGGTCCAGGCCAGACCGGTGACGATACCGACCTGATCTTCCTCGTCCGTCTCGCCGTAACGGTACTTCTGGATACCGGCGTACTTGGCCAGGCGCTCGTCGTCGATGGTGATAGACTTGACGTCTTCCCGGGCCAGATCCCGCACCGTCTTCCGCGCCAGGTTGCCCAGCTCCCGCTCCAGCGACCGCACGCCGGCTTCCCGGGTGTAGTAGCGGATCAGGTCCTGGATGGCCTTCTCGGGCACGACGAAGTCTTCCGGAGTCAGGCCGTGGTCCTTGGTCAGCTTGGGCAGCACGTGCCGCTTGGCGATCTCGATCTTCTCGGCCTCGGTGTAGCCGGGGATGCGGATGATCTCCATGCGGTCCAGCAGGGGCTGGGGCATGTTCAGGCTGTTGGCCGTGGTGACGAACATCGTCTGGCTGAGGTCGTAGTCGACCTCCAGGTAGTGGTCGGCGAAGGTCGAGTTCTGCGCCGGGTCCAGCACTTCAAGCAGGGCCGAGGACGGGTCGCCCCGGTAGTCGCTGCCCATCTTGTCGATCTCGTCGAACAGGAAGAACGGGTCGACCGCCTTGGCCTTCTTCATCGACTGGATGATCTTGCCGGGCATCGAGCCGATGTAGGTCCGACGGTGACCACGGATCTCGGCCTCGTCGCGCACGCCGCCCAGGGACAGGCGCACAAACTCACGGCTGGTCGCCTTGGCGATCGAACGGCCGAGCGAGGTCTTGCCCACGCCGGGAGGACCGACCAGGCAAAGGATCGGGCCCTTCAGCGAGTTGGTCCGCGACTGCACGGCCAGATACTCGAGGATCCGCTCTTTCACCTTTTCGAGGCCGTAGTGATCCTCTTCGAGGATGGCCTCGGCCTTGGCGATGTCGATCTTCTTCGGCTTGGCCTTGCCCCACGGGATGGACAGCAGCCAGTCGAGATAGTTGCGCACCACGGTGCTCTCGGCCGACATCGGGCTCATGTTGCGCAGCTTCTTCAGCTCGCCTTCCGCCTTGGTCCGCGCTTCCTTGGAAAGCTTGGTCTTCTTGATGCGCTTCTCGAGCTCGAGCAGTTCGTCGCGACCGTCGTCCTGGTCGCCCAGCTCGCGCTGGATCGCCTTCATCTGCTCGTTCAGATAATACTCGCGCTGGGTCTTCTCCATCTGCCGCTTCACGCGGCTGCGGATCTTCTTTTCGACCTGCAGGACGGAAATCTCGCCTTCCATCAGCGAGAACACCTTCTCCAGCCGCTTCACGACGTTGAACAGCTCAAGCAGCTGCTGCTTGTCGCCGATCTTGACCGACAGGTGGGCAGCGATGCTGTCGGCCAGCTTGCCGGGCTCGGTGATGTGCGGGATCGACGCCAGGGCTTCCGGCGGGATCTTCTTGTTGAGCTTGACGTAGGCCTCGAACTGCTCGGCCACGGCGCGGCTGAGGGCCTCGGCCTCATGTTCCTCGCCATCGTCCTCGTCGAGGATGGCGGCCTCGGCTTCATAAAAGTCTTCGGAGCCGACGAAGCGTGTCACGGCCGCGCGCTGCTTGCCTTCGACCAGCACCTTGACGGTGCCGTCGGGCAGTTTCAGCAGCTGCAGCACGGTGGCCACGACGCCGACGTCATAGATGGCGTCGGCCGCCGGATCGTCGTCGGCGCTGTTCTTCTGGGTGGCCAGCAGGATCTGCTTGTCGCCGCGCATCACCTCTTCAAGGGCGCGGACGGATTTCTCCCGGCCCACGAACAGGGGCACGACCATATGGGGAAACACGACGATGTCCCGAAGCGGCAACACCGGAAGCGTACGAAGTTCTGACATTTACCTGTCTCCTGCCCGCGACCCGATAATCGGCGTCGCGGCGTTCCCGTTTCGTTACGAACGGGTACGTTTGCAGAGATAGTTGGGCGCTTTGCAGGCGCATTCAAGCGGACCCGCTGTCACAGGCGGGGATAAGCACCGAAAGAATCAGGAAATTCCGCGTGATATCGCACGGATGGGGCGATCTTCGCGCCGCTGGCTAATCTTCCGCGGGCAGACGCTGATGCGTCGGCCAGACCTGCTCGATGACGGCCCAGGCGATGGAGCCGACCAGGGCGACGATGGCGCCTGCCCACTGCAGGGCGCTCATGCCCTCGGCGGCCTTCGAGCCGATGATCCAGGCAACCAGGAAGACCGTGGCGCCGGACAGCCAGCGGGGGGAGAAGGCGGCGCGGATCAGCTCATTCATGGGACGCTCGGTTGGGCAAAGGCACGGCGCCCCGGATAGTTGAGGCAGGAGTCCCTGTCGCTGCGACACGGCCCCGCACCCGCGCTTGACAGCGATCCCACTATATTGCCATTTGGCTATATTGAAGCAGGGCAATGCACATGCCTGCCGTCGACGACACCCTCGACCGCGTATTCGGCGCCCTGTCCGACCCGACCCGCCGCGCCATCCTCGCCCGCATCGCCGGCCGCGAGGCGACGGTGAACCAGTTGGTCGACGCCTTCAATCTGGCGCAGCCAACGATCTCCAAGCACCTCAAGGTCCTGGAGCGGGCCGGCCTGGTCTCCAGAGGCCGGGAGGCCCAGTTCCGCCCCGTGCGGCTGGATCCAAAAGCCCTGGCCGGCGTCGATGCCTGGCTCGGCGACTACCGCCGGTTCTGGGAAGAGAGCTTTGAGCGGCTCGACGCTTATGTGAAAGATCTCAAGATGATGGACGCCAAAGGTAAGTGACGACCCGAACACCGAAGCCCGCACCCTGACCATTGTTCGGGTCTTCGACGCCCCCGCCCGCCTGCTCTTCAAGGCCCACGCCGAGCGCGAGCACATCATGCAGTGGTTCGGCCCGGTCGGCTGGCCCGTGACCTTCTGCGAGATGGACTTCCGGGTCGGCGGCCAATGGCGCATGGCGATGACCGGAACGACCGGCGTACAGAACCCGCCCTTCGGAGGGACCTATCTGGAGATCGAGCCGGACAGGCTGATCAAGTGGGACAACGGCTTCGAGATCGCCGGCGCCGAGCGGATGGTCACCACCATCACCTTCGATGAGCTGGACGGCCAAACGACCGTCACCTCCAGGACGGTGTTCGGCTCGGCGCGCATGTATGCCGAACACGTCGGGGCCGGCTTCGAACAGGGGACCAACTCCGGCCTCGACCAGCTGGAGCGCCACGTCGCACACATGGCGACCTGATCTACTCCACGGAACAGGCGCCCGGCCCCTCGGGGTCTGGCGGCGCTGTGTCGCAGACCGCGCCGGTCACCGTCATGACCTCCCCCTGCAGCAGGTCGGTCCAGCGCCACACCTGAGGCAGGGTCGGGGTGAAACTGCCAGGCGGCCGAAGCCAGCCAGGCGCATAGCGCCGCCGGCAGACCGGTCCCTTGATGCGACCAGCACCGCAGGCCCTCGCCCGCAACGCTTCAAGCTCCAGCGAGGTGCGATAGAGGCGGGCATACTGGGCGGCCGCGTCCTCGCCGTCATTGGGCAAGTCCTCGCCCATCACACTGCTGGCCGCCCCGACCATGGCCGACAGCCTGCCGAGGGCGATCTGCCGCTCGAAAGGATCGAAGGGCTCGGCGGCGATGGCGCCGCCGGCGCTCATCAGAATGGCGATCGCCAGGACAGGACGGATCATCAGGACCTCCAGGACCTACATCCCGTCAATCGATCACCCGTCCCGGCGCCGCAATTAAGGCCGACCGCATTGCCGGGCGGGATGAGGCTCGGTTCAGGATGCGGCTCGAGTCAGCAGGCAGAAGGGGCGATCACCGACACGTCGCCGCCTTGGCCCCGAGGAGCCGACGAGGATTATCCTCGACCCCGCCGGCTGGACCACGGCCGCAAGCGTCAGGCGACATCCGCGCCCCGCTATCCCGTCTGGCGACAGCCGGGCTGCCGCCCGAGCCAGGACTTGGCCGCCTCAACCACGGCGTCATCGGGATCGTCCGCCATCCCGGGTCCAGGCAGGACCGGTTCGTCGGGTGAGAACCCGTCGGGATAGATCCGGCCCTGTCGATCGGTCATCATCGCCGTGGTGATGACCAGATTTGTCTGATCGGATAGCTCAAAACCCCGGTTGGAACTGGCGACGCCGTAGCTATTCTGTCCAAACGACCGGGTGCGGGCCCGCCCGGCGAAGACCGCCAACACAGCCTCCCCTGAACTGGCGACGGCGTCGTCCTGCAGGACCGCGACCGGCGCCCCTTCAAGCCCGAGGTCGCGCCAACCCTCCACCGCAACGATCACTTCGCCGCCGCGCTCAGGACCAACCCAATAGCTGGCGCCGCCCTTCAGAACTCCCCGCGTACTGTTGACGCCTGCCGCATCCCGGTGACCAAGAGCCAAACCGTCGCCCAGCAACGGCGCCAGGCCGGTGACCATCGGCCACATGTTGCCTCCGCCGTTTCCACGCAGATCGAGGATGTAGCCGCAGGCG
>JAUMCZ010000314.1:25000-28432 GCA_032122215.1 Caulobacter sp.
AGGGAAAGCTGCATCTCTGCAGCGGTCCAGGCATGTCAAAAGGTGGTAAGGTTCTGCGCGTTGCTTCGAATTAAACCACATGCTCCACCGCTTGTGCGGGCCCCCGTCAATTCCTTTGAGTTTTAATCTTGCGACCGTACTCCCCAGGCGGAGTGCTTAATGCGTTAGCTGCGTCACCGACATGCATGCATGCCGACAACTAGCACTCATCGTTTACAGCGTGGACTACCAGGGTATCTAATCCTGTTTGCTCCCCACGCTTTCGAGCCTCAGCGTCAGTATTGGGCCAGTATGTCGCCTTCGCCACTGGTGTTCTTCCGAATATCTACGAATTTCACCTCTACACTCGGAGTTCCACATACCTCTCCCAAACTCAAGATAGCCAGTATCAAAGGCAGTTCCAAGGTTGAGCCCTGGGCTTTCACCTCTGACTGAACTATCCGCCTACGCTCCCTTTACGCCCAGTAATTCCGAGCAACGCTAGCCCCCTTCGTATTACCGCGGCTGCTGGCACGAAGTTAGCCGGGGCTTCTTCTCCGGGTACCGTCATTATCGTCCCCGGTGAAAGAATTTTACAATCCTAAGACCTTCATCATTCACGCGGCATGGCTGCGTCAGGCTTTCGCCCATTGCGCAAGATTCCCCACTGCTGCCTCCCGTAGGAGTTTGGGCCGTGTCTCAGTCCCAATGTGGCTGATCATCCTCTCAGACCAGCTACTGATCGTAGCCTTGGTGAGCCATTACCTCACCAACAAGCTAATCAGACGCGGGCCGCTCTAATGGCGATAAATCTTTCCCCCGAAGGGCACATTCGGTATTAGCTCAAGTTTCCCTGAGTTGTTCCGAACCAAAAGGCACGTTCCCACGTGTTACTCACCCGTCCGCCACTAACCCCGAAGGGTCCGTTCGACTTGCATGTGTTAGGCCTGCCGCCAGCGTTCGCTCTGAGCCAGGATCAAACTCTCAGGTTGAGTTGACATTGACTCCAGTATCTCGACCTCAGGACGAACCCAAAGCCGGCGTATCTGGTTTTGCATAGTATCTTGACGAGTTCCCATTCACATCGACCAGCCAACCGAAGCTGACCAGCCTATATTCATGGTGTCTTCAAGAGACCGCATTTTGTCGACGTCGAGATGAGCTGGTTAAGCTCATCGCCAGAACGTCGCCGCCTGCGTTTCTCTTTCCAAATCTACAATGTCAAAGACCTAGACCGGCTCGCCGGCCCCACCGTTTAGCGCCCGGTGGCGGCGAGAGGCGGCCTTCTATTTGGCCGCTCCGTTAGTGTCAACCGCTCGTTTTTGTTTTTCTGAGAGACCGAAGTTCCCGAAGAAACCGCCGATCCTCAGAGACAAAACCAGCCACCCAGGGAAGCCGAGGCATCCCTCCAGGTCGCTGACCGAGTCGATTGAGGCTGCGGAACATACTCATCGCTACCGGAATTGCAAGGGAATAAATCCCCTGCCCTCGTTGGCGGCGCGAGCCGTTCGAAGCAGAGGCGCCTTCTATGGGGTCCCTGCCTCGCTGGCAACCCCGCTGACACAGATTCTTCGCAGAACGCCGGCGCCTTGGCGCTCAGGCGCCCTCCCGATACGGCGGGTCGTCCTTGTGCCGGGGGGCCGTTAACCAGGAGCGGTCCCCCATCGATGCTCGAACAGGACCACCGATCCAGAGGGTCAGCGGCGTCGACCTCGCGGACAGCGGACACCTGAAAAGGCCAGTTGATCCGACGACGTTCATCGGCGGCGCAGGGCGAAAAGAGCGCGGAGTCCCGGGCCTTTAGCGCCCCCTCCCCGGGATCGGTTGGCTGAACACACTCGCTCCGCAGGATACATGCGAATGAAGCACAAACCGTATGCCGATGCCGCTCACCGGACCAGGCGATGGACTGCATGGTGGTCACATGGATGACGAGCTCGATCAGGGTCGCAGGTCGGTCGGGCGCCTATCGACGCGGCGCCATTGGCAGAAGGTTGGAGTCTTGCAAAGGGGCCTGCAGAACGGCCCGCGAACGGTGAAGACGTCCGTTATCAGCTCCTCGGGGCCAGCGAATCTGGTCGCCCGTTCCCTCGGGCGCGGGCGGAAATCAGACCTCGGGGCAGACACGACCGGAATCAGAGTGGAAAGATAATGCTCATGCCGATGCTCAACCGCTGAGCCGGCGCACCTTCTCACGCCGACCCTCACGCCCGGACGACACCGGGCGAGGCCGCCTCGAGAGACTACGGTCGTGCGTTGACCGCATCCGTCCCCAGATTCGGCGATGCGGCGGATGAGGAACGCCTTACGGATGTCGACTTTCGGCTCCAGGAGGTTGTTCCCGCCATCGGCTCACGGTCTTCAGGCGCCGCTCGTGACGTCACAAGCGCATCGCCCCGGACGATTCGCCCCGCCAGCGTTGGCTTCGAAAGTGACTCGACGCCGATCCCGAAAATCCTGACCCGGGGCGGCTGGCCCATTTCCCTGCGAAGCACCTTTGATCGGCCGTCGGGCGCAGGTCGATATCCGCCTACGGGGACAAGACAGCCTTCGCCCCCCTCCCCCAATCGAGATCCAGCTGCCGCCGGCGCGTAGCTCAACAAGGGTGTCCGCCGGCGAAGGGCCGACTGCCTGAAATGCCAGGCCAAGATCTCCTGGCGGACCGGCCCCTGGCGCCTCCCTGACTCTTTTCGGCCCTCGGCGCCGATGGCGAGCCGCCCCGCTCAGGAGCAGCGGGCGATCTCGAAGTCGCCCGCGCCCTGGCGCCCGCCGGCGGAGTGGGTCCGTGTCTGCGCGACCGCGTCGCCATCGAACCTGGCAGCGCCGTCGGGCCAGCTGCGATGTCCGCTTCCGGGCGGGCGTTCGATCTCCACCGCACCGACCGCTCCACGCCGACCTGTCGCATAGCGGCCATCGGCCGCGCTCATTCACCCTACCCAGGATCCTGCTCACCGCTCGGCTGCGAATGAATGGAAGAGTTGAAACAAGAGCGCCGGCCGAGGCGTCAGTCGTCAGGTCGCTTTCGCCGACCTGGGCCTGATGCGGCGCCTCGGTAAGGGCCGATAGGCGGCGCGTCGAGCCCCTGGCCATCATCTGTAAACGGCAGGTGGGTCACTCGATCCCCACAAAGTGAGGGGCTTGGGTCGCTGGCCGGACCCGGACGAGGATCCCGGATTCGCCCCCTTCAGCCAGGTGTTGCGGTTCGAAGGGGCGTGGAGGCGACCATCGAGGATCAACGTCCCGCCCTCGTCGCAGCTCGACGGCAGACCGCCGGCCTCCAGGCGCCACTCGTCCCCTCAACGAATTCTGTGGAGCGATCTGTGGAGGACGCTGTGCGGGCCACGGTCTAGTCGATCGCCGGAGAGATCCGGGCGTTGGACGTGGTCGCGCCTCACGGACATCGGCAAGCCTCTGCGCGTGGACGCTGCCCAGCAAAAAGCCCCGCGAGCTTAC
>JAUMCZ010000315.1:0-10373 GCA_032122215.1 Caulobacter sp.
GCCTTGTAGTGGTCGCCGTCGCCGGCCAGGTCGGTGATGGTGATTTCCGAATCCGGGAAGGCCTGCGTCAGGCGGCGTTCCAGTTCTTCGACAGGCATGGGCACGGGCGACTCTCCTCGTAGACAGCCGAGCAATGGCGGATAATGCTTAATAGGCTTCGAAGGGGGATTAGGCATGTGGCATCGGATCGCGCTGAAAGCGCTGGCGGCGGCGGGTCTGGCCGCCTCTCTGTCGGCCTGCAACATGGTGGTCACCACCGAGCCGACCTTCCTGGCCGAGGATCAGGGGACCCCGGCGTTGCGGTCGGGGCTCTGGGTCAGTGCGGACAAGGGCTGCGAGTTCAACAGCAAGAAGCCGGCGAAGACCTGGCCCGAGTGCGCTCGGTGGATCGTCGTCAAGAACAACGCGATGACCGGGGTCACCGAGAAGGGCGAAAAATTCAACCTGCCCTTCGTCCTTGCCGCCGGCGAGCCGCGTGTGATGCAGGTCCGCCTCGAGGATGAGGAGAAGAAGACCGAAAACGGCAAGCCCGCAGCCCTCTACCTCTATCTCGGACTGCGCCCCACAAGGACCGACAAGCAGGGACGTATCACCGGCTACACAGGCTGGATGGTTCAGTGCGGACCACCACCGCCCAAGGACGCCAGGAAGCCGGACGGCAGTTCGCGGTACGGCACGCTGGAGCCTTCGCCGGGACTGATCATGGACGACGCCCTCTCGGGCTGTGCGCCGGAAAGCAAGGCGGCGCTGATCAGGGCGGCTGCACTGTCGGAGCGGTTTGAGGCGGCAGGGGACGAGGGCGACGAGAGCCGGTGGGTGCGTGACGGCGACAAATAAGCCGGCTGGACAATCACGCGACTCTCACGCAGTGTTCACGGGGGCGTGAGGAGATCGTGATGAGACTGTTATCCGTTGCTCTGTTGCTCGCCGCTGTGGGCCTGACCGCCTGCAACGATGATATCCTGACCACGAAGACGCCGGTGCTGTTTGCGGCCGACCGTGACGCCCTTCCGCCGGCGCGGGACGGGGTCTGGGCCGGGGACGGCTGCTCCGCCGATGCTGCGCTCGACCTGCCAGCCTGGGACTGTGATGAGGCCCTGATCGTCCGACGCGGTCGCGCCGCTCACCCGGACGAGGCGGTCGAGAATGATCCTGCCTTGCTGAAGGCCATGAGGGTCGGCGTTGCTCCGGACTTCCAGGTCGCCCAGACGGGTCCCAGCGATCCCGGCGCTGATGGCTACTACAGCTACTACGGTGTCGATGGCGTCCGACTGGATGAGAGCGGCCGGATGATCGCCCTGCGGACGTGGCGGCTGAAGTGCGGGCCGCCGCCGCCGGACGGGACGAAGACGGAAGGTGGCAAGCCGCGCCGTCAGACCCTGGAGCCCTATCCCGGCGTGGTGGTCGAGGAGGGCGGGTGCGCCGCCAAGGGCCGCGCCGGTCTGATCGCCGCCGCCAGCGCCAGCCGGGTCGATCCCAAGGGCAACCACGGCGGCGCCGACAGCTGGCGCTGGGTGCGGGGAGAGCGGCCGGGCGACTGGGCTGAGGCCCAGCCGGTGACCGATCCGCCGAAGAGCTAGTCCACCATCGCCGAGTAGATGATGTTCTTCAGCTGGCCGCGGAAGTTGAAGGTGCCCGAGGGCATCAGCTGGGTCATGAAGACGACGCTGAGCTCCTCGTGCGGGTCGACCCAGAAGATGGTCGAGGCCGCGCCGCCCCAGTAGAAGTCGCCTTCGCCAAGCGTGCCGGTGCTGACCACGTCCATGGTGCTGGCGAAGCCCAGGCCGAAGCCGACGCCGCTGTTGGCGGTTTCGGAGAAGCTGCCGAGGGCGATCTCGGTCAGGTCCTGGTCGCCGGGCAGATGATTGCGGGTCATCAGGTCCAGGGTGCGGGGACCGATGATCCGCACCCCGTCCAGCTCGCCGCCCCGGCGCAGCATCTCGGCGAAGCGCATGTAGTCGGCGCAGGTGCCGGTCAGGCCGCCGCCGCCCGACAGGAAGCCGGCCGGCTTGAGGTAGGCGCTGGTCCCGGCGTCGTCCATCAGGCCGAGGGTCTTGTCGGCCTTGCGCTGGTAGTTGGAGGCGAAGCGGTGGGCCTTCTCCGGCGCGACATGGAAGGCGGTGTCGACCATACCCAACGGGTTGAAGATGACGTCCTGCAGGTACTTGTCGAAGGGCACGCCGCTGATCCGTTCCACCAGGGCGCCGCAGACGTCGGTGGCGAGCGAATACATCCACTTCGTGCCCGGCTGGAACAGCAGCGGCACCTGGGAAAGCTTGGTCATGAATTCGGAGAGGGTGTCGGTGGAGCCGAGGCTGCGCACCTTTAAGGCCCGATAGACCTTGTCGACCGGGTGCTGGATGCCGACGCCGGGCAGGCCGCCGCCGTAGGTCAGGCCGCTCATGTGGGTAAGGACGTCACGGATGCTGACCGGGCGGTCGAGCGGCGCGGTGACCATGTCGTCACCTTCGCCGGAGACCCAGACGCGCTGGTTCTTCCACTCGGGGAAGAAGCGCTGCACCGGATCCTCGAGCTGGAACATGCCGCGCTCGAACAGGGTCATCAGGGCGACCGAGGTGATCGGCTTGGTCATCGAATAGATGCGGAAGATGGTGTCCTCGGCCATCGGCTTCTGGCGCTCAAGGTCCATGCTGCCGAACACGGCGTTGTAGGCGGGGTGGCCGTGGCGGGTGACGGCGATCTGGCAGCCGGCGATACGGCCCTTGTCGATGTAGTGCTTCTGGAGATGCTCGCCGATGCGTTCCAGGCGGTCGGCATCGAGGCCGGTCCAGTTCGATTGCGCGTCCATCCTGAAGTCTCCCGCATTTTCTGGTTTGTTGCCGGCATCATGGCCGAACAGGCGTTTGAACGCCAGTTTGAAACTTGGGTACGGCCTCAGCCCTGGGTGACCATGCCGCCGGGCAGCAGCTCGGCCCGGCCGGCCAGGGTCAGGTCGGTGAGGGCGGCCAGCACGGCCGCGACCGGCGCGCCGGTGGCCCGGACCAGTTCATCCCGCGACACGGGCGTCGGCGACAGCAGGTCGGCCAGGCGCTCGCGAAGGGTGTCGATGTCGCGGTCGCTGACGGCGGCGCCCTTCCAGGCCGGAGGGTCGCGTTCCCGCAGGGACATGTCGCGGATGGCGGTCAGGACGTCGTCGACCGTCTCGCACATCTGGGCGCCCTGGCGGAGCAGGTCGTTGGTCCCCTTGGCGCGGGGATCGAGCGGCGAGCCCGGGACGGCGAGGACCTCGCGGCCCTGCTCGTTGGCCAGCCGGGCGGTGATCAGGGAGCCGGAGCGCAGTTCGGCCTCGACGACGACCACGGCCAGCGAGAGGCCGGAGATGATGCGGTTGCGGCGCGGGAAGTCGCGGGCCTGGGCGCGGTAGCCGGGCGGGCTTTCGGAGACGACAGCGCCGCGCTCGGCAATCTGGCGATGGAGGTCGGCGTGCTCGGGCGGGTAGATGTCGTCGGGGCCGCCGCCGAGAACGGCGATGGTTCCGGTCGGCAGGGCCCCCAGGTGAGCCGCGCCGTCGATGCCGCGGGCCAGGCCGGAGACGACGGTGACCCCGGCTTCTCCCAGCTGGGACGCCAGGCCCCGGGCGAACTTCTGGCCGCCGGCCGATGCGACGCGGGCCCCGACGATGGCGACGGTCGGGCGGCTGGCGATGGTGAGGTCGCCGAGCACCCAGATCAGCGGCGGCGGTGGATCGAGGGCGGCGAGAAGGTAGGGAAAGGTCGGCTCGCAGGAACAATGGAGCCTGGCGCCGATCCGCTCGCCGGCCGCCAGCTCGCGCCGGGCGTCATCGAGGGTGGGGACCCGCACCGGGCCGTGGCGGCCGGCCCGGCTGGCCAGTTCCGGCAGCGCCTCCATCACCGCCCGCGCCGAGCCGTAGCGGCCCAGCAGGTTTTCGAAGGCCACCGGGCCGACCTGTTCGGTGCGGGCCAGGCGCAGCCAGGCGAGGCGCTCCTCCTCGATCATGTGGTGGGCGGCGCGTCCTTCTTGGCGCCGATCTTCGGCTCCGTGCCCTTGATCAGGCGGCCGACGTTGTCGCGGTGGCGGATGAAGACCAGCACGGCCATGAAGACGGCCAGGATGACCACGGGATAAGGTTGTTCCGTCGCCAGGGCGAAGAGGGGGGCCAGCGCCACGGCGGTCAGGCCGGCCAGCGACGACATCCGGAACAGGAAGGCCGTCAGCAGCCAGGCGGCCCCGGCCAGCAGGCCGACCGGCCAGGCGATGGCCAGCATGGTGCCAAAGAAGGTCGCCACGCCCTTGCCGCCCTTGAACTTCAGCCAGACCGGGAAGAGGTGGCCGGTGAAGGCGGCGCCGGCGGCGAGCGCCATGGCGGCGGGCGCCCAGGTGGTGAGCAGACCGGCGAGCAGCACGGCCAGCGCGCCCTTGCCGCTGTCGCCGATGAGGGCCAGAAGGGCGAGATCCTTGCGGCCGGTGCGCAGGACATTGGTCGCGCCGATGTTGCCCGACCCGACGGTGCGGATGTCGATGCCGGCGATGCGGGCGCTGAGCAGCCCGAACGGGATCGAGCCCAGCAGGTAGCCGCCCACGACGACAAGCCCAAGCGTCAGGTAGACGGCGCCGGCCAAGGATTCCATGTTTGTTCCTCCCGAGGGGACGATGCGACGGATTGGTTGGGGGCTGCAAGAGGGTGGTTGTGTTCGTGCGTCCTTCGACACGCCCGCTGGGCGGGCTGCTCAGGATGACTAACCTCTTGAGCGTCTCCCAAGCGAGTCATGCTGAGCAGCGGCCGCAGGCCGCGTGTCGAAGCACGCCATTAGTCAGCCGTCCGGTAGACCGTGCGGCCATCCACCAAGGTCATCAGCACCTGGCCCTGAAGGCGGCGGCCATCGAAGGCGGAGTTCTTGGATTTGGAGCGCAGCTTGTCGGCATCGACCACGACCGGAGCGCCCATGTCGCAGAGAACGAGGTCGGCCGGGGCGCCGGGGGCGAGGCGGCCGGCCTGCAGGCCCAGAAGCTGGGCGGGGGCCAGGGTGACGGCGCGGATCAGGTCGACCAGCGGGATGCGGTCGTCGTGATGGAAGGCCAGGAGGGCGGGGAGCAGGGTTTCCAGCCCGACCGAACCGGGGGCGGCTTCGGCGTAGGGGAGGCGTTTGTCTTCGGCGGGAGCCGGGGCGTGGGCCGAGACCACCACGTCGATCAGGCCGTCGGCCAGGGCGTCGATCAGGGCCTGGCGATCGTCCTCGCTGCGCAGGGGCGGGTCGAGCTTGGCGAAGGTGCGGTAGTCGCCGATGTCCAGCTCGTTGAAGCTGAGGTGGTTGATCGAGACCGAGGCGTGGACCTTCACACCCTTGGCCTTGGCGCGCCTCAGCGCATCGAGACTGGCGGCGCAAGTGATCTGGTCGACCAGCAGGCGGGCGCCGGTCAGTTCGGCCAGGGCCAGGTCGCGCTCGAGCATGATGGTCTCGGCGGCGGTCGGGGCGGCCGGGATGCCGAGGCGGGCGGCGAAGTCGCCCTCGGTGGCGCCGGCGTCACCGGTCAGCCAGGGGTCGGCCGGACGGTGGGCGACCAGCATGCCGAAGGCCTTTGAGTAGGCGAGAACTCGGCGGAAAACCCTTGAATCAACGATGGAATGGTCGGCGTCGGTGATGAAGACGCAGCCGGCGTCCCGCATCAGGCCGATCTCGGCCAGGTGCTGACCCTTGAGGCCCTTGGTCGCGGCGCCGGCCGGGTAGACGTTGACCAGCTCGATATCGCGGGCCCGACGCAGGATGAAGTCGACCATGGCCGGATCGTCGATGGCCGGGTCGGTATCGGGCTGCACCACCATGGAGGTCACCCCGCCGGCGGCTGCGGCCTGGGCGGCGGACTTGAGGGTTTCCTTGGGCTCGGCGCCGGGCTCACCGGTCTTGACGCGCAGGTCGATCAGGCCGGGAGCCAGCAGGGCGCCGTTGCAGTCGATGACGCGAATATCATCCGACAGGTCTTTGAAATCACGGCCCTTTGCGACGTCGGATATGACCCCTTCGGACACGATGAGCGAGCCTGGGCCGTCGTGGCGGCTTTCCGGATCGACCAGGCGGGCGTTCTGGAAGGCGATGGGTTGCTGTGGGCGGGCCATCAGGCGTTGTCCAGGCGGTGGGCGAGGCTGGCCAGGACGGCCATGCGGGCGGCGACGCCCATCTCGACCTGATTCTGGATCAGGCTGACGGCCGGGTCATCAGCGACGTCGCTGTCGATCTCGACGCCGCGGTTCATGGGGCCGGGGTGCATTACCTTGGCGCCGCTGGCGGCGTAGGAAAGGCGTTCACGATCAAGGCCGTAGAAGCGGAAGTACTCACGGGTCGAAGGCACCAGGGCGCCCTGCATCCGCTCCAGCTGCAACCGCAGCATCATCACCACATCGACGCCCCGGAGACCCGACTTCATGTCGTGATGGATCTCGACACCCCAGTGCTCGGCCCCGGCGGGAATGAGGGTCGGCGGGCCGACCAGGCGGACCTCGGCGCCCAGCACGCTGAGCATGGCGACGTTGGAGCGGGCGACGCGGCTGTGGGCGACGTCGCCGCAGATGGCGACGGTAAGACCGGCGAGCGAGCCGAAGGCGCGGCGCATGGCCAGCGCGTCAAGCAGGGCCTGGGTCGGGTGCTCGTGCTGGCCGTCGCCGGCGTTGACCACGCTGCAGCCGACCTTCTGGGCCAGGAGGGCGGCGGCGCCGCTGCTGCCGTGGCGGACGATGAGGATGTCCGGCTGCATGGCGTTCAGGGTCACGGCGGTGTCGATCAGGGTCTCCCCCTTGGTCATCGACGAGGAGCGGGGGCTCATGTTGACCGTGTCGGCGCCGAGGCGTTTGGCGGCGATCTCGAAGCTGGACTGGGTGCGGGTCGAGGGCTCGAAGAAGAGGTTCATCACCGTGCGGCCCTTCAAGAGGTCGAGCTTCTTGGAGGCCTGGTGATTGAAATCCACGAAATGGTCGGCGAGGTCGAGGAGTTCGCTGACCTGAACGATGTTGAGATCGCCCGCCGACAGGAAGTGGCGGAACGGAAACGGGAAGGTCCTGCTTCGGAGGTCGTCGATTCCCGGGGCGTTGGCCGTCATGAGCGGGCCTCTTACGGCAGGTGGAAGAGGATGAGAAGGGCGGGAATGGTCAGCAGGCTGGCGACCGTGGTGAAGGCGACGATGCCGGCCATCAGCGGGGCGTCGCCGCCCATCTGGCGGGCGAGGACGTAGGAGGCGGCGGCGCCGGGGGCGGAGCCGGCCAGCAGGGCGATGCCCTGGGCCGTCTCGTCGCCGCCGGCCAGACGGGTCAGGCCCCACATCAGCACCGGCAGGACGAGGATCTTGATGGCGCTGACGCTGACGATCAGCAACTGGCGGCGGCGGACATAGGCGAAGTTGAGTCCGGCCCCGGCGACCAGCAGGCCGAGGGCGAAGGCGGCGTCGGAGAGCAGCTGGGCGGTGTTCATCACCACCGGGACCTTGGGCACATGCAGAACATTGAGCAGGGCCCCGATGCCGCAGCCCCAGAGGACGGGGTTCTGGGCCAGGCCCCTGAGCGCGGCCTTGAGCCCACCGCCCTGGCCCTCGCCCCAGCGGCTCATCACCAGGACGCAGACGATGTTGATGGCCGGGATCAGGGCGCCCATGATCATCGCGCCCAGGCTGGCCCCGGCCGGGCCGTAGACCACCGCCACCAGCGGCAGGAAGACGAAGGCGTTCCAGCGCAGGCTGCCCTGGAAGACCGAGGTGTAGGAGGCGTCCGACAGCTTGAGCAGCGGCTTGGCCAGCAGGACGGCCGTGGCGACGATGGCGATGCCGCCCATGGCGCCGATCGCCAGGGGGCCGGCCGACAGGGCCGAGAAATCGGCCTTCCAGACGGCAGGGGCCAGGAAGCCGGGGTAGAAGACGAAGTAGGTGATCCGCTCGATGGCGGGCCAATGCTCTTCGGGAATGAACTTGCTGGCGCGCAGGCCCCAGCCGAGCGCGATCATGGCGAAGACGGGCAGGACGCCGAGGAGGATTGCGCTCATGGCCCGGCTTTAGGGGGATTCCGGCGGGTGGGGCTATCGAAGCGGGCTACCATTATAACCCGGCGTTCGGGGGTGAAGGTGAAAAGGGGCGGGGAGGGTGCGGAAAGTATTGGGAAAACTGTAGGTCGGGCCGTGGGTCGAGGCCTTGGAAATGTAGGTCCGGGCGTAGGTCCGGCGTAGGTCGACTGTCGGTGAATGTAGGTCGGGAAGAGGCCGCTCGGGGCTACAGACGGCGCCGCAAGGCGCCGCACGCGCCGCAGGTTTGCGCAGTCAAATCGGGGGTCGGATGGAGGCGCCCGAAATGGATATGTCTAGACATATTCACCGGGGGTTCTCTTCGCCGGCGGCGGGCGCCAAGCTGGGGAAAATTCAGGGAGCATCGCCATGACCGCCAACCGCCAGATCGTCCTCGCCGACCTGCCCAAGGGCAAACTCGAGCCGACTCACTTTCGCCAGGCCGAGGGGACGGTCGGATCGCCGGGTGAGGGCGAGGTGCTTTTGAAGGTGCGGTATGTCAGCCTCGACGCCGCCAACCGGGCCTGGAT
Organism: Caulobacter sp.; assembly: GCA_032122215.1. Lineage (GTDB taxonomy): Bacteria > Pseudomonadota > Alphaproteobacteria > Caulobacterales > Caulobacteraceae > Caulobacter. The sequence continues at coordinate 8,549 of JAUMCZ010000315.1, forward strand.
GCAGGGGGCGACCTATCGCTCGGCCCTGCAGGCCGGCGATGTGATGGCCGGTGGCGCGCTGGCCGAGGTGGTGGAGTCGAAGGCCGACAATCTGAAGGCCGGTGACCTGGTGTTCGCCGACACCGGTTGGCAGGAGTATGCGGTGCTGCCGGCGAAGAATCTGGTGAAGCTGCCGCATGTCGAGCCGCTGACCCACCTGATCAGCGTCTACGGGGTGGCCGGGCTGACGGCCTACTTCGGGCTGCTGGAGTGCGGGCTGCCGAAGGCCGGGGAGACGGTGGTGGTCTCGGCGGCGGCCGGCTCGGTCGGGCTGTTCGTCGGGCAGATCGCGAAGATCAAGGGCTGCCGGGTGGTCGGCATCGCCGGCGGGGCGGCCAAGTGCCAGATGCTGAAGGACGAGTTCGGGTTCGACGAGGCGGTCGACTACAAGGGCGGCAACCTGTTCAAGGACCTGAAAAAGGCGGCGCCGGGCGGCATCGACGTCTATTTCGACAACACCGGCGGCGAGATCCTCGAGGCCTGCCTGTTCCAGATGAACGTACACGGGCGGATCGCCTGCTGCGGGGCGGTGTCGCAGTACGAGAACGCCGCGCCGTTCGGACCGCGCGGGGTGCCGGGGCTGATCGTCACCAAGCGGCTGGTCATGCGGGGCTTCATCGTCAGCGATTTCGCGGACCGGAATGACCAGGCGATGGCCGACCTGCAGGCCTGGGTGAAGAGCGGCCAGCTGAAGGTGCAGGAGGATGTGCTGGAGGGGCTGGAGAGCCTGCCGGGGGCGTTGATCGGGCTGCTGGCGGGGGAAAATGTCGGCAAGCGGATGGTGAGGGTGGCCTAGGTGCGTCCTTCGACACGCCCGCTGTGCGGGCTGCTCAGGATGACGAACAACAGTGCAATCCACCCAAGATCGTCATCCTGAGTAGCGGCCGCAGGCCGCGTGCGGATGGTGAAGGTGGCTTAGGTGCGTCCTTCGACACGCCCGCTGTGCGGGCTACTCAGGATGACGAACAACGGTGCAATCCACTCAAGATCGTCATCCTGAGTAGCGGCCGCAGGCCGCGTGCGGATGGTGAAGGTGGCTTAGGTGCGTCCTTCGACACGCCCGCTGCGCGGGCTGCTCAGGATGACGAACAACAGTGCTGACCACCCAGGATCGTCATCCTGAGTAGCGGCCGAAGGCCGCGTGTCGAAGGACGCACTAGGCGTTCCGCAGGCGCTCCAGGGCGCCTTGCAGGATCCAGGTGGCGGCGAGTTTGTCGACGACCTGGCCGCGTTTCTTGCGGTTCACGTCATGCTCGTCGATCAGGACGCGGGTAACCGCCGCCGTTGACAGGCGCTCGTCCCAGAAGGCGATGGGGATGTCGCGGAGGCGCAGCAGGTTGCGGGCCAGGGCGCGGTTGGACTGGCAGCGGACGCCCTCGGTGCCGTCCATGTTGACCGGCAGGCCGATGACGATGCCGAGCGCGCCGCGGCTCTCCATCAGCTTGAACAGAGCGGCGGCGTCCTGGGTGAACTTCTCGCGGCGGATGGTGTCGAGCGGGCTGGCGACGGTGCGGGTGATGTCGGAGACGGCGACGCCGATCGTCTTCTCGCCCGGGTCGAGACCGACGATGGGGGCGTACTGCGGCAGGGCGGCCGGCAGGTCGAGGATGTCGAGGATGGCCATGGGCGGGCTGTAGGCGCAGCCGGCGGCGGGGTCAAACAGAGCCCCCCGAAGGGAGGACGCGCGGCGCGGCGGGTTGCGCAATCAATCGGGCATGCGCGCTCTTCTTCTCGCCCTCGCCCTTGTTGTCGCCGCCGGTCCCGCCGTTCAGGCGGCGGAATGGAC
>JAUMCZ010000316.1:0-13736 GCA_032122215.1 Caulobacter sp.
ACGTCATCCTCTCGGCCTTCGGCTCGGCCGGCCAGCGCTGCTCGGCCCTGCGCCTGCTGTTCCTGCCGAAAGACACCGCCGACCACCTGATCGAGGGCCTGATCGGGGCCATGGACGCCCTGGTCGTTGCCGACCCGGCTGATCCGAAGACCGACATCGGCCCGGTCATCGACGCCGACGCAAGGCAGATCCTCAACGACCACCTCGAACGCCTGAAGCGCGAGGCCAGGGTGCTGAAGGTCCTGTCCGCGCCCGAGAGCGGCACCTTCTTCGGCCCTGTCCTGGCCGAGATCCCGTCGGCCGACTTCCTCGACCGGGAGGTGTTCGGCCCGGTGCTGCACATCGTCCGCTACGACCCCGAGAACCTTGCCGCCGTCGCCGCCAGCCTGGCCGACCGCGGCTATGGCCTCACCCTTGGCATCCACTCGCGCATCGAAGCCTTCGCCGAAGAGGTCAAGGCCCGCGTCCCGGCCGGCAACGTCTACGTCAACCGCTCGATCATCGGCGCTGTGGTCGGTGTGCAGCCCTTCGGTGGCGTCGGATTGTCGGGTACCGGGCCCAAGGCGGGCGGGCCAGAGGCGCTCTCGCGCTATGGCGTGGAGCGGGCAGTGTCGGTGAATATCACGGCCCAGGGCGGCGATCCGGCGCTGCTGAACCTGTAGCCATGTTCAGCTTCGACTGGGAACGGGTTCAGGGCCAGACCGTCGAGGCCATCCTGGCCCGCGATCCCGTTGTCCTCAACAACGGCACGACCTCGGCTGAAGCGGTCTACCTCTGTGTCGCCGGGCTGACGGTCAGGATCGGTGTCAAAATCGACACCGACGAACTGGCGATCATGCTGACGGAGGGGCCCCCGCCCCGGCGCCTTTCGCCATTGATGCCTTTGCAGGACCTTGTTGGCCGTCCGCTGGGCTGGGCCTGGGAAGGGCGAAACTATCGTGGTTACGAGGACATCTTCCTGCTGTCCTTCTCGGGTTATCCCGTCGACGACTCCCGCCAGGACCGCACCTCGCCCCTGGACCCGGACGTGATGTTCATCGGCTGCGGTTCGAGCGTCCAGATGGCGCGCCTCCGGCCGGTCTGACTCCCGTTGCAGTCGCGCCGCCCGTTTGTGACAATGGCCCCTCAAGTATCGAGAGAGCCCGCTTCCCATGTCCCTCACCATCGGTGATCCCGCGCCCTGGTTCATGGCGCCGACCGAGGAGAACCCGCAGTTCAACTTCGCCACCCTTGCGGGCCGCTGGGTCGGGCTGGTGTTTGCGCCGGACGGGCCGACGGCCGAGGGGCTGGCGCGGGTGATCAACCTGCAGAAGGACCTCGACGAAACCCACGCCTGCGTCTTCGGGGTGGCCAATACCCATCTAGGCCACGCCAAGCTGGGTTCGCGCTGGTTCTTCGATCCTTCGGGCGGTCTGGCCAAGATCTATGGCGTTCAGGGCTCCGGCTGGTTGATCCTCGACCCGCAGCTGCGGGTCTATGACCGGGGCCAGATCGAGGATGTCGGGGCGCTGGTGCGGCGCCTGGCCGAGATGCCCCATCCGACCAGCCACGCCCAGGTCGAGGTCACCGCGCCGGTGCTGATCCTGCCGCGGGTGTTCGAGCCGGAGTACTGCAAGGAGCTGATCGCCTTCTACCGTCACGTCGGCGGCACGGAGTCGGGCTTCATGCGTGAAGTGGACGGCAAGACCAAACTGCTCACCGACCCGCGCCATAAGCAGCGCAAGGACGTGCTGCTGGAGGACGAAGGCATGCAGGCCATCGTCCGCGAGAAGATCAATCGCCGCCTGATCCCCGAGATCCGCAAGGCCTTCCAGTTCCAGGCGACCCGCATCGAACGCTATCTGGTGGCGTCCTACGTGGCCGGCGCCGGCTGGTTCCGGCCGCACCGCGACAACACCACCAAGGGCACGGCTCACCGCAAGTTCGCGGTGACCATCAACCTCAACGCCGAGGACTACGAGGGCGGCGAGCTGCGCTTCCCGGAATTCGGCAACCGGCTCTACAAGCCGCCGACCGGCGGGGCGGTGGTCTTCTCCTGCTCGCTGATGCATGAGGCGCGCCCGGTCACCAAGGGCGAGCGTTTCGCCTTCCTGCCCTTCCTCTATGACGAGGCCGGGGCCAAGCTGCGCGAGCAGAACCTCAAGTACGTTGATCTGCCTGACCAGAAGGCGGGATGAGCATGACCGGCCTGACGATCCGCAAGGTGGCGGGCGCACTGGGCGCCGAACTGGGGGGCGTCGATCTGTCGGGGCCGCTGGACAGCGACACGATCGCCGCCATCCGGGCCGCGCTGAACGCGCACCAGGTCATCTTCTTTCGCAACCAGAGCCTGACGCCCGACCAGCAGCTGGCCTTCGGCCGGCGGTTCGGGCCGCTGAACATTCACCCCTACGTCGCCGGCATGGCCGATCATCCGGAAGTGATGGAGATCATCAAGGAGCCGTCCGACAAGCTGAACTTCGGCGGCGGCTGGCACAGCGACATGAGCTTCCTGGAGACCCCCTCCATCGGCTCGATCCTCTACGCCGTCGAGACCCCGGAGTTCGGCGGCGACACCCTCTTCGCCAGCCAGGCCGCGGCCTATGACGCCCTGTCGGAGGGCCTGAAGGCGACACTGGAAGGCCTGAGGGCCGTGCATTCGGCCGGCAAGGAGTACAGCGCCAAGGGCGCCTCCGCCCAGAAGCGCGCCTCGATGCAGGTGGCCGAAGCGGAAGGCCTGGCCGGCGAGTTCATTCATCCAGTCGTCAAGGTCCACCCGGAAACCGGCCGCAAGGCGCTGTACGTCAATCCGGCCTTCACGATGCGGTTCGATGGCTGGACACGCCGAGAATCCAGGGCCCTGCTGGACTACCTGTTCGAGCACAGCCGCCAGGAAGCCTTCACCTGCCGGTTCAACTGGCGCGACGGATCCATGGCCTTCTGGGACAATCGCCAGGTCTGGCACTATGCGCTGAACGACTATCCGGGCCAGCGGCGGCACATGCGACGGGTGACGGTCGATCCGGTTTGAGCAAGATGTTTCGGGCTGCAATACGCCGCCGGCGAAGTTACGTTAACCAAACCGCCAACAAGACGCGCGACGGCAACAAAGCTTTAGCGTAAAAGACAGTTAAATGGAGACCGGGGGCTGGTGGTCTCCGGGGTTCCGGCCGGATTGAGACACGCGTGAAGTTTTTAGGTTCCAACGTCGCCGCGCCCATGGAAGCGGCGTTCAAGGAGTGTCGGCGGCATATCATGTCGGCCGCCTTCTTCAGCGCGCTCGTCAATCTGCTGTACCTCGCGCCGTCGCTGTACATGCTGCAGATCTATGACCGCGTGGTGCCGACGCAGGGCGTGCTGACCCTCGTCTATCTGACCTTCATCATCGCCTTCGCCCTGGCCGTGCTGGCGGCGCTGGAAGCGGTGCGATCGCGCCTTATGGTGCTGGCCGGCATGCGGCTGGACCGGATTCTGTCGGGCGACATTCTTGGCCGGCTGATGGCCCAGTCGCGGCCCATGAACACCGCCCAGGCGATGCGCGAGTTCGACGGCCTGCGGGCGGCGATCTCCGGCCCGGCGGCCCTGGCATTCATGGACGCCCCCTGGACGCCGATCTATGTGATCGTCGCCTTCATGATCCACCCGGCCCTGGGGATCATGACCATCATTGCCGGCGTCGTGCTGTTCGGCCTGGCCCTGCTCAACGAGCGGGCCACCAAGCCGGCCCTCATGAAGGCCCAGCAGGCCAACGCCGCCGCCTACGCCAGCCAGGAGGGCGCCGCCCAGAACGGCGAGGTTGTCCGCTCGCTCGGCATGCGCCGCGCCGTCATCGCCCGCCACCTGGAAGAGCGCGGCATCGGCCAGAGCCTGCAGGCGGAGGCCCAGTTCAAGGGGGGGCAGTTCGGCGCCTACACCAAGTTCTTCCGCCTGTTCCTGCAGTCGGCGGCTCTGGGTCTCGGCGCCTATCTGGCCATCAAGGGCGAGATCTCGGCCGGCTCGATCATCGCCGCCTCTATCCTGCTCTCCCGCGCCCTGCAGCCGGTGGAGCAACTGGTCGGCGGCTGGACCCAGGTGATCCAGGCGCGCGGGGCGCTCAACACCCTGTCGGAGCTGTTCGACAAGACCAAGCCGCTGGACGTCGATCGCACCCAGTTGCCGACCCCGATGGGCGCGGTGGAGCTGGACCGCGTCGTGGTGCGGGCGCCGGGCCGCGAGGAGCTGGTGCTCAAGGCGGTCAGCCTGAAGATTTCGCCCGGCGAGAGCCTGGGCATTGTCGGCTCCAGCGGCGCCGGCAAGACCACGCTTGCGCGGGTGATCGCGGGGGCCCTGGCGCCTGACCAGGGCATCGTCCGCATGGACGGCGCCAACTACACCGACTGGGACGCCGACGCGCTGGCCGAGTATATCGGCTACCTGCCGCAGGACCCGTCGCTGATGAGCGGCACGGTCAAGGACAACATCAGCCGCTTCGCCGCCTGGCGCGGCATGCCGATCGAGAAGATCGACCAACTGGCCGTCGACGCCGCCACCAAGGCCGGCGTCCATGACCTGATCCTCAAGCTGCCCAAGGGCTACGACACGCCGCTGGCTCCAGGCGGGCGCGGGCTGTCGGCCGGTCAGGCCCAACGCGTAGCGCTGGCCCGGGCCCTGTTCGGCGACCCGACCCTGCTGATCCTCGACGAGCCCAACTCGGCGCTCGACGCCGAGGGTGAAGCCAGCCTGCTACGCTCCATCCAGGGGGCGAAAGCCCGGGGCGCCACGGTGATCATCGTCGCCCACCGCACCGGCATCCTGGCCGGCGTGGACCGCCTGCTGGTCATGCGGGACGGAGCCATCGAACGGCTTGGTCCGCGCGAGGAAGTGCTGGCCAAGCTGGCCGGCAAGCCTTCGCCCCAGCCGCAGGCCAATGTCATCGATATGAAGGGCCAAGCGTAGGTCATGCCCCTCGACGTCGCCCCCGGCCAAGGCCAGCCCCAGACCGAAACCGTCGCGGCCGTTAAGGTCAACGACAACCCCCGCCGCGAGATCATGATCGGGGTCGGCATCGCCGCCGCCTTCTTCCTGGGCTTCCTGGGCTGGGCCGCCATGACGCCGCTCGACGCCGGCGCCTACGCCAGCGGCGTGGTCGCCGTCTCGGGCAACCGCCAGGCCGTGCAACACCGCGATGGTGGCACGGTCACCGCAGTCTACGTCGTCGAAGGCGCGACGGTGACGAAGGGCCAGATGCTGGTCGAGATCGGGGCCGGAGAGATCCGGGCCAACGAACGCGGTCTGGCCGGCCAGGTGCTGACCCTGCTCGCCCAACGCGCCAGGCTGGTCGCCGAGCGCGACCGCCAGGGGTCCATCGTCTATCCGCCTGAGTTCGTAAACCTCTCGGCGGAGGACCGGATCATCGCCCTGGACGTGATGAACCTGCAGCAGCTGCAGTTCCAGGCCCGCCGCGACTCCATCCTGACCCAGAAGGGCGTGCTCGAGCAGCGCATCCTGCAGCTCAACGAACAAATCGCCGGGTCGGACCGGCAACTGATCGCCAACCGCGAACAACAGCGGCTGATCGGCGAGGAAACCACCGGCATGAAGTCGCTGGCTGACCAGGGCTATGCCCCGGTCAACCGGGTCAGGGCCCTGGAACGCAACCAGGCCCAGCTGGTCGGTGAGGAAGGCGCCTTGGTCGCCCAGATCGCCCGTTCGCGCGAGGCCATCGGCGAAGCCCGGCTGCAGTCCATCTCGCTCGACCGCCAGGTCGTCGAGGAGGTCGCCGGCCAGCTGCGCGACGTGCAGGTCCAGCTGGACGAGCTCCAACCGAAACTGACGGCCATTCGCGACCAGCTGGCGCGCGCCACGGTCCGGGCCCCGGCGGGCGGCAAGGTTGTCGGCCTGACCACCTTCACGGTCGGCGGCGTCGTCTCGCCGGGCCAGGTGCTGATGGAGGTCGTCCCCGGTGACAAGGCCCTGGTCATCCAGGCCATGATCAATCCCAACGACGCCGACGACCTGAAAATCGGCCAGAGCACCCAGATCCGCTTCACGGCCCTGCACGACCGCAGCCTGCCGATCCTGCGCGGGGTGCTGACCAAGATTTCGGCCGACAGCTTCACAGATGAAAAGTCGGGCCAGCAGTTCTTCCGCGCCGAGATTTCGGTGCCGGAGGAGGAGATGACCAAGATCCGCAAGGTCCGCGGCCCGCGCACCGGCATCGGCCCCGGCCTGCCGGTCGAGGTGGTCGTGCCTCTGCGCAAGCGTAACGCCCTGCAGTACCTGACCGAACCACTGTTGCAGACCTTCTGGAAGACCGGCCGGGAGCACTAGGATCCAGGTCCAAGCCTGACGCGTCGCGAACAGGAGCTGCGTCTCGAACTTTGTGACCTGCGCCACGACAGTATCCTGCGAGCGGCGCACGCGACCTTTGTCGGCAAGGGTTTCAGCCGCACACGCATGGAAGAGGCGGCGCGCTGGTCATCGGCGGTATCGCCAGCGACGAAAAAGGGCGGGACCGCGAGGTCCCGCCCTTTGACGTTTGGCCAGGTGGCGGTGGCTAGAGCAGCCAGCCGCTGGAGACCTGGCCGTTTGCGACCAGGGCCATGTCGTGCGTGCCGTTTCCGTCGGTGTCGAAACGGAAAATGGTCTTGTTGACGCCGCCGTCGTAGGTGCGGGTCATCTGGCCGGCCGTGCCGTTGAAGCTGGCCACCAGCGTGAAGGCCTGGTTGCCGGCCAGGTTGGTGTTGGCGTCGATGTTGGAGAAGTCCAGGACATCGCCCTGGTTGGACTTGAAGTCGGTGATCACGTCGGTCTGATTGACGTCAGCGACCAGGTCCGTGCCGTAGAAGACGAAGTGGTCGGCGCCGGCGCCGCCGGTCAGGATATCCTTGCCCGCTCCGCCGACCAGGTAGTCGTTCCCCGCCTCGCCCTGGATGACGTCGTTGCCGGCCCGGCCATAAACATAGTCGGCGCCATCGCCGCCCTTGACGGTGTCGTTGCCGCCCGCACCATCGATGATGTCGGCGCCCACGCCGCCGAAGATGACGTCGTTCTCGTCGCCGGCGGTGATGTAGTCATTGCCATCGCCGCCATCGAGGGTGTCCGCCCCGCCGCCGCCAATCAGCACGTCATCGCCGGCCTCGCCGTACAGCTTGTCGTTGCCCGCGCCGCCCAACAGGGTATCGGCGTCGTCGCCGCCGTACAGCATGTCGCTGCCGTCGCCGCCGGTCAGGGTGTCGATTCCGACGCCGCCATAGATGAAGTCGTTGCCGGCGTCGCCGTAGAGGATATCGTTGCCGGCGTCACCGTTCAGGGTGTCGGTGCTGTCACCGCCATAGAGGTAGTCGTTGTCGTCGCCACCGCTGAGGGTGTCGGCGCCGGCGCCGCCCTGCAGACGGTCGATGCCCGCGCCGCCCGACAGCACGTCGTCCCGGCTGGTGCCGGTAATGGTATCGTCGCCGCCAAGACCGTTGATATTGATGCCCTGGGCGCTGGCGCCGCTGACCGTCAGGCTGCTGAAATCCAGCTTGTTGGCGCCGGACGTCCCGTTGACTGTGCCGCCACCGCCGGCGACCAGCACCTCGAAGCCGCCGCCGGCGAAGAAGTCCAGTCCGACATTGCCGGTGATGTTGAGGGTATCGGTCCCCGCGCCGCCGGCCAGACGAGCCAGAAGTTCGCCGCCGGCCGCGGTCAGGTTGACGTAGTCATTGCCGTCACCGCCGTCGATGTCGTCGGCGCCCGAGCTGTTGATGGTGTCCGAGCCGGCTCCGCCGCTGAGGCGATTGGCCCCGGCCCCGCCGGTGATGACATCGTTGCCGTCACCGCCCTGGATGATGTCGGCGCCGCCGGCGCCGTCGAGAATATCGTCGCCCTCATAGCCAAGGATCTTGTCGTCGTCCGCGCCGCCCGTGAGGGTTTCGTCGCCAGTCGTCCCGAAGTAATTCGCCATGGTCTGTCCAACCTCAAGAGCGGGTTCGTCAATGTCGCTCAACGCCGGCCCGATCTCGGGGACTGGCGCCGGCAACGCAGTCCCCTTTGTTTGTTAACTGGCCTGATTTGGCCCCTTGTCGCTAGTACAAACCGATTACACGCTGTCTAGAGAATCCAACCTGTGGCCACATTTCCGTTCGCCACGAGCGCGAAATCCGCCACCGAATTCCCGTCCACATCGAAGCGGAATACGGTTCGGTTGACGCTGCCGTCGAAGCTGCGGGTCATCTGCCCGGCGATGCCGGTGAAAGCGGCAACCATTGTGAAGTCGTCGTTCTTGACCGCGGTGTTGATGTCGGCGTCGATGTTCGAGAAGTCGAGCCGATCGCCCTGAGCCGCCTTGAAGTCGGTGACCACGTCGGTGTTGTTGACGTCGGCGATCAGGTCGCCGGCATAGAAGACGAACATGTCGGCCCCGTTGCCGCCGGTCAGGGTGTCCTTGCCCGCGCCGCCGATCAGGAAGTCGTCGCCGGCCTCGCCCTGGATTACGTCATTGCCGGCCCGGCCGTAGACGAAGTCATTGCCGCCGCCGCCCTTCACTGTGTCGTTGCCGCCGGCCCCGTCGATGCGGTCGCCGCCGTCGCCGCCGTAGATGGTGTCGTTCTCGCCTCCGGCGGTGATGTAGTCGTTCCCGTCGCCGCCATCGAGCACGTCGGCCCCGCCGCCGCCGATCAGGATGTCATCGCCGCCCTCGCCGTACAGCTTGTCGTTGCCCAGGCCGCCGATCAGGGTGTCGTCGCCGTCCCAGCCGTAGAGCGTATCAGCCCCGTCGCCGCCATCGACGGTGTCGTTGCCGACCCAGCCGTCGAGGGTGTCATTGCCTGCGTCGCCGTACAGCTTGTCGTTCCCGTCCCCGCCGTCGATGGTGTCGACGCCGTCGCCGCCCCGGATCAGGTCGGCGCCCTCGTCGCCGTAGATCTCATCCTGGCCGGCGCCGCCGTAAATCAGGTCGTCGCCCTCGCCGCCGAACAGCAGGTCGTCCTGGGTCGTGCCGGTGATCCGGTCATTGCCCTCCAGGCCATCGACATAGACCCCGAAATTGAAGGTCTGGTAGGGAACCACGACACTGAAATCGAGCGTGTTGTTCCCCACGTTGCCGTAGATCAGGCCGATCGAGGAGATGCGCTCGAAGCCATTGCCCGCCCCGAAGCTGTTCAGTTCGACGGCCCCGCCGGCGATGACAAGCGTGTCGGCTCCCGCGCCGCCCTTGAGCAGCGCCGGCGTTCCGCCCAGCAGGACGACGACGTCGTCGCCGTCGCCTCCATCCAGCTTGTCGAAGCCGCAGCCGCAGGAGACCAGGGTATCGTTGCCGGCCCCGCCCAGCAGGGTGTCGTCGCCGCCCTCGCCCTCGAGGTAGTCGTCGCCGTCGCCGCCGGAGATATAGTCGTTGCCGTCATCGCCGTAGATTTCGTCGGCTCCGCCGTTGCCGTAAATCTTGTCGTCGCCGAGGGCGCCGACGAGTTCGTTGCCGTCGTTGTCGCCGATGATCGCGCCCATAGCCTCGAGGCTCCCCTGCACCCTGACCGTGCGCCGGAACCCTAGCCTGAAGTGGGCATAGTGTTAATGCTTTATTAACCACGTTCGCCGAGCGGCGGTCCGATCTTTTCAGAGATCCGTAAAGCGGGCCGGGCGCTTCTCGTTGAAGGCGGCGACGCCCTCTCGCCGGTCGTTGGTCGGGATGGTGCGGTTGTAGGCCTCCACCTCGAGGGCGAGCCCCGTCTTCAGGTCGGTTTCGACACCGAGGGTCATGGCCCGCTTGGCCTGGCGCACGGCGATCGGCCCGCCGGCAGCGATGGCGGCGGCGATATCGAGCACGCCTTCCATCAGCCCGGCCGCCGGCCAGACGCTGTTGACCATCCCCCAGTCCTGCGCCTCGGTCGCGCTGAACGGCCGGCCGGTGAGGATCAGTTCCTTGGCGCGGCGCACGCCGACAGCGCGCGGCAGGTTCTGGGTGCCGCCGCAGCCGGGGATGATGCCCAGCCGCGTCTCGGTCAGGGCGAACCTCGCGGTGTCCGCCGCATGGATGAAGTCGCAGGCCAGGGCGAACTCCGCCCCGCCGCCGAAGGCCGAGCCGTTGACCGCGGCGATGACCGGGATGGGGCAGTCCATGAGCGCGTAGAAGGCCTGTTCGAACAACACATGCTGCGCGGTCCAGGCCGCGTCGGTCATGCCGTTGCGCTCCTTCAGGTCGCCGCCGGCGCAGAAGGCCGCTTCGCCGGCCCCGGTGAGGATGATGCAGCGGTGGTCGGCCGGATCAAGGATCAGGCCCTGGAACAGGGACAGCACATCGCGCGCCATCTGGGTGTTGAGGGCGTTGCGCACCTCGGGCCGGTTGAACGTCACCCTCAGGACGTGCGGTGCGGGACTGTCGAGAAGCAGGGTTTCGTAGGTCATGGTCATCGCGCTGATCATCCCTCCCCTTCATGGGGAGATGAGGCGTATACGCCGAATGCGAGGCGAAGCCTCGCAGGGTGAGGTACGAAAATCATAGGGCGCAGATCCTGAGGGATTGTCGCGCTGCATCCGGCTTCCCCACCCGTCGCGCTACGCGCGCCACCCTCCCCATAAAGGGGAGGGTGGCTGCCCGTCAGTCAACGGGCAGCAGGTTCTCGTGGCGTTTGGCCATCAGGCTGTCGAACTGGCCCCAGACGCCTTCGGCGCCGTGCCATTGGCCCTTGGTCGCGGCCTTGGAGTATTCGGTCGAGCGGGCTTCGAAGAAGTTGGCGTGCTCGACGCCGCTGAGCATCGACTGCAGCCAGGGCAGCGGGTTTTCCTTCACCCCGTAGACTTCCGGCAGCTTCAGCTGGCGCAGGCGCCAGTCGGCGATGAAACGGATGTAGGCCTTGATGTCTTCCGGCGTCATGCCCTGCACCTCGCCGGCCTCGAAGGCCAGGTCGATGAAGCGGTCTTCCAGGCCCACCACGGTCTTGCAGCAATCGATGATGTCGTCGGCCACCGCCTTGGTCACCACACCGGTCTCGGCGTTGAAGGCGTGGTAGAGCTTGATGATGCCTTCGCAGTGCAGGCTCTCGTCGCGCACCGACCAGCTGACGATCTGGCCCATGCCCTTCATCTTGTTGAAGCGCGGGAAGTTCATCAGCATGGCGAAGCTGGCGAACAGCTGCAGCCCCTCAGTGAAGCCGCCGAACATGGCCAGGGTGCGGGCGATGTCGCCGTTCGATTCGACGCCGAACTGCTGCATGTAGTCATGCTTGGCCCGCATGGCCTCGAATTCCATGAAGGCGCCGAACTCGCTCTCCGGCATGCCGATGGTTTCCAGCAGCAGGGCGTAGGCGGCGATATGGATGGTCTCCATGTTGGCGAAGCTGGAGAGCATCATCTTCACTTCGGTCGGTTTGAACACCCGGCCGTATTTTTCCATGTAGTTGTCGGCAACCTCGATGTCGCCTTGCGTGAAGAAGCGGAAGATCTGCGTCAGCAGATTGCGCTCCTTGTCGTTCAGCTTGGTCGCCCAGTCCTTGCAGTCCTCGCCCAGCGGCACCTCTTCGGGCATCCAGTGGACCTGCTGCTGCTTCTTCCACATGTCGTAGGCCCACGGGTAGCGGAAGGGCTTGTAGGCGGCGGACGCCGTCAGAAGGCCGGGCGTTTGCGGGGTGATCAGGGTGGCCATCAAGAAAACTCCGGGGGGCGCGGGCAGGAATCGGCGGGCATGCGTTAGGGTCTTCAACGATACGGACGCGGACGTCCGTTGGCTACTACATCTGGTGTGATGGAACGTCGCAATTCACAAGATAGAGTTACCGCTGTGGATAAATCCTTCACCGTCTTTGGCGCCGCCGGATCAGGCAGCGTGCCTGTGGAAGCGGCGCTGACCCTGCTGGGCCTGCCCTACGAGGTGGTCGAAGCGCCCGCCTGGGAGCAGGACGCCACGGTGCAGGCGACCATCGGCCGCGTCAATCCGATGCGCCAGATCCCGGCCCTGGTGCTGCCCTCCGGCGAGGTCATGACCGAGAGCGCCGCCATCCTCACCTGGCTGGCCGACAGCCATCCGGAGAGCGGTCTGGCGCCCGGGCTCAGAGATCCGACGCGCCCGGCCTTCCTGCGCTGGATGAGCTTCGTCTCGGCCTCGATCTATTCGCAGTACTGGTTGCGCGATGACCCGAGCCGCCTGGCGAAGACGCCGGAGGCGCAGGACTATCTGCTACGCCGCTCGACACAGCGGATCGCCGACTGTTGGGCGATGATGGACGCCCAGGTCGAACCGGAGCGCTATATCCTTGGCGACACCCTGACCGTGCTCGACCTCTATGTAACGGTCGTCAGCCGCTTCCGGCCGAGGCGGCAGCGGTTCTACGCGGCGGCGCCGAAGCTGGCCGAGGTGGTGAAGCGGGTGGATGAGGATCCTCGCCTCACGGCTTTCTGGGAAGCGCGCTATCCGTTCGATGTCGGCTGGGACGAGGCGTCTGAGGTCTGATCACGGGTCCTCCCCCTCGGGGGAGGAACTTGAGCGCGTGACCCTTAAGCGCCGCTTCACTCGACTGGGGGAGACTCCACCCATGTCCCTGCCCCCTGGCATCCAGCGATGAGCGTCCAGCCGATCTCTCCGGCCGCCGCGGCTCTGCGGGCCCAGATCATCGGCTCGGCTCAGGCGGAGCTGGTGGCGGGCTTGGGCAAGGTGGCGCCGACCGGTCACTCGGCGCCGGACGCCGCCCGGACGCCGCATCCCGAACCCGTTCAGCAGGCCATCGCCGCCGCCCGCAACGAAGCGGCCGGCCGGCAGGCCGGCCTCGCGCCGCTGTTCGCCGACCTGGACCAGGCTCTCGACTCCCCGGCCCTGCCGCCGCAGGCCAGAGCAACGATCAGCCGGCTGCTGTCCCTGCAGCTTCCGACGACCGCGCCACTGACGGCTGACGTCGTCCAACAGGCCGTGGCCCGGTCAGGGCTGTTCCTTGAAGCCCGCGTCGCGCAAACGCCCGGTCCGCCGGCCCCCGACCTGAAGGCGGCCCTGCTCGTCCTGCGTCAGGTCCTGGCCGAGGCCCAGCCTGATGCGCCGTTGCACAGCCGTCCGGCGAAGACCCCGCCTCCGACCCGGGATGGAGCCCTGAGCGGCCAGCCGCCGGCCGCCGCCCTCCTGCCTCCAGAGGCAAACCTCGCCACCGTGGCCCAGCGCCTCGGCGGCGATGTCGAACAGGCCCTGGCCCGCCAGGTTCTGCACCAGCTGGCCTCGCTGCCGCAGCCCGGAACCAGCGCCTGGATGTTCGAACTGCCGTTGGCCACGCCGCAGGGGACCGCCATCGCCCAGTTCGAGATCGATCAGGAAGGCCACGCCGGAACCGCCGGCGAGACCGTCCAGTCCTGGCGCGTCCGCTTCTCCCTCGACATCGAGCCGCTCGGGCCAGTGCATGTGCAGCTGGGGGCCGGCGGCGAACGGGCGACGGTGATCGTCTGGGCCGAACGCGAGGA
Organism: Caulobacter sp.; assembly: GCA_032122215.1. Lineage (GTDB taxonomy): Bacteria > Pseudomonadota > Alphaproteobacteria > Caulobacterales > Caulobacteraceae > Caulobacter. The sequence continues at coordinate 13,372 of JAUMCZ010000316.1, forward strand.
GAGCCTCGAACGCCTGCGCGAGAAGGGCGACCAGCTGGCCGGCGCCCTGCCGGCCGACGTCGTCTTCCACCCCGGCGCCCCCCGCCGGCCGCCGCCGCCGGCCGGCCAGTTGATGGATCAGAGCCTGTGACAGGCCCGGTCAGACGCCCGTTGGCCGTGGCCCTCGCCTATGAGGCCCCGAGCGCGCCGCGCGTCGTCGCCGTCGGCCGCGGCGACATCGGCCAGGCCATCATCGATGCCGCCCGCGAGCATGGCGTGCCGCTGGAGAGCAACGCGCCACTGGCCGAGGCGCTGTCGACCATCGCGCTGGACAGCGAAATCCCCGTCGAACTCTACGAGGCCATCGCCGTGATCATCGGCTTCAT